>CALMAN010000110.1:36898-81582 GCA_937859835.1 uncultured Acidipila sp. | reverse complement strand
CAGAACTCTACGAACCTGCGGTGCTCGGAAGTCTCAACAAAGGCGGTTTCACTCGTTTCGGTAGCGCTTGATGCGGGTTGAGGGCTGGGGACTGTTGGCTGCGCTGGCGTCCGGTTTTTCAACTCTTGGTCCCTTCTTGAGCTGCAAAAGAACGTCCACCGTCTTCTGCCGGCTGTGCAGCAAGTCGCGCAGCTCTTTGCGGCGACTGTTGATTGGTCTCGCCACGCTTCACTTCGGGCGATCACAGTTCACTCCACCTCCGGTTGCCCCTGCATACGCCAAGATGTACACCAACGTCGCGTCCCGCTTCGGATGGTGACCGCGCCCTTTTCTTTTGGGCCATGCCGAACAACCTCCTCAGCAGGCTGGGGCTCATAGACCAAGCTTGCCACCTGAAACTCCGTCCTCGCCGGTGAGCCTTGCTGTATCTTAAAGCTAAACGCTGCTGCACCCGCCGCACTTTTGCACCAGAGCCATTCGAAGGAGCCAGGATGGGTTTTATCGCCGGAGTCATTCTCTTCGTTGGCGTTGTGGGGCTGGTCGACCGTCGCCTTCCCTGGCCGGTTGCGAAGCACCGGAGAGTCACCAGGTGATCGCTGGCCACTTTGGCTTCGCCGCACTTGTTAAGTCTCGTGAGAAGTCCACGCCCCTTTGGGCGTTGATGCTGGCGACCGTGTGGCTGGACATCGTCTTCACGCCGCTGTTTGTTGCGCATCGCGAGTCGGTGCAGACAGTTCGCGAGGGATATGGCGGCTTGATCATCCATGCGGACTACACGCACTCGATCGTCGGGATGTTGGCGCTCTCCGCGGCTCTGGGTGCGATCTTTCTGCCTAGGCTAGGCAGAAGAGGCGCGCTGGTCATCGCGCTGGTCAGCGCGTCTCACTGGGTGCTTGATCTTGTGGTCCACCGCCCAGATATGCCGGTACTCCCGGGAAACTTCGGCAACCTCCCATGCCTCGGACTGGGTCTTTGGAACTTTCCAAGAGCGGCCGCATGTGTGGAACTCGTTCTCGTGCTGGCAGGCGCAGCCCTGTACTGGCGCGCCGCAGTGGAAGTCTCCGCCCAGGCGGGCAGAACTGGAACACTGGCAACCCTTTCAGCAGGAATGATTGCAGCCTTCGGCGTACTCGTGCTGTTTCTGGATTACACGAGTTAGCTGGCTACCTTCCTGCCTGTTAAGCTGCTACCCCCTCCAGAAGCCTGCCCACAGCGTTTCCCTGCAGCACATCTGGCTCCGGTCAGAACTCGAAGCGCAGGGCGAACTGGATCTCCCGCGGAGTTCCCGAACCCACGGGGGTGATCGGGTTCACGATGGCTGTGTTCAAGTTCACCGTCGTGGTGATGCTGCCGAAGCCGCTTGCGCAGCCTGTTGGCGACGCCGAAGAAACAGTACAGGTAGCATTTGGCGGCCCGAGCTGCGGGTGATTGAAGACGTTGTAAAACTCGGAGCGAACCTCGACGCGCGTGCTTTCTCCGAGGGGGAAGGTCTTGGCGACACCGGTATCGACCTGCCAGGTGCCTGGCCCGGCGAAAAGATCGCGTGGCGCGTTGCCGAAGGTTCCCGCCGCGGGAAGCGCGAAGGCAGCAGGGTTGATCCACTGTGCAATCGTTCTTCCTCCGGGCGGGGTCAAAGGAACGCCCGGGACCAGGTTAGGCCGCAGCGTGCCGGAGTTTCCATAGGGCGAGAGAACGCTGCTCGGCAGGACGACGTTTACGGGAAATCCGGTGCGCGCCAGCGCCGAAGTAGTCAGCTGCCAGTTGCCCGCGATGGCGCTGACCACGCCGGGCTGGTTCAGCATCTGCCTGCCATGGCCGAAGGGGAGCTCCCAAACTGCATTGCCGTTGACGACCTGGCTGGCGTCCCAGGTGCCGCTGGCCCACTCGCAGGATTGGCACAGGGGGTTCTGCGGCGAGGTCTCGTCGCCGTCGCCGCTGCCGTTGGAACCATTGTCAATCTCGTGCGTGTACGCGTAATTTGCCGCGACCAGGAGCCCATGCGCAAACGGCCGTCGCATCGACACCACGACACCGTTATACGAACTCGCGCCGACTGAACCGCGCCAGCCGATGGCAGGAGCAAAGGCTGGAAACTGCGCGACTCCGGTAGCAGGGTCGAGAAGATTGACGACGTTGGTTTCAAGCAGATGCACGCCGTGGCTCCCCAGGTAGGAGACCGTACCGACGAAGTTGCCAGGCAACTCCTTCTGCACAGAAAGGTCCCACTGCTCGGTGTAGCTGTCCTTGCGGTCTCGCTGCTCGGCGTTTGGCGAAAGCTTGCCGGTGCCGGCAAAGCTGACCGGGTAGGTCGTGTTCGTCGCAGAGTAGGAGGGAACCTCGTTCTTGGCGGGCAAGTTTTGATCGTCGAGTTGACCGTCTTCGTGGTACATGCCGAAGCCGGCGCGCACCACCGTCCTTGGGTCCTGCGCAGGTGACCAGGACAGCCCCACACGCGGATCAATGTCGCCGTAGTTCTGCTGGCCAAAGCCGGCGCCTACACCGCAGAAGCCCTGCGGTCCACAGGTGGCGAAGTCAAACGGATTCGCTTTTCCGTGCGACTCATTGAAGAGCCCAAAGATCGTGTACCGCACGCCAAGGTTCAGGGTGAGGTTGGGGAGCGCCTTGTACTCGTCCTGCGCGTACTCCATGTACAAGTTCTTGCGCAGGTCATTGACCGGCAACGCCCCGGTCAGGTTTGCCTTGGCCACCTTGCCGGCTGCAAGCGCTGCCAGAGAGGCAAAGGTGATAGTTCCATGCTCGCCGTAGTGCTGGTTCAACTGGATGTGACGGACTTCTCCTCCGAGCTTCAGGGTGTGCCGCCCGCGGAGCCAGGTCAGGTTGTCGATTCCCGCAAACGTATTGCCGACGTAGATGGTGTTGTAGTCGTAATTCAGGTCGCCAAAACCCGGCCCCACGCCCTGGGAGATGGCGATCTGGTAGGGCAGCCCGGTACCGCTCGAATAGTACGTATTGTCGGTGGAGCGGTTAAAGCCAAACTCGGCCTCGTTGGTCAAGCTGGCACTGAAGATGTGGAGCAACTCGACTGCGCCGTTGGTCGGCGTGCTCACCCGCTGCTCCACGTTTGTCGCGCTCGTCGAAGCCGGCTGTGTGTCCACGGAGCGATCGTAGTTGAAGCGCAGAAAGGCGGTCGTGCTCGAGGAAAAGTGGTGGTCAAGCCGCAGCATCGCCGCGTTCTCGTTGACCACCTGCGTGCAGGCGCAGGTCAGCAGGTCGATGTCTGGATTGCTGGTTGGCGCGGCGATCGCTTTTGGACCGGCTGTCGGATACGTATTGACGATCGCGTACGCCGGGTTTGAAGGCGAAATCGTTGCCCGGAACGCCGCGCTGGGTACGTCGCCGCTCACCGGATAGCCCCAGGTCTGGCGGTAGGCTTCAGAGGAGAGAAAAAAGAAGGTCCTATCGCGCACGATGGGTCCACCAAGCGACCCGCCGAACTGGTTCAAGCGAAGGGGCTGCTGCGCTTCGCCGCCCGAAGCCCAGCTGGGCTCGGGCGCGTCGAAGTAGTTGTTGCGCAGAAATTCAAAAAGGCGTCCGTGGAACTGGTTTGTCCCCGCAGGCGAAACAACCGCTAGCTGCGCGCCGCCAGTAGACCCTTCTTCCGCGCTTGCCAGCAGCGTATCGACGCGGAACTCTGCTATGGCATCGAGTGGAATGGAAAGCCGTACCCAGGGGCGCTGTGTTTGATTCACAACACTGGTCTCGTCGACGCCGTCATAGGTGAAGTTGCTGTCGTCCAAACCTCTTCCTGCGAAGCGGACCGAGCGCTGGTTGCTGCCTCCGGTGTCGATGGCGCCGGGGATCTGTGCCGTCAGCTCCGACCAGTCGCGGCCATTGAGCGGCAGTTCGTCGGCCTGCTTTCTTTCAATCAGTCCCGTGATCGCGCTGGTGTCGCGGTCCAGCAGCTCCGAGCTGGCCGAGACTTCAACGTGCTCCTCGCCGCCTGCAACTTGCAGCCTTGCATCCAGGGTGCGCGTCCTGCCCACCACCTGTTCCACATCGGCGAACGTCAAGGTTTGAAAGCCTGCAGAATCAAAGGTGACGGTGTAGCTTCCTACCGGAAGCTCGGCAATCTCATATCGCCCATCCGCGTCGGACATCCCCTGCCGGCGCAGCTGGGTCGAGTTCTCGATGGCAGTGACGTGCGCTCGCCCCAGCAGCTTCCCCGATGGATCGGTAACCGTGCCGGTCAGGGCGCTGCGATCCACCTGCGCGATGCCGCGGCTTGCACACGAGATTGGAAGAACTGCGGCAACGATGAGGACAGATGGGGAGAAGGTCGAGCGAAACGTTTGCATGTTGGCCTCAAAAGCAAAACTGCTGGCGGTGACGAGTGAAGCGGGATGAAACCGGAACGCTGGAGGAAGCTTTGGACGAGTCTGCGGCCATCCGCGATCTTTTTGAGCCTGCTGTGCAGGATTACAAACTTGTAATCTACGCACTCTTCTAGCCTGCGTTTGTTACAGGTTCCCAACGGGACTGTGAATGCACGATGGATTTCAACCTGAGTCCCCGCGCCGTGCCGCCGCGCATGGGTCGCGCCTTGCTTGCGTCCAGGGCAAAGAGCACCTGTTTTTGAGGAGCTTCCTTTTCATCTCTCGTTGACATTCGCCTGTTGCTCCATTCACAAACAGCAGGTATTCCATGAGCTTGCGCGCGTGGAAATGTGGAGAAGGCGCCCGGGATTGTTCCCGCCGGTCGGGGCCAGGAGCAGGTGGACCGCTATGAAACTGCTGGTCATTGAGGACGAAGCGAAGACAGCCAAGTTCCTCAAAAAAGGGCTCAGCGAAGCGGGGTTCGTCGTCGACGTGGCTTCGGACGGCCAGGACGGGCTGGAGCTAGCCAAGAATCTGGACTTCGACCTTCTTATCCTCGACATCATGCTGCCCAGCCTCGATGGTTGGCAGGTACTGACAGGCTTACGGCAGGCCGGCAAAAACACCCAGGTTCTTTTCCTGACTGCGCGAGACACCATACACGAGCGGGTTCGAGGTTTCGAGCTCGGCGCGGACGACTACCTTGTGAAGCCGTTTGCTTTTTCAGAGCTGCTGGCGCGCGTGCGATCGAGACTGCGCAGAACCCCGACTCGCCCGCAGGACGTGATTCGCATGGCTGACCTTGAGATCGATCTTCTCCGTCACCGTGCCACTCGCAGCGGCCAGCGGCTGGATCTCACGGCGAAAGAGTTCCTCCTGTTGTCGCTGCTGGTGCGGCGCGCGGGCGAAGTGCTTTCGCGCACGGTCATTGCCGAAGCGGTATGGGACATGAACTTCGACAGTGAAACGAACGTCGTGGATGTCAGTGTCAGGAGACTGCGCAGCAAAATGGATGATCCATTCGCGGTGAAGCTCATTCATACGGTTCGCGGTTCCGGCTATGTTCTGGAAGCCGACTAGCTTCGGAGGAAGCTTTTCTCGCCTGTGGCGCACGCTGGCTTTTCGGCTGACGGCGGCCTACGCTTCTGCCGGACTTCTTTTGGTCTTCCTGGTCACTCTCAGCCTCTACCTGATGCTGGTTTCGGAGCTCAACAAGAGCACGGAACTGTTTCTCAAGGACAAAGTCAACGTCCTGCGTACCATGCTCGGCGAACGCCCTGGGGACGCGGACGGTCTTCACGAAGAAGTCGTCCTCGAGTCTGCTGCCAGGCGGTACGAGCAGTTCTACATCTGCCTTCTCGATCAACAAGGCAAACCCGTGCTCATGACTCCCGGGATGTCGAAGGAACTGGACCTCGCACGGATCGCGCCTCTTTCGGCTGCGAAGCATGGACTTGCTTTCCCGATGACAGGAAGAAGTGGACAGGCGTTCCGCGTGATGACCGCAAAAGCGCAGATCGGTGAGTCCCAGAACCGCTTTCTCACGCTCCAGGTTGCAGTGGACGTATCAAGAAAAGAGGAGTTGCTGGCACGCTTCAGGCTGTGGTTCTGGGTTGCCTCGGCGGGCATGCTCGTGCTTTTTCCACTCATTGGTTACCAGATTGCCCGGCAAGGTATCCGGCCCGTGGAGGAGATCGCGGAAACGGCACGCCGCATTACGTCGAGTCACCTGAGTGAACGGATCGTCACCGCAGGATACCCGTACGAGTTAGCGTCTCTGGCGCTGACCTTCAACAAGATGCTGGACGGTCTTGAAGATTCTTTCGAAAGGATCTCTCGCTTTTCTGCCGACATCGCCCATGACTTACGAACCCCGGTCAACAACATCCGTGGCGAAGCCGAAGTAGCGCTGGCTCGCGCCCGAACCATCGATGAATACCGGGACGCGCTCGAATCCTCCCTGGAGGAAGCTGTGCGCCTTTCGGATCTCATCGGCAACCTCCTGTTTCTGGCCCGGACGGAAAGCCCGCTCACCCACTTACGGTTGGAGCAGGTCGATGTTTCTCAGTTACTGGAAGGAGTCCGGGAATACTACGACGCGTCTGCTGCAGACGCTGGAGTTGTGCTCACGAGCACCGGGGTAAGTGAGCCAGTGATTGCGGAACTGGACCGGACACTGATCCAGCGGGCAGTCGGCAACCTGGTGTCCAACGCAGTCGTGCATACCCTTGAGGGTGGCAGGGTGGCCATGGCCACCCATGCCGAAGCTGCGGATGTTTTTATCGAAGTGACCGATACAGGAGTCGGGATACCGCCCGACGCGCTCCCGCGAGTTTTCGATCGATTCTTCCGTGTCGATCCGTCCCGGTCCAAGGCCTCAGGGGGCACTGGTCTGGGACTCGCGATCGTTCAAGGCATCATGCAACTGCACGGCGGAAGCGTCGAGATCACGAGCGAGCCCGGAACCGGAACCCGGGTTACGCTGCGCGTGCCTTCCACAAATGCGAGGGCAGCCTGCTACTGAACCTGTCGTTCGAAAGCATGGTCCTGGCTGGTTCAGGCTTGCATCCTCTGCTCGCCATGGATGCAGAGCGGGAAGAAACCGGCGCGGATGGAGTGTGCGCACCGCACGCAGCGCCGCCGAGCTTTCACGTCGAGCAAGAACCCTGTCCCTCGCGAACATTACAAAGATGTCATGGAGCTGTCACAAGCCCGTCAGCGACCGCCTGCAATACTTTGCTCGTGGGGGTGTGCTGTCCATCCGGCCTCCATGTTCCCCAGGATGTGCGCCCATACCCGGGCCTCGGCAGTACAGGTGGCGATGCGAGCTTCCCTCGCTCCGCCCGCAACCCGGTAGCCGGCAGCCAGCCGCGCCAGCCGCTTCTATCTGCTTCTTTCTTCTGGCGCAAGCCGAAGTTCAAACTTCTCTTTTCCGTAGAAACCGGTCGGCAAACGTAGCTTACGTTGTGTCAAAAAACCGTGGGGTGATGATCGATGTGTAGCAAAGTGTCTCTCGTGCTCTTTCGCAATCAGTGGGCGGTCCACCGACTGCTCCCGCTCGCCGGCCTGCTTACGGCGGCAGGCCTCAGCTCTGCAGCGCTGGCGCAGTCTGTTCCGTTCCCGACCTACACGGTAGGCGAGAACAAGAACGCAGCAAGTGGGCCAGGCTATCCAGCCAATCTGCCCGTACCTTGGGTTTCGAGCAATGGCCAGATTCTTACGCCCGCGGGCACCCAGGTCTATCTCGGCACCACAACCCGCGCCAAGGCCCTTGCGCTGAACCCGACCGGCAACCACACGGCCGCCGTGCTGCAGATGGGCGCGCCGCAAGCAGTCACAATCTTCAACACACAAACAGGCGCCGTGCTGCAGACGTACTCCCCAGCCGCAGGCAAAGACAAGGACGGCAGCAACACCGGCATCACCTACTCGCCGGATGGCAAGTACCTGCTGTTCAGCCAGGATGGCAACTACGGCCCAGGCGGCGGCTTCGTTTCGATCGCCAGTGTAAGCGCCGCGGGCTTGTTGTCTGACTACGCCCACGTCAGCGTGCCACTTGATGCGAACTCTGCAGGCGTTCTGACCAACGTCACCTGCTTCCCCAACAGCCCTCCGGGCACCACGGGCAGCGCTGAGATTCCATGCGGCCAGACGTACTCGATCGCCTCCGACGGCACCTCCACTTCGTATCCCCTGGGCATTGCCGTTTCACCCGACAGCAAGACTGCCTATGCGGTGCTCGACAACAACGACACGCTGACCAAGATTGACCTGACCACGGCCACGCCGGTCCAGGGCGCGGAGGTGCGTGTCGGCAACGTGCCGAACAGCGTTGTGATTTCGGCGGACGGCAAAACGGCTTACGTTTCCAACGAGGCCGGCCGCGTCGCCACGGCAAGTGACTTCCAGGGTTACTCGAACGGCACTCCGGTTGTGGCCGCCAATCCTACCGGCTCTACGGCCACCGGTACAGTCTCCGTGGTCGATCTGGCTTCATTCACAGTCACCGACACCATCTCGGTTGGTTTGCACCCCACGGGTATGGCCTTCTGGGGCAAGTACCTCCTGGTTGCGAATACATACGACGACACCATCTCGGCAATCGACACGGGCACCAATCAGGTAGTGGAGACATTCAACCTCGGGCTGCCCATCGCTGTACCCGGAAGCAACGGGTCTGCGTACGGCGCGGCACCGGTCTCAATCACGGTTGATCAAGCCAACAGCCGTGCCTACGTCGCCTGCTACAACATCAATGCGGTCGCGGTGATCAACCTCAACACCGGCGGTTCGGTCATGGGCCTGATCCCGACCGGCTACGCACCCAGCTCGGTCGCGCTGGACTCGGCAGACACGGCGCTGCTGGTCGCCAATGACAAGGGGCTCGGCACGACAGGCTTTGCCGTGGCGCCTCCTCCAACAAAGACCGCCGAAAACTCCTACGGAAACAATCACGGCGTAAGCAGCTTCAATACGCACCAGGATCTTGGAACCGTCAGCATCGTGCCCCTCGCGGATGCCGGAGCTTTGGGCGCGGCATCCATCCAGGTGGCCTACAACAACCATTGGGATCTCCAGCAGAACATCGCCTCAGCTTCCGGAGGCGCCCCGACCGCCGCACCGGTTGCGATCCCTGCGCAGATCGGCTCTCCGTCCCTGATCAAGCACATCTTTGTCATCATTCGTGAGAACCGCACCTATGATCAGATTCTCGGTGATGTGACCGGGGGCAACGGCGAAGCGTCGCTGGCTGTGTTTGGCGACAACTCAACCTTTGGCGCTGTGACACCGAACGCACACGCCATCGTGCAGCGCTTCCCGCTGTTCGACAACTTTTATGATCCAAGCCGGCAGTCTGCCGACGGACACAACTGGATCGTGCAGGCGATGGCGCCTTACTCGGACGACATCCAGTCGCCCGACTGGCTCCGCGACTACCCTTCCAACGGCGGCGACACGATTGCTTACCAGAAGGTCGGTCACCTGTGGGACGTGGCCGTGAAGCAGGGTGTCTCGTTCAAGAACTTCGGCGAGTACATCGAGTACAACACCTTTAAGACCCCCACCGGGTCCACCACCGAGCCCCAGTGGATTGACTTCTACAACGACACACTGGCGTACGAGTCCGGCGCGGAGAACCAGCTTTACAACTACAACACCGTTGCCTCGCACTCACCGCTGCCAAACCTGATCAACAACACCGTCCAGAACTACCCGCAGTTTGATCTGGGCATCCCTGACCAGTTCCGCTTTGACATCTGGCAGCAGACCTTCAACACGGACGTGGCAGGCGGCACGGTGCCGCAGCTCGAGTTCATGTGGATCAGCTCGGACCATACGGGCGGCCCACCAACCGCGCAGGCGATGGAAGCCGATAACGACCTTGCTCTTGGCCGCTATGTCGACGCCATCAGCCACAGCCCCATCTGGTCCACTTCGGCGATTTTTGTCGAGGAAGATGACTCACAGGACGGCGCCGACCATGTGGATGGTCATCGCAGCCCCGGCTACATCATCAGCCCGTATGTCCGCCAGCAGGTAAACACGGATGGCACGGGCGCCGGCGTCACCGAAGACAGCACCTTCTACACGCAGGTCAACTTCACCCGCACGATCGAACAGATTCTTGGACTCCAGCCCATGAACCAGTTCGACCTGACGGCCACGCCGATGACCGAGATCTTTGTCAACAATCCGCCCGTGAGCAACTTCCTTCCCTGGACGCACGTGCCGAACCAGATCCCGCTCAATCAAGGTGTGACGCAGAAACCTGCCCAGCCCATCCCGGCTCCGAACCTGAAAACCGGTCCGGGCCAGGTGGTGGTAAGTAGCGCGGCCACAGCGCAGACCGTTGCGGCTCCGGCTCACCTAATCTCCGTCGCGAGTTCTTCCGCTACGGCGCAGCCCATCGCGGCCGAAACCCCTGCGGTGAAAGCGCTAAGGGCTGGCTGGATGAAGAAGAAGGCGCAGGTGTTTGCCGGCAAGCAGCATGTCCCCGACTCTGAAGATCCTGACACCGTGAACCACCTCAACTGGTACGAATCCACCAACTTCACGCGCCCCTACCCTGGCGAGAAAACGGTTCGCCCCGCAAGCGACTTCAAGAAGAAGGCCCCAACCACCGACGACGACGACTAGAAAAACGTCGCGAAGAAAACGGCCCTCTCCCCACCACTGGGAGAGGGCTTCTTTTTTCCCGGGCGATCTGTTGCCGCCTGTCACTGCTTGGGCCTCGTTCTCGCGTCCGACCGGCAGCCGAGCATACCCTAGAAGCGTTACGGAAAAGGCCAAGGGTCCAGCCACCTTTCACGGACGGGCATCGTGTGGCCACCTCGAGGCAATCAAGCCGCCCGCGTGGCGCGCGACTGCGTTAAGCGCTTCCAGCCCCCGAGGCGAGCAGTGCTTGCCGAAGCGCTTGCTGGACTTCCCGGTTCTCCCCGGGCAGCCCAACCGTGATGCGTGCCCAGTTTGTATAGGGCGGATGCGCGCGCCCTATGTCGATGTTCTTGGCCCGGAGGGCCGCAGCCACCTCCGGTTGCGGCCGCCCGGCGTCGAAGAAGACAAAGCTTGCGACCGCGTCCGTATGTTTCAGGTGCAAAGCGTTGAGGACTGCGAGCCACTGCTCGCGCTCGCGAGCGACCTCGTCCCGCGTGTGTTCCACCTGTGCCGTATCACGCAGTGCTGCCTGGGCAGCGACGATGTTGAGCCGGCCCAGCGACTCAGCATCGCCCGCGCCTTGTTTCCGCAAAGCGTCCGCCAGCGTGCGCGGAGCCAGCACATAGCCGATGGGAAGCCCAGCCAGGCCGTGAATCTTATCGAAGGTGCGAAAGACCATCACGTTGGCGCCGTCGCGTACGAGCGAAACAGCGGAACGCGCGCGGAAATCCGGGGTGTACTCGAGGTACGCTTCATCGACAACAACCACGGCGTGCTGCGCGCTGTCGCGCAGAAATTGCTTGAAGGCCGCGTCGTCGTTCACGGTGCCGGTTGGATTGTGCGGGTTCACGAGGTAAAGGGCGCGGGTCTTGCCATTGATCTTCGCCGCCATCGCCGAGAGGTCGTTTCGCCCTTGTGCGTCCAGCGGAACACCCACACCCACGCCGCCAACATGGGCTGCGGCATCGACCAGCGCCAGGTAACCCGGAACCGAGTAGATGAACTCGCCTCCCGGGCCTCCCTGGCTGCCGAGGTAAAGCCCCAGCAGACCGAGGATCTCGCCCAGAATGACCTGATCGACCGGAACCCGCTCGTGCGCAGCGATCTGCTCGGCAAGCGCGTCCGCCATGGCGGCATCCGCGTAGCGGCACAAGCGGCTGCACTCGCGCTCGATCGCCGGGGCAACTGTTGGCGATGGGCCGTAAGGGTTTTCGTTGAACGACAAGCGGACCGGTGTGGCTTGCGGGTTGGCCGGGGCCCGCGCAAAGGCCGGCCCCAGCGCCTGGAGGCCAAGCGCAAGGCCAGAGGTCTTGAGCAGCATGCGGCGGGTTGCGTCTTGTGCCATGGAAGGCTCCTGACCCGGCTCCTGGACCCGGGCTGCGGCGCGTTAGAAGGAGATTCGCAAACCAAGTTGGAGGTATCGGGGAAAGTTCGCCTGGGTGGTAATTTGGCCGAAGCTTGCGCTGCCGAAGGCCGTGTTGGGACCGGCGAACTCGGGGGTGTTGAAGGTGTTGAACGTTTCTGCCCGGAACTGCGCGTTCACCCGCTCGCGGACAAGGATGTTCTTGTACAGCGACGTGTCCCAGTTCTCGTAGCCGGGCCCGCGCAGCGAAAGGGTGCGGGGTGCATCGCCAAAGGTGAGCGCTGCAGACGTGCTAAAGGCGGCCGGGTTGATGTAGCCGTTGAGCCGATCCTCAAGCGCGCCGCCGGTGCCGAGCCGTACGCCAGGGTTGAGGTTTGGACGCTGCACGCCATTGCCGACGATGCTGCTGTTGGGATTGCTGCTTTGGAGAATGGCAACCGGAAAGCCGGTCCGGAAAGTGGGGATGATGTTGAGCTGCCAGTTGCCGAGGATCGCGTCTGCCCAGCCGAATCCGGTCGAGAAACGCTCTCCGCGGCCGAGCGGGAGATCGTAAATGATGCCGGCCGTGAACTGAAACGGAACGTTGTTGACCGCGTGCGCGTACTCGGCGCCGAGATCGTAGGCGTTCTGCGGAGCCGTGATCCCCGAGCTCTGGATGCTGTTTGCCGTCGCGAAGGAGTCATCCATGTTGCGGGACCATGTAAACGAGCCGACGATGTTGAGCCCGTGGGCAGCGCGGCGTTCCGCCTTGATGAGCAGGGCGTTGTAGTCGGCATAGCTGGTGCTTGTGTACAGGTTGACAGAGCTGAACTGCGGAAAGGGCCGCAGAAGCTGGGACTGCGCCACGGTGGGATTGCCGATGACGCCGACCCCGCCCTTGCCGTAGTACGGATTCGCAACGGCCTGGTTGAGCCCTGCACCCAGGCCGAAGTTCGACGGGTTCAGTTGATCGACGTTGACCGCGCCGCCTCCGGTGGGCCCGGGCGAAAGATGGGCGGAGCGTGAACCGACGTAGCCGGCTTGGAGCGCGATCGAGCCCGGCAACTCGCGTTCCACGTCGACTGAAAACTGTTGCACGCGCGGCGCCTGGAAGGCCTGGTCAAAACTGGTAACCGAAGAGCCCACGCCGGTGAGCAGGCCGGCTGAGTTGCCTGCCGGCTTTTCGAGGCCGTTTGGAAACGGATTGTCGAGCGTGCCGGCCGGAGTTTGGTTGTTATCGTTGCTGCCGACATAGGTTGTGTACTGCGTGTACCCGGGAGCCAGGGCGGCAATCGGGTCGTAGCGAATCGGGGCGTACAGGATGCCGTAGCCGCCGCGCACCACGGTCTGCTCATTCAATGCAAACGCGGCGCCGAGGCGCGGTGCAAATTTGAGCCGGGTAAGGCTGCCGATATCGCGCTGGTTGCCTCCCACGCCCGCGAACAGGATGCCGCCCGTAACTGCTGCGCCGCCCGCAAGCTGCGCCTGCGCGCTGCGGTCAAAGCCAACCGCGAGTTGATTGTGGTCCTCTTTCAACCCGGTTTCGTTTTCGTAGCGCAGGCCCAGGTTGAGAGTCAGCCGGCGCGTGACACGAAAGTCGTCCTGAGCAAATAGTGCCCAGTAGTCAAGATAGGTTTGGAGCGGCGTTGCGCTTTCCACTTCGCCGCTTACCGGGTAGCCGAGCAGCAGGTCGGCCAGATCTGAGCCGGTACCATCGCCCGAAACGTTTGGGTTCGCTTGCGTAAAGGAGCCGTTAAAGGTGTACGTGCCAGGCGCGTCCCCGAGATCCTGGAAGTTCAGGCGCAGGCGGCGGTACTCCGCACCAAAGGTGTAATCGTGCTTGCCGGCGCTCCGGGCCAGCGTGCCATTCAGGATCTGCGACTTCCAGTTGTCGAGCGAACTGGTGTCCTGCCCAAGTTGCGAAAAGTTCCGCATAAAGATGGTGGGAAAGAACCGGGCCTGTAACTGGCTGGTATACGAGGCCGGGAAGCCGAGCGTTGCAGGATTGAAGCCGTTGCTTACTTCGGCAATCAGGTTCGGAAAGCGATTGTTGCCATAGCGGGCCGTCAGCACGGTCTTGGGATTGAGGATCCAGGTGCTGTTCACCTGGGTTGCATCGACCTGGCGGTGGTACGTGTATGAGTAACTGCCGGGCAGGGTGCCGAGCGGATTGCCGAGCGGTTGCAGCGCCTCATAGAAAATATAGGAGCCGCTGACGGTCCACCATGGACGGATCTGCTGGTCGAGCTTTACCGTAACTTCCTGCGCGTGGTCCCGCACGTCGTCGGTACCTGTGAAGTTATTCTGGCCGGTCGGGCCCGCGGTCTGCGGCAGCGGGTAGTACGAGGCGATATTTCTGCCGACCGTGCTGAGCTGGCCGGCAGGAATCCGGTTACTCGGAAATGGCGTGCGGTGTATCACGCCCTGCGCGTCTGTAAACGTCTTGGTGGGGTCATAGATGACGTCGAGGCTGCCGTCTGCGTTGCGGCTCTGCGAAAAGTCGCCCGTGCGCTCCAGCGCTGTAGGCACGGCAAAGGTTTCTGTGTAGGGTGACGTTTGGATGTAACCTTCAGACCCGATGAAGAAAAAGCTGCGGGTCCGGCCGTCGTAAACGTGCGGGATAGAAACAAAGCCGCCGAGCGAGGCGCCCCAGTTGTAGTACGGGCTGTCGGGCCGGGCGATGCCTTCCCGGTTCGCAAAGAAATCGTTCGCCAGCCAGTCGGTCTGCCGTGTTTCGCCCAGCAGGGAACCGTGGAAAGTGCTGGAGCCGGACCGCAGCAGCGTATTGAACACGCCGCCGCCCGTGCGGCCCACCTGCGCGTCGTAGGTCAGCGCCTGCACCTTGACGTCCTGTATGGATTCAATGGTCGGGATCACCACGGGTCGGTTGTTTGTATCTGTAATGGGCACGCCATCAATGAGGTACAGGTTGGCTGCCACGGGACCGCCCGCGACGGAAGTCGTCGAGGTCCCGTTCTGGTCCGCGAAGCGGACAAACTGCGGATTGCCGGTGTTGATAAAAACGCCTGAGACTCTTGCCGTCATGTATGGATTGCGGCCCAGGATGGGGATATCTTCGAGCCGGTGCTGATCGAGATCGGTGCTCACAGACGCTGTCGATGCATCCACCAGAGGCGCGTCGGCGTTCACCTGCACCACGTTCTCGGTTCCACCGATCACAAGCGGCACATCCAGGGTGAGAAAGTCCTGCGTCGCCAGGGCGATGTGGGTTCGTTCGGCCGTACTGAAGCCCGGGGCGTCGATGTGCAGCGTGTAGGTAGAAGGCCGGAGAGCATTAAATACGTAGGCTCCCACGCTATCTGTCTTCGTGTTGCGCGCTTGATGGTTGGCTTCATCGACAAGGGTGACCGATGCATCCGGAAGCGCTGCCCCGCCTGCGTCGGTCACCGTGCCGCGCAAACCACCGTTATAGGTTTGTGCGCCGGCTACGAGTACGCTTGCACCCAGCAGCAGCGGCACGGCACCCGCTACCGCAAGCGCGCGAAAGAAAGAGGTCTGCGAGCACAAACGGGGAAAGGTCAAAGCAATCTCCTGGAGAACAACAACGCCTGGCTGAAGTTATCGACGGGCAAGCCAGAATGCCTTTTCCCGGCGCTTGTACATCGTTCGGAGCTTCGTTCCTAGCTTCAAGAAGCGCCCGCATGCGCGGTCTGCACAACAGGGAGCCCGGTCAAGGCAACAGGTTCGGCAGTTTTCTATAGAGCTAACAACAGGATGGCATCTGCGTAGAGCCGCTCAACCCAAGGGGACAAACCCGTGAGGAGCAACAACACCGTTGGTATGCAGAAGGCATGGAGGTAGCCTAAACGGGAGCTCAGGCTGAGTCAAACGTCCCCCTGCCTCAGAGCCTGGCGCCAGAGGCGTTCTCGAGCAAGTCGAGGCAGCGGAGCAGCGCTCTCGATGCTGGGGCTTCGCGGACTCGGCCATCGCTGCGCCTAGCCGGGGAGCGGCTGTTCTGGCCCCGACGCGACCGGACTCGCGGCTGTAGCCGCAACCCAAGGGGGTGTTGTATACATGATTCAGCACCAGGGGGGACCGCGCCTCGGAGGCTCGACGGAAACCCGAAACCCATACCCGCATGGGAAAACGTAAAGCAAGGCGCGTAGATAGAAGGCAATGCAGCGAGTAAGTAACGATAGTTAAGCCAGGTAACAGGTGTTCCCTAACCCTGCTATGTCGGCCAGCACACTGCTTCTTGACTCCATCCGGTGCATGAAGAGGGAACCTAGCATGGCGGCCTATCGCTTTTCTAATGCTCTGATCATCGCCTTCGTCCTCGCAACCGCGTTCCGTGCTCCAGCCCAGGCCGCTCTGCCTGGTGCGGATGCGGGGGCCGCAGCAGACCCTCATCCGCTAAGAAAGCAGCTCGCCGACATCGTACGCAACCTTTCCGCCGTCAAGGCAGTGCCCGAAGCGCTGATCAGTCCTGACGGCAGCCGTGTAGCGTATACGGTCGCGGATGACGAACGCGGCACAGAGCAGCTCTTTCTTAGTTCGCTGGGCGCGTCGCCCTCCGGAGCAAAGGAGGCGCGCCGCGTGTCCGTACGCGGCGAGCAGTCCGGCGATCCAGCGGGCTGCCGCACCAGCGATCCGGCCTGGGCTCCTGACGGTAAACGATTGGCCTTTCTTTCGAACTGCCTGAACAGCACGGCGGCCGGGGAACAGATGCAGCTGTTTGTGCTGGATACAGCGCAGGGAGGCGCCCTGCCGCAGCAACGAAGCACCCTTACCGGCCACCTGGGCTCGCCGAAATGGTCACCCGATGGAACGCAGATCGCCCTCCTGTTTGTGGACCACGCGACGCGAGCTCCCACGCCCATGGCCGCGGGGGACGCACAAACCGGCGTGATTGACGACCTGCAACAGCAGGAGGCGCAAAGGCTGGTTCTGATTGCGCCTGCTACCGGCAAGATGCGCATGCTTTCGCCGGCTGGTCTGAACATCTTTGAGTACGACTGGTCGCCGGATAGCCGAACCGTCGCCTACACGGCAGCGCCGCCGCCAGGCGATGACAACTGGTACATCGCGCAGCTGTATACGCAAGGTCTGGGGGAGAGTGAAGGCCACTCCATCTTTAAGCCGGCACTGCAAATCGCGCTGCCCCGGTGGTCTCCGGACGGCCGGCAGATTGCCCTGATTGCAGGGTTGATGAGCGACGAAGGGGCGACCGGCGGCGAGATTTACTTAGTGCCGAGCGGGGGCGGGCAGCCGCGCGACCTGACCCCGGAACGGCCTTCGTCTCCGGCATGGCTGCGCTGGCTTTCGCCCGAACGCCTCTTGTTTACAGAATTTAAGGGTGGCTCGACTGTGATCAACACCCTGGATGTGCACGATGGGAAAACTGTTTCTCTATGGGAAGCAGGAGAAACGATCCATGCCCCCGAGGAAGAGTCGAGCCTGTCGTTGGCAGGCACGGCGGTGCCGGGGCAGCTGACGTGCGCGGTGGTCCGGCAGTCCTGGACCCTGGCGCCGGAGGTGTGGGCCGGGTCACCGGGCAAGTGGGTGCAGATCACGCACCTCAATGAGGCTGTGGAGGTAGGAGCGAGCCGGGTAGAAAGCGTGACCTGGCAGAGCGACGGCTTCCACGTCCAAGGGTGGCTCCTGTTTCCTCGTCACTATGACGGGAGCAAACGGTACCCGATGCTGGTTTCCGTGCACGGCGGCCCGGCCTGGATACAAACCCCCTCGGTAACAGGCGTGGATTTCGATGCCAGCTCGTTTGTGGATCTTGGCTACTTTATCTTTCTGCCGAACCCGCGCGGCAGCTTTGGAGAAGGCGAGAAGTTCACGGAAGCAAACCGGAGGGACTGGGGCTTTGGCGACCTGCGCGACACCCTTGCCGGGATCGACGCAGTGGTAGGGCAGTACCCGGTAGATACAGCACGCATCGGCATGCTGGGCTGGAGCTATGGCGGCTCGACCGCCATGATGGCAGCCGGCCGCACCGCCCGCTTCCGGGCAGTGGTGGCAGGGGCAGGGGCGAGCAATCTCCAGAGTTACTACGGACAGAATCAGATCGATAAGTGGATGCTGCCCTATTTTGGCGCCTCCGTGTATGACGACCCGGCGGCCTACATGCGCAGCTCGGCGCTCGCGTATGTGAAGCAGGTCAAAACGCCTACTCTTCTGCTTGTCGGCGAACGCGATGAGGAGGCGCCCCCGCCACAATCCTTTGAGTTCTGGCATGCATTGAAGGAGCTCGGTGTGCCCACGCAGCTGGTGGTGTACCCGGGTGAAGGCCACGCCTTCCACAGCTATGATGACCGGGTTGACATCCTTGTACGGGCGGCCGAGTGGTTCGCAAAGTACATGCCTGCTTCCCCGGCGGCGAGCGCCGGCAAGTGAGGCAGAGCGCGCAGGAAGCGAAGCCCACCACGGTCCGCTGGTGGATCCTGGCCATGCTTACCGGGTTCGCCTTTGTGAGTTACTTGCAACGAATCAACATCTCCGTCGCTGCCGTGCTTATGGCGCCCGAGCTGCACCTTTCGAAGATACAGATGGGGCAGATCTTCAGTAGCTTTCTGGTTGGCTACGCTATCTTCCAGATTCCAGGGGGCATGTTTGCGGATCGGTATGGATCGCGCATCGCGCTTGCAGGTTCGGCTGCGCTGTGGGGTGTTTGCACTGTGTTCACCGGCATGGTTCCTGCCCCGGCGTATGCGGCCGCAGGTGTCGGCTTCTTGCTCTTGTGGCTGGTGCGTTTCCTCCTGGGCAGCGCCGAGGCCACAACCTACCCGGTAGGCGCCCTGACGGTGCACAACTGGATACAGCCGCCACAGCGGGGATTTGCAAACTCACTGATGTTTGCCGGAACCTCCTTTGCCGCAGCCTTTTCAACGTCCTTTGTTTCATGGCTCATGCTGCGCGTAGGCTGGCGCCGGGCTTTCTTCTTTACCTCGCTCCCGGCATTTGCCATCGCTTTCGCCTGGTGGGTTTTCAGCACAAACAAACCCCGGCAGCATCCACGCATCAACGCGGCTGAGCTTGCCCTTACAAACCAGGAAGAAAGCGCGAGCCCGAGCATGCCTGACTTCGGCAGCTTGCTGAGAAACCATAAGATCCTGCTGCTGTGTGCCAGTTATGTAGCTGAAGGTTATCTGCTATTTATCTATGTCTTCTGGCTTTACATCTATCTTGTCGATGTACGCGGCTTCAGCATCATGAACGGCGGTCTCGTCGCCGCGCTGCCCTGGCTTACCGGCCTTTGTCTTACTCCGCTCGGTGGCTTTGCCGCAGACCGGCTGGCTGCTTCCCATGGTCGCCTGGTTGCGGCAAAGTACATCATCCTGGTGGGCTACACGACAGCGGGTGTGCTGCTGTTTGTAGCAGCGTACGCACCGGCTCGCGCTTTGTGTGTCGCCGCGCTTTGCCTCAGCGTGGGCTTTCTGATGGCAGCGGAAGCTTCGTTCTGGGTGTCGGCAACATATCTTGCCGGGCCCAGCGCGGGCGCAGTATCAGGCTTGATGAACACAGCCGGCATTGTAGGGGGCATCCTTTCCACCTCACTGATTCCGGTGCTGGCTGCGCGCTTTAACTGGCTGGTAGCGTTTGGCTCGGCTACCGTGGTCGCCCTGTCTTGCGTAGCGCTTTGGTTCCTGATCGCCAAGGAGCCGGGACGCGTACGTTTTGCTCCTCCCGTACCGCCCTTACCTGATCCACGCGAGGGGACACTGTGATGGACTCTCGCCCTATCTCGGCGGAGATCGACCGGCTCCGCGAGCCGATCACCGGCTTTCTGCAAGACCTTGTCCGCATCCCAAGCCTTCCGGGCGAAGAGCAGGCAGCACAGCGCTTCTTCGCGGACAAACTTCGGGCGATTGGCTGTGAAGTGCAGATACTTACTTCCCAGTTCGCCGAGTTAGAGCACCACCCTGCCTTTTCCGATGACGGCGTTTCCTTTGCGGAGCGGCTGAATGTGATCGGCCAGTGGACGGGAACGGACAAGACCGGGCGCTCGCTGATCTTGAACGGTCACATGGATGTCGTCCCCATCGGAAACCCGGAACTGTGGCGCTTCGCTCCGTGGAGCGGTACGGTTGCGGATGGAAAGCTGCACGGGCGCGGCAGCTGCGACATGAAGGCAGGGCTGGCGGCAGCCGTGTGCGCAATGGAGGCGCTGCGCAACCTGCACTATAAGCCGCTTGGCACGGTGCTGCTGGAGAGCGTAATCGGGGAAGAAAGCGGCGGCGTCGGTACCCTGACCACGCTGGTCCGGGGTATACGGGCCGATGCCGCGGTGCTCATGGAGCCAACCCAGTTGCGCGCCTGCCCGGTGCATGCGGGCGCGCTGAGCTTCCGCGTCGAGATCGTCGGCCGTGCTATCCACGCGAGCATGAAGCGCTTCGGCGTGAGCGCGGTTGACAAGTTCCAGCAGATCTTCGCGGCCGTGCAAGCACTTGATCGCGCCCGGCACTTGTCTTACAAAAACCAGATCTTTGAGTTCGAAGACAACATCGCGCCCATCTCGGTAGGCACAGTGGCTGCCGGAGACTGGCTCTCGACCGTGCCGGAAACCCTGGTCGCCGAAGGGCGCTTCGGCGTGTTTCCCGGCGAGACGACTGCGGCTGCGCGGGCCGCCCTTGCCACGTGTCTTGCACAGGTCAGCGAAAACGACCCATGGCTCAAAGACCACCCTCCATCACTCACCTGGATCGAGGGGCAATTCGAACCTGGGCAAACATCGCTGGCAGAGCCGATTGTTGTTGCTTTGCGCGAAGCGCATGCGCAGGTGTTCGGTACGCAGCCGCGGGTGCGAGGGGTACCGTACGGGTCCGATCTTCGGCTCTTTACCGAGCACGGCAGATTTCCCGCTGTACTTTACGGGCCCGGCGATGTGGCGTTCGCGCATACGGTAGAAGAGCATGTGGAGCTCGAGGAAGTGTTTGCGTGCGCAAAGGTTTTGGCGATGCTGATCGTGGCTTGGTGTGGAGGCAGTTACACGCGTTGACTGCTTCTCACGAACACCGTGCGTGAGGCTGAAAGGATACGGTTGTGGTTTTTCTTGCTCCTCCGTACACGAAGTGTTACAAACGGCGCACGCATGCTCTGCTGTCTGCCTGCGCACCCCTTTGAAGTAGCAAGCACTGTGGCGGCACTTACACCAGGCTCTTGAGACCTTGCGCTGTCGGCGTCAAACACAGCTGCTCTCCACCGTTCCCTGTGTCACTCATTGCTTTTACTCGCTTGAAAAGGACAAAAATGACGAAGCATACGTCCAGCAGGAAACAGCGGCTAAGCCGGTCACTTCAAACGGCTGGGGTGCTGGCCACAGTTCTTAGCTCCCTTGCTCCTCTGCACGCGCAAAAGACAACGGGCGGCATCGAGGGCACGGTAACGGATTCGTCCGGGGCGGTAGTGCCGAACGCCCGGGTGTTGGCGACCGATGAAACCACCGGAGAAAAGATCGAAGCCACTTCGGATGCGCAGGGCTTCTATCGTCTGCTTGAAGTGCACCCGGACTCCTACCTGGTCACCGTGGAGGCGCAGGGCTTCAAGCAGGCATCCGTGCCTCATCTGCTGGTGCTGATTTCGCGTGTCAATTCTTTGAACGTGACCCTGAGCGCCGGGAGCACTTCGGAGCAGGTCACCGTATCCTCGGGAACCGCAACCGACCTCGACACAGTGTCCACCGAGTCTGGCGAAGTGATCACGCAGAAGCAGATTGAGCAGCTGCCCATTGTGGGCCGCAATGCGATGGACCTTGCGCAGCTTTCGCCCGGCGTTCAGTTGCGCGACGGCAATGACATTGACCCGACCAAGAACAACTTCACTATCGCGGCATTTCAGGGCCGCTCGGGACGCGAAACGCAGGTGCAGCTGGATGGCCTTTCGCTGCAGGACCACACCGTAGGCGGCCCGGTGCAGAACACAGGGCTTGATGCGGTGCAGGAGTTTCAGGTAGCCCAGTCAACGCTGAACCCGGCGCAAAGTGTCGCTTCAGGGGGTGCCGTCAATATCCTGACAAGGTCAGGCAGCAACGATCTCCACGGTTCGGCTTTTGAGTTCTTTCGCGATTCGCGGCTGGGCGCAAAGATTGGCCCTGAGCTTTCCCCCTATGATCGCAACCAGATCGGCGGTCACCTGGGAGGAGCCTTTGTGCGCGACCGGCTTTTCTATTTCCTTGACTATGAGCTCACCGACTCGCGCGACTCGTTTTATGCCGACACCATCTTCCCGAGCTTGAATGGCTTTTACGGCAAACCTTTCCGGGAGAACTACGCCCTGGGCCGCCTTGACGCAGTCCTTTCTGATCGGTGGAAGGCATTTGCCCGGTATAGCTACTCACCAAATCACGGCGTCGTCGGCTATCCCGAGCTTGGCAGCACCTATCTTGACTCGCTCGATAACAAGACGCAGGCCATTGTTTTTGGCGGGGGCGCGTCGTATGCAGGCAGCCGGGGCAGCCACTCCTTTGCCTACGGCTTTAACTCGTACTCGGAAAGGCTTCTGCCCAATCCCCAGGCGCCCGCGCCGGCCGATACACTTGGCCGCAAATACCTGATCCAGATTGACGGCGGCTCCACGCTTGCTTACGGAGTCAACTGGCTGTCCAGTCAGTATGAAAAGCAACACACCCACGATGGGAAGTATGACGGAGTCCTCGAGCTCGGTCGACATACTTTGTCGTTTGGCACAGACCTGACGCACTGGCTGCTCGGTACGGATTACCCGCTGCGTGAGAACAGTCCTGAACTCGATACAGATAGCTATCTCGGGCCGGGACTTACCGATCCGACGCAGTTCCCTCTTACCTCGATCAGTCTGGGCAACGGGCTTGGTTTTTACACGGTTCCAGGTGCTTTGGGCTTTCCTCATGGCGCATTTCCAGAGTGGAGACCGGCGGCCTACATCCACGACGCCTGGAAGGTTTCGCGCCAGCTAACGATCAACGCGGGCGTGCGGTATGTGTTTTTCTCCGGGCAGTTTGATCCCGGGGTAGATCACGGCACGGCGATCGACGCCTTTAAACCCGGCTACGGCGGGTACCGGCACAACCCGAAGACGGATTTCGCTCCGCAGGTCGGAGTGGCCTGGGACGTACACGGCGACGGTAAGACAGTGATCCGTTCCGCCGCGGGGCTCTACTATGAAGAGCTCACGCTGGATGGCTTTTATGGCGATCCGAGCGACTTTATCCCTGCCGGTATCTCCTCGCAGATGCAAACGGTAACGGCAGGAAGCGCCTTGATCGATCCCCGGAACGGCTTGGCCTTTAAAGCCGGCGACCCGCTCGCGACGCAGTACGGCTTTCCCAACGGGACCTCCGGTGCGGCCCTGGCGCCTTTGTTCGGAGAAACCATCGGGGAGGCTTCTACGGGGATCAACAACCTGAATGAGCTCTACGTGGCTGCTGCCGCACTCAATACTTCCACTGATTCCACCTTTGCCTTGAACAATGCGCTCTACGTCCCAGCCTGGGCGCCTGGAACCAAGAACCCGCGTGTCGCGCAAGCCAACGTGGCCTACCAGCGCCAGCTTCGCAAGGGTCTGGTGTTCACCGGCGAGTACGTGTATGTGCATGGGTATGAGTTTCCGCTGGTCGTCGATGAGAATCACGTAGGCTCAGCCACCGCTGCCACTTTCGACCCGGTTCTTGCGGCTGCCGCGATCGCGGCCACCAACAGCTCGCTGGGCTGCCCTGCATCTCTCGCGGGCACCACCTGTGCGATCAATCAGGGTGCCACGATTGCTACCTACGGAGCTTCCGGATTAGGTGCGGGCACATCGCAGAATGGCTACGCCTTTCGGGGCCTCAATCCTAACTTCGGCCCGATGAACTTCTACGAGCATCGCGGCTTGAATACTTACAACGGTTTGAACCTGCGGCTGGATGGGAGATTCGGCGCGCCAGACAGCGGCATGTTCCGCTGGATGAATGGAAACACTGTCACCTTTGCCTACACGCTCTCTCGCAACGTAGGCAATCTGCGTACTTCGGGAACGGGCGCTGCCGACGTGTCCGCTTCCCCAACTTCGTGGGACAACGTCGCCCCCAATCGTTTCGTCGGCCCCGATGGCTTGGACCGCACCTCCATTCTCAATCTTGGAACCATCACCGACATCAAGCGCGGCTTTACCTTTAGCCAGATCACTCACTGGTTCTCACCCTTATCGAACAATGCTCTGCTGCCGGTTGCCTTTGGAGGCGGCTGCGGTGGAGGACCGGAAGAGATCTTCTGCACCGACGTGACCGGCGACGGGACTGTAAACGATCTGCTGCCCGGCTATGAACCGGGTGCTTTTGGACGCAGCCTGAAGGCCGGAAAAAATCTGAATACAGCCATCGCGAACTACAACTCGACCATGGCAGGGCAACTCACGCCCGCCGGCAATCTCCTGGTCAGCCAGGGGCTCATGACTTCTGCTCAGCTACAGCAATTGAAGGCTGGTTTACCAACTCTCCCGCTTGCACCTCCCAATCAGCTTGGCCTTGATCTGCTGCTGCATAACGACGTGCGCATAGAATACAGCCATAACATCCTCGGAGACAGGCTGGCCGTGCAGACGTCGTGGGACGTTTTCAACATCTTCAATCGCAGCTCCTACGACGCCCCTGAGAACTTGCTCAACGGCAACCTGTCAGGTGCACCGGAATCAATCAACGGCACCACGGCTGCCAATCGCACCAACATACGCCAGCGCGGCTCCGGCACCTTCGAGCAAGGCTCACGGCGCCAGATGCAGGCTGGCCTGCGGCTGACCTTCTGAGCCTCGCACGATGTAACCGATCCACGCACCCCGTAGTCAACGCATAGCGAAGGAAGACCTGCTTGGAAGTTCTAGTTATCGGCCTCGGCGCCATGGGCAGCGCAGCCGCACAGCACATCGCGGAACGGGGCTGCCACGTTCGCGGCTTCGACCAGTACACTCCCCCTCACTCTCACGGGTCCTCGCATGGGCTCACGCGCATCTATCGCCAGGCCTACTTCGAAGATCATCGCTATGTCCCGCTGCTTCTTCGCTCCTTTGACTTATGGAAAAAGTTAGAGCGGGACACAGGAACCAACTTGCTCCACTTAACCGGCGCCCTGGTGGTCGGTTCTCGCGATGGGCAACTCGTGCAACGTAGCTCTGCGAGTGCGGGGCAGTTTAACCTCCCCTATCAACTGCTCGATGCCGCAGAACTCAAGCGGCGCTACCCGGTCTTCAGCGTCCGTCCAGATACGTGCGCACTGCTTGAAGCAAGTGCCGGCTATCTCCGCCCAGAAGCCTGTGTGGAGCAGCAGCTGCGACAGGCAGTGCGCGCGGGCGCGCAGCTGCACACAGAGGAGGCTGTTCTCGGCTGGCAAGCCGGGCCGGGAGGTGCGGGTGTTACGGTGCACACCGACAAGGGTATGTACTCGGCGGATCGGCTTGTCTTGACGGCGGGTCCGTGGACGCCGCAGGTGCTTGCCAGTCTCGGCCTGCCCATGCGGGTTACCCGGCAGGTGCTCTATTGGTTTGAACCGAAGGAGAGCATAGAACACTTCCGTGAAGAGCACTTTCCCGTTTACCTAATTGAGGAAGAAGGAGAGAGCCGTTGTATCTACGGATTTCCACTTACCGGACCCATCTCGGAAGGAGTCAAGGTTGCTTTGCACGGCAGCGAAGAAGTGTGTACCCCCGATTCGGTCTGCCGCGAGATACGCCCTGCAGACGAGCGCTCGATTCGTGACCGGCTCGCAGACACAATCCCCGGACTCGCAGGTCGCTTGCTGCGTGCTGAAACGTGCCTTTACACCATGACTCCCGACGAACACTTCTTTTTGGGCACTCACCCACACTACCCCGCGGTCACCATCGGGGCCGGATTCTCCGGCCATGGCTTTAAGTTCGCTCCCGTGATCGGCGAGGTGATCGCGGACATGGTTTCAAGTGGAGGTGCCGCTTCTACCTTGGATCTGTTCTCGTTGGAGCGCTTCGAATCCCTTGCACCAGCGGTGCCGCTCTAAACAGGTGCATGACGCGCTGCCCAGTGAGTACTTGAGCGCCCCTTGTGCCATGCTCGCCTGTACGGCTCCGTGCGGGGCCGGTAAACAAGTCGCTCCACATGGTACGGCGCCGAAAGTTACGAACAGTCCCAGCAGATCCAGGATGGTATCGACGATGCATGCGTTTCTTTCCTTTCTCGCGGGCTTGATGGTTGTCCTGCCCTGCTGCATCGCTCGCGCGCAGGAACCCTTCCTCACGCAACCGCAGTGGCAAGCCCTGCGCGATGAAGCCAGTGGCGCTGCGGCATACGAGAACCTGCGCGTGCTCGCAACGCTTCATCGCGTGCCCTCGATGCCGGAGTTTGATCAGGCGGCAGAGTTCGTCCTGGGGCGTGCGCGTGCGTATGGCCTCGAAGACGCGCACGCAGAACAGTATGCGATCGACGGCAAGGTGCGTTACGGCCTCATGCTCTCGCACCTGGCATGGCAGGTGGAGGAAGCAAGTCTTTGGGAATTAGCGCCAGACGCTATGCCGCTCGGCGACTGGGCGACAAACCCGATACGGCTTGCCGACTATAGTCACAGCGCCGACGTGCGTGCGCCGCTTGTCGATGTAGGAGCGGGAACGGAACAAACGGATTATCTTGGTAAGGATGTGCGCGGCAAGATCGTACTCGCTGATGGCGTGCTCTCGACGGTGCAGCGCCTTGCCGTGGTCGAGCATGGTGCTTCTGGCGTTGTAAGTGCCATGCCGAACCAGACAACGGCCTGGTCGGGGCTTGACACGACCATCGTACGCTGGGGTCATCTCGATCCCAGGCTGACAACCGGCTTCGCTTTTATGGTGTCGCGTGGTACCGCGACGGCCCTGCGTGCGCAACTAGCGGCCGGGCACACAGTTCTGCTGAAAGCGCACGTAAAGGCGAGCATGCAGCCAGGCCACTGGACTGTGATTACAGGCACGATTCCCGGAACCGATCCGCACGCCGGCGAAGTCGTCTACAGCTGCCACCTTGACCACCAGCGGCCGGGCGCAAATGACAACGCGAGCGGCTGCGTGTCCACGCTTGAATCTGCGCGCGTGCTCAGCACGCTTATCCACAGCGGCAAGCTGGCAAGGCCCGCTCGCACCATCCGCTTCATCTGGGGTCCGGAAGTCGAAGGTACGATGGCCTTCCTCAGTCAACATCCCGACATCCGCCAGGAGCTGCGTGCGGACGTGCACATGGACATGGTCGGCGGCGATCCGTTCAAGGATAAGTCCATACTCCACGTCACAGAAACACCTTGGTCGCTTCCGACTTTTGTGACAGATGTTGGCGATCTTTTCGCCGAAACCATTCGCGCCGCAGCAGCCACGTATGCCGAGGACGGCAGCGGGGCAGACGCCGCGGTTCTCGAGACCCGTAACGGCGGCAGCGGAACGCGCAACGAGTTCCTGGTCGATGAAACCTCCTATGCGGAAGGCAGCGATCATGACGATTACGATTCTTCAACGATCGCCGTACCCTCGCTCTACCTGCGCGACTGGCCAGATATCTATATCCACACCGACCATGACACGCTCGAGCAGATTGACCCGACCAAGCTGCGCCGGGCAGTGCTGCTGGGTGCTGCGGCGGGCTACACCTATGCTTCGCTTGGCCAGCAGCGAGCCGAGCCGCTGTTATCGTTCTTTGCGGCACGATCCGAAGCGCGGCTTGCAGCAGGCTTTGAACGCGCACAGAAGCTGGCCGACGATCGCAGCCTGCAAGCCGGCGATGCCTGGTACGAGGCGCGCAATGTCATGGTGCACGCGCTGGCTCGAGAGCAGGCCGAGTTAGAAGCCTTCGCCACCTACACGCAAAGCCGGCCTTCCGGGTTGGCTTCGTTCCATCGCGCGCTACAGGCGCAGGCGGAAACGCTGGAAGGCATGCTGGCTACCTTAGCCGCCGCGCGCGGCGCAACAGGGGCCGTGCCGCTTGCACCATGGCGGGCCGAGAGCGACGCCGCCTTGGTTCCGGCCCGCGTTGGCGCCTTTGGCCCACTTACCTACCAGAACGACGATGTGCTGCTTGACCGGCTCGGGCCGGAACGCATGCGAAACATCACGCTGCTGGGCGGAAGGTCAAGCCGGCTGGTCCGCGTTCAAGATAAGGGAGCACTGTACGCGTACGAGATCGTGAACTTCGTGAACGGCCAGCGAAGTCTGGGACAGATACGCGATGCTGTCGCCGCCGAGTTCGGCCCCATCCCGCTCGCTGCTGTGTCGGATTACCTGAAGGCCTGTCAGGAAGCAGGAGTTATCACCTTTCGTTGACTCGCACTCTGTGTCGGACAGCCCGCTGAATACCTATCTCTTCATGCGCGCCAATTCGGTTTCTGAGCCGATAAAGCCCCAGGAGTTCCATGCCTGGCCTTGGACTACGCTCTCGAACAAGGTACGGGCGGGCGGCACGTGATGGTTGTACAGGTCCCAGTTTCCTACACCATAGCTGACCGTGTTGAACGATAACTCACTTTCCACGTCGTCCGGCTTGGTAGGGCGTGGAGGCAGCACTGCCTGCTGGGTGATCTGTCCCTGGTAGAAGCGGAGCAAGCGCAGGTAGAACAGCAGATGGGGCTCGGTGTTGTGGACCTGTGGCGTGATGCGCGCCAGCACCGCCGCTGCTTCATCTTGTTTTCCGGCACGACGCAGAGATACATACAGCCAGTTTGAGCAGTCGATCAGACTGTCGTCACTCTTTGCCAACGCGCGAGCCTTGTTAAAGGAAGCAGCAGCTTCCGGGAACTCGCCCAGGAAGTAATGAGATAACCCCAGGTGGTAATGCGCATCGAGCTTTGCCGGATCGAGCTCTGTCGCCTTTCGTAGATCGGCCATTGCAAGCTTGAACTCGCGCAATCCAAGCTCCCGGTGACCGCGTTCTATGTACAGATCAGCGCTTGCCGGGGCATGCTGTATCGCCTTGGTGCAGAGGGCGACGGCTTCCCTGTACTGACGCCGGCCGGCTTCGGCCTGAGACAGCTTGAGCACGAGTGCGACGTTCGTTGCGTCCGCCGCCAGCGCCTTCTTCGCAGCAAAGATGGTTGCGTCGTCAGGAAGCGCATAGAGCGGACGGCCGAGTGCCGACGTTGCTTCCAGCGCACCGTGGCCTGCACTGAGCCGCTCTTGCGCGCGGAAAGAACTTTGCCCAAGCACTAAGAACGCAGTGCCGAGGAGAACCACATCCCAGACCCTTTGTCTCCTGCGGCCTCTCGTTGTTTGCATTGCGTTTTCCCCACTCTTTAGAAGATGATCTTGCCTGCAAGCTCCATATTGAAGGGCTCCCCTGGACCGATTCCCGGGGCCCCGTACGAATCGCCGATCGTGTCATACAGGGAACCGAAGCCGGCGCCGAGAGTACTGTTTGGTGCAGCGAAGTTGATGCGGTTGAACACATTGAACATCTCGACCCGAAGCTGCAGGTTTACCCGCTCTGTAACCGCGGTCGTCTTAAACACAGACAAGTCGACGTCGCTAAATCCAGGGCCGAAGAGTTGATTGCGGCGCATCGTCCCGAAGGTCCCGTCCGGCGGTGAGGCGAAAGCAGCCGGGTTCACCCACTGTTCTGTTGCTCCGCTCATTGCGGTTGCGCGGGAAAAGGTGTGGCTGACCCCGGCATAAGGATTGCCGACCAGGTTGACCCGCTGCGCGTTTTCGTCGGTGCCGCTCGTGTCAGAAGAGTTGAAGACGGTAAACGGTTGGCCGCCATGGAGGTTGATCAGGCTGTTTACCTCCCAGCCATTGACAAGGCGCTTGGGCCCGTGGGCCGCTGCTGGAACCGCATAGGTGATGTAGGTAGTAAAAGTGTTGCGAGTGTCCAGTGCGCTGTTGCCGTAATCCCCCTTGAAGTTGGTGCTGTCCTGGGGAAGAAGAATACGGGACTGGGACACCTCATCCAGGCTATGACTCCAGGTGTAATTGGCCTGCGAGGTAAACCCGTGGTAGTTTGCGAAGCGCAGTGTTGCCTGGAAGGAGTTATAGTTGCCGGTCGCGATGGTACCCAGCTGATTGATGTTGCCGTACTGCGGGAACTGGTTAAAGTACGGCCGGCTTGCCTGCTGCGCATACGCCTCGGCCGTACTGCTGGGCGAACCGGTAGGCTGCAGCGCCGCCTGGTTGATGTCGATGGTTCCCAGCAGCTTTCGGGATTCGTTGCCCACGTACCCCGCCTGCGCAATGACCTTTGATCCAAGACTTTGCTGTACGTTCAGGTTGTAGCTCACCACATACGGCGTCCGAAAGTTCGGACTGACAGAGTAGGCGCCGCAGGGACTTACGTCAGTGGGCGTAACGACGCAGCTGGCGGCTCCGGAGGTTGGAAAAATCTGCTGCCCTGCCTGGATCGTGTAAGACGACTTACTCACCGTGAAGTAGGGATTTGGCCCGGCCGGATTCGCCTGGATCCCTATGGGGGAGCTGTTGCTGGTCCGGTTGTTCAGGAACGCGCTGGTTACCGGCTGATCGAAGTAAACGCCGGCTCCTCCTCGTACCACGAGGCTGCCGTTTGCCGCTGGCTGGTACGCAAACCCGACACGAGGGCTTACATTCTTCCAGTCAGAAGGGTAGATAGACCCAAGACCTTGCCCAAGAAACTCGATGCCTTGCGACGGCAGAAAGACGGACAAGTCCTTGAGACCGTCGTGCGGGGAGCCCTCATAGTCGTAGCGGACTCCATAGTTCAAGGTAAGTTGCGGCGACAACTTCCATGCGTCCTGTGCAAATAAGTCAAACGTGTCGAGATACACCAACCGATCCGGATTCCCAGTGGCAAGCGTCGAGGTATCGACGTATCCGGCCAGGAAGTCAGCCAGGGAAAGGATGTTGTTGTCGGCGACAGGGGCGCCGGACCATGGACCCTGGGTCCCCGTGAAGTTGAAGAGGCCAGTCGAGTTCCCGGTGTTGAAGGCGTCGATCTGCGCCCGCCGGTACTCGCCGCCGAAACGGAACTCGTGCTTTCCGCGGGACCAGGACAGGTCGTCAGTAAGGTGACCCGTGATGTCGTTCCGGCCCGAAGGAGCGACAATCCCAACGGCATCAAAGCCTGCGATGCGCAGGTGAGGCGCAACCGTGGGGTAACTGCTGCCAGTAAGCAGGCCGGTGCCCGCCAGGTTGAAGTTCCTGTCGTTATCGTTAAACAGCTGCCTGAACGAGTTCACGCCCAGCAGCAATTGGTTCGCGACAGTGTTCGAGAACGTCGAATTGAGCACGATTGCATAATTCTGCACGTGGACGGGCGCTACTTCGTAGTAGTAGATCAGCTCGGAGCCCTCGGGCGCGGTTTGTGGGCCTTGGCCAGCAAACCAGTGGGCCGACAGGTTGTTCTTTGCGTTGATCGCGTAATCAAGCTTGATGAGCCCGTTGTAACTGTGCCCGAACTGCGGATCGGGGCTGTTGTAGTTTTCCCCGGTCGCAGGCCCGTTGAGTGAGTAGCTGGGCCACAAGGTATTCAGCAGATTCTGCGATACCGGGTTCACGGGGATGTTGTACTGGGTAAGCAGCTGCTTCGAGAGCGCCTGGTAGGCAGCAGAAGGCTCGGTGGCCTCGCCTGGCTGCCCTATCGTGAAGTTCTGCGTTTCAAAGGTGATGAAGTAGAAAAACCTGTCTCGCAGCACCGGGCCGCCAAGCGAGAAGCCCGCATTGTAGTTACGGTTTCTTTGCTTGGGTTCGCCATAGGCCAGAAAGGGAGTAGCTTTCGCATAGGCTTCGTTGCGGTTGAAGTAATACGCAGTTCCATGTAACTGATTGGTGCCGGCTCGCAGCGCCAGGTTAACCGTACCTCCCGGGTTGCGGCCCGCTTCCGGCGCGGACTCGGTTTGCACCGAGAACTGCTCGACGGCATCGATGGGTAAAACCACGCCGGCGATGCCATTCACGCCTCCCTGGTTCACCGCCGGTACATTTGCCCACAGATCGTTGTTGTCAATGCCGTCGATCTGCCAGTTGATCTGGTCATAGCGGGTGCCGTCGAGCGAACCGGTCCCGCCCGCCGAGTATCCAGCAAAGCCGGGAGTCAGGGCGATTAGTTGCGTAAAGTCGCGCCCATTGAGCGGAACATCTTCAACGGCCTTGCTGCCGAGAACAGTGGTCTGCGTGGAAGTCGTCGTGTCCAACGTGAGCGCTGACGCTGAAACGTCAATGTTGACGGACGAGCCGGCAACGCCCAGGTGCACAGGGGCCGTATACACGCTGCCCGCCGACACCGGGACCTGCTCTATCTTCTCCGGAGCAAACCCCGTCGCGACAACGCTGATGGTGTACTGCCCAAGCGGCAGATCGGGGAAGGAAAAATCTCCCGCGTTCGAGGACACCGTGCTATGCGTGCTGCTGGTCGCGTTGTCGGTCGCCGTCCCCTGCGCTCCCGCCACCACAGCTCCGGAAACGTCAGTGACCGTGCCGTTGATGCCTCCGCGGAAGTTCTGGGCCGTGCCAACCGCAATGCCGAAGGCGAGAAGGAGGGAGAGGGCGGACAAGCTCGTGAGTCGCTTGGGGCTGCAGAACATACAGGAGCTCCTGATGTGCCGTGCATGGAGGAGCGCCGGCACGGCGATGTCGGAAGTGCAGTGCAACAGAAGAAGCGGCAGAAAGGAAGCAACACGCGTGAGGTGGACTCGGCAATGGTCCGGAGTGCTGTCGCCGCACTCATCCCTCATGACAACCAGGTTGTTTGTGTTCCGGTATGTGGCAGACGCTATCGCAGGACCATCGGGATTGCAACACATTTGTGTATACCGAACGAGATACTTCGTAGGCACCCTGCCGCCGTGGCTCCGGACCCGCGATGCAGAGCAGGCCACCCGGCGGCTCCGGTACGAGGGGCCTCGGCGATCCGTCGCTTATCCCGCGTGAGTTCCCCGCGCGAGGCGCAACCCCGTCCCAACTTCTTCACCACGAAACGCGGCAGCAGGGAACCAGCCTGGGCGCCCCCGCCGGTGCGGGCCAGCACCATGCACTCGCCGGCGCAGGGACCAACTGGCTGCGACCTCGACGTTCCCTGCCCCGCTCCCTGCCCGTAGAATAGAGAAAGTATGGCTCAATTCAACAACACCTCTTTCGGCCAGTACGGCGTCCTAAACGGCGGCCGGACAGAAGCAACGTCCTCCCTGCTGGGCAAGGTACTGGGCCTGGTGAGCGTCGCCTTCCTGCTGACTGCAGCCGGCAGCTACGCCTCGCTTGCTATCCCGCCCGGCATTGCGCTGCTCGTCATGCTCCTAAACTTCGGCACACTGTTTGCGATCCGTGCCGTTCGTGCCAACCCGGCGCGCCAGGTCACGCTGCTCTACGCCTTTGCATTTTTCGAGGGCGTCGGCTTGGGCCCGACGATCGCCCGCTACCTGCACCACAATGGCTCGCAGCTGGTCGAAAGCGCGGCGCTCACAACGGCCATCGGCATGGCCATGCTCGGCACCGTTGCTTACGCCACTTCAGTTGACTACCGCAAGGTCCAGGCGATCGGCAGCTTTTTGCTCATCGGCTTGATCGTTCTTATGCTGGCAACTCTGTTCTTCCACTTCGTGCGTCCCACTACGGTCGATTGGCTGGTGCTTGCGGTCTTTTCCGTGTTGACCGTCGGTGATTTCGCGCGGGTGCGGGCGGGGGGCGGCGGCGCCACTGCCGTCGAGCTGGCACTGTCGATCTTTCTGGATGGACTCAACCTCTTTCTGGCGGCCCTGAACATCTTCGGCAATCGCGGCAACGATTAAGGCGGAGGTCTGCAGCATGGATCTCCCCACCGGAACGATATGCCCTATGTGCTAGCGCTCGACCAAGGCACCACCAGCTCCCGCGCCATCCTGTTCGGCCATGACGGCCGCATCGCCGGTACCGCGCAGCATGAGTTCAGGCAGTTGTACCCAGCCGGGGAAACCGGCTGGGTCGAGCATGACCCCTACGACATCCTGACCTCGCAGCTAACGGCGGCCGTTGAAGTGCTCGCGAAAGCCGCCATACGGCCGCGGGACGTCGCCGCCCTGGGCATCACCAACCAGCGCGAAACCACGGTGGTCTGGGATCGCGAAACCGGCAAGCCCGTGTACAACGCCATCGTCTGGCAGGATCGCCGGGGTGCGCCGCTGTGCAGGCAGCTGGCCGAAGAAGGTGCCGAACCTACGATTCGCGCCAGAACCGGCCTGCTCCTCGACCCGTACTTTTCGGCTACCAAAATTCGGTGGATCCTTGACAATGTTCCCGGCGCGCGCGCAGCGGCGGAGGCGGGCAAGCTCGCCTTCGGCACGGTCGACAGCTGGCTGGTGTGGAACCTGACCAGCGGCGGCCGTCATCGTACCGATCGCACCAACGCGAGCCGTACTCTGCTTTACAACATCGTCGAGGATCGCTGGGATGCCGAGCTGCTACGGCTCTTCGGCATTCCGGAAAGCATGCTGCCCGAGGTGGTGTGGTCGAGTGAGCCGGTCGGCAGGGTGACCACCACGCTCGGCCTGGGCGAGATCGAGATCGCGGGCATGGCGGGCGACCAGCAGGCGGCGTTGTTTGGGCAGCTCTGCATCGATGCCGGCGACGCCAAAAACACCTACGGCACCGGCTGCTTTCTGCTCGAACATATCGGGGAGCGCTTTATGCTTTCCGGGCAGCGCCTGATCACAACGCTGGCTGCCAGCCCGCGCCGGCGGCTCGAATATGCGTTCGAAGGCAGCATCTTCGCGGGCGGCGCGGTGGTGCAGTGGCTGCGGGACAACATGCGCTTCTTTTCGCGCTCGCCCGACGTGGAATCGATCGCCGCCGAAGTCAGCTCGGCCGCGGGCGTCGTGTTTGTGCCGGCCTTTACCGGCCTGGGCGCGCCGCACTGGGACCCGTACGCAAGCGGCATGATCATCGGCATCGAGCGCAGCACGGAGATTGGCCACATCGCGCGCGCAGCCCTGGAAAGCATCGCCTTCCAGGTTGCCGACGTGCTCGAAGCGATGAACAGCGAAAGCCGGCAGCCCTTGCGGGAGTTGCGCGTCGACGGCGGGGCGGCCGCAAACGACCTCCTGATGCAGTTTCAGGCCGACCTGCTCCAGCTTCCGGTGCGGCGGCCGGCCGTGCTGGAAACAACAGCACTGGGTGCAGCCTACCTGGCCGGGCTGGCGGTGGGTTTTTGGGGCAGCACCGACGAGATCCGCAGCCTGCGGGCGCCGGATACCCGGTTCAAGCCGGGAGCCGACCCGAAGCAGATGCAGGCGCGCCAGGCGAAGTGGCGCGACGCGGTGCGACGCGCAGGCGGATGGAGCCGGCCGGTCCATGCAGGTGAGGAGAAGCCATGAAGCGTGAAACAATGCTGGCCCGCGTGCGGGAACGCAGTGAACCCTGGGACCTGATCGTCGTCGGCGGGGGCGCGACCGGCGCCGGGGTCGCAGTCGATGCGGCAACCCGCGGGCTTGCCGTGTTGCTGCTGGAGCGCGAAGACTTTGCCAAGGGTACCTCCAGCCGCTCCACCAAGCTGGTCCACGGCGGCGTGCGCTACCTGGAGCAGGGCAATATTTCGCTGGTCATGGAAGCGCTCAAGGAACGCGGCATCCTCCGCCGGAACGCCCCGCACCTGGTGCACGACGTCGAGTTCGTGGTGCCGAACTACTCCTGGTGGGAAGCGCCCTTCTACGGCATCGGCATGAAGGTATACGACCTGCTCGCGGGCAAGTACGGCTTTGGCCGTTCCAGCATCCTGTCGCGCGAGCAGACACTGGAGCGCATACCGACTCTGCGGCAGGACGGCCTGCGCGGCGGCGTCGTGTACCACGACGGGCAGTTTGACGATGCCCGCCTGCTCATCCAGCTGATAGAAACCGGCGCGGATCATGGGGCGGTGGTGTTGAACTACACTCCCGTGCTCGCGCTGCGCAAGGGTGCCGACGGCTTTGTAGACGGCGTGCTTGCGTGCGACAGCGAAACCGGCGAACGCTTCGAGCTGCGGGCGCGCGTGGTGGTCAATGCAACCGGCATCTTTACCGATGAAGTGCGGCGCATGGCAGACGCCACGGCCCAGGGCATGGTCGCCCCAAGCCAGGGCATCCACCTGGTGCTGGACCGCTCGTTTTTACGGGGCGAGGCGGCCATCATGGTGCCCCACACCAGCGATGGACGCGTTCTGTTTGCCATTCCCTGGCACGGCCACACCGTGGTCGGCACCACCGACACCCCCATCGACGCGCCCTCCTATGAGCCGCTGCCGCTGGAAAAGGAGATCGAGTTCGTGCTCGAAACCGCGGGCGAGTACCTGAGCCACAAGCCAGGGCGCGACGACGTGCTCAGCGTCTACGTGGGCATTCGTCCCCTGGTCAAGGCAGCCGGCTCGGATGCAAGCAAAACCTCAGCCCTGTCGCGCGATCACACCATCCACATCGACCCTTCCGGCCTGCTTACCATTGTGGGCGGCAAGTGGACCACCTACCGTCACATGGCCGAGGACGCGGTAAACCATGCCATCCTGCTCGGCAAACTGCCAGACAGCCGCTGTGTGACCGAAGAGCTGCGCATCCACGGCTACAGCGAAAACGCCGGGCAGCTGGGCTCTCTGTTCGTGTACGGCGCCGATGCCGAAGGGGTGCGTGCGCTCGCGGACCAATCGCCCGAACTTGCGCAACGGCTGCATCCAGACCTACCCTACATCGCAGCCGAGGTGGTATGGGCGGCGCGCGAAGAGATGGCCCGGACCGTGGAAGACGTGCTGGCGCGCCGGACGCGCGCGCTGTTTCTCCATGCGCACGCCGCGGTCGCGATGGCGCCGGTGGTGGCGTCTTTGCTGGCCGCGGAACTGGGGAAGGACGAGCCGTGGATCGAGGAACAAACGAGAATCTTCAGCGTGCTGGCCGGGCAGTACGCGCTGCAAAGCATCCCGGCGGCGACACCCGTGGAAGCGCCGGCCTCGACCTAGCGCAAGGAAACAGCTAGATGCGCTCCCCGGTGCTGGGCGAGTTCATGGGCACGCTCATCCTCATGCTGCTGGGCAACGGCGTGGTCGCGGGCGTGCTCCTCAAGCGCAGCAAGGTCGAGGGCGCGGGCTGGTTCGTCATTACCACGGGCTGGGCGTTTGCCGTTCTGTCCGGCATCTTCACAGCCGGGTTGTTCGGCAGCAAGGATGGCCACCTAAACCCCGGCTTCACCCTGGCCTTCGCCATTGAGCACGGCGACTACTCCAGGCTGCTGCCTTTCGCGGCGGCGCAGCTTGCCGGGGCTTTCGCGGGTGCGGTGTTGGTGTGGCTTTTCTACCTCCCCCACTGGCGCTTGAGCGAGGACGCGGAAGCCAAACTGGGCATCTTCTGCACGTCTCCCGCGGTGCGCAGCTATGGGGCCAACCTGTTTTCCGAGTTTCTCGCTACCTTCGTGCTGGTGCTGGTGGCCGGCGCCATAAGCTCCCGGCTGGTGCTTACCCAGGGTGCGGCCGCGGGCCTCAGCCCTTTTCTGGTCAGCTGCGTGATCTGGGGCATCGGTCTGTCGCTGGGCGGTACCACCGGCTACGCCATCAACCCGGCGCGGGATCTTGGTCCCCGGATCGCCCATGCCTTGCTGCCCATTCCGGGCAAGGCCGGCTCCGATTGGGCCTACGCCTGGGTGCCGGTGCTCGGCCCCCTGCTCGGGGCAGGCGCGGCAGGGCTCCTGTTGCGCGCGCTCGGCGCTTAGCCGCAGGCCGGGAAGGGTGGACTTGGTCGATCCGGAAACCATCCGAAAGCACGGCGCTGTCACGCGGCGGTCGTTTCTGCGCCAGGGAGCCGTCGCGGCAGGCGGGCTGGCCGGGGCGCCGTACCCCGCCTCGCAAGCCGCGCGGCGCTCCTCGTTGCTCGACCTCCTGCGGGCTCCGGACGCGGTGACCGTGTACGGGAGCTTTGCGGAAACGCTGCCCGCCGCGCCGGTCGCTCTGGTGCGCACTGCGGACCTTTGGCACGGCGGCGCCGTCACGGTGGCGACGCAGCGGAGCGCGGACGCGCTTCTGCTCACCCTGCACTCGCCTGGAACCGCAGTGGCAGCCGTGCATCTCCGGTGGCACGCCGCGGTTGAGCCCGGGCTGCTGGTGCTGGGCGACGCGTGGGAACGCAGCTATGGCGAACTGGGCTGGCGCACCCTGATCCCGGAGCGCGTCCTGCCCTGGTATCTCGCGACCTATGACGGCACGCTTTGCCACGGCTACGGCGTCCGGACGGACGCGGGCGCCCTGTGCTTCTGGCAGGTGGACGGGGAAGGCGCATCACTTTGGCTGAACGTGGCGAACGGCGGCAGCGGGGTCGAGCTGGGGACGCGGCAGCTGCGCATGGCAAGCGTCGTGGCGCGGCCCGGGGTGGCGGGCGAGAACGCGAGCGAGGCCGTCACAGCTCTTTGCCGGATGCTCTGCGCCCGGCCTTCGCGCCCGGCCGCGCCCATCTACGGCGCAAACGACTGGTGCTACAGCTACGGCCGCAGCACGGCCGAAAGCATTCTCCGCGATACCGGGTTCCTCGTCGGCGTGTCGCCCGCGGGCACTCCGCGGCCGTTCTCGGTCATCGATGGCGGCTGGAGCGACGGCACCCCGGCCTGGCCCGACATGGGCAGGCTGGCGAGCAGGATCCGGGAGCAATCCGCGCGCCCCGGCCTTTGGATCCGTCCGCTCGAAGCGGAGGAGGGAACGCCTGCGCGCTTGCTGCTCCCGGACGCGCGCTTTGGCGATCGCAAGGATCGAGCCCGCGCGCGCGCCTACGACCCCACCGTGCCGGAAGCCCGCGCCCGGATCGCCGCCAAAGTGCGGGAGGCTGCTGCGTGGGGCTACGAGATGATCAAGCACGACTTCTCGACCTATGACCTGCTTGGCCAGTGGGGCTTCGAGATGGGCCCGCAGCCTACCCTGCCCGGCTGGTCGCTCGCCGACCGCGGCCTGACCAATGCGGAGGTCATCGCATCCCTGTACGCGCTGCTTCGCGAGGCAGCCGGCGAGCAGGTGCTGCTGGACGGCTGCAACACGGTCGGCCACCTGGGCCAGGGCATCTTCGACCTGCAGCGCTCGGGCGACGACACCAGCGGCCGACACTGGGAGCGCACGCGGCGCATGGGGGTCAACACCCTCGCCTTCCGCCTGCCCCAGCATGGGACCTTTTTCACGCTCGACCCCGACCTGGTCGGCATCACCGACGCAGTGCCCTGGAGCTTCAACCGGCAGTGGCTCGACGCCCTGGCCCGCTCCGGCGCGGTCACCATGGTTTCGGCTGCGCCATCGCAGCGCGGTCCGGAGCAAACAGCAGCCCTGCGCGCAGCCTTTGCCATCGCGGCTGCCGGTGGCCAGGGCGCGCGGCCGCTCGACTGGATGGAAACAAGCGCGCCTGCGCGGTGGCGCGGCGCCGAGGGCTCCGCACAGCAGTACGATTGGAACGGGCCCGGCGGCGCGTCGCCTTTTCTCAGCCCCTAGGCCCAGGCCGCGGCACCATCGCGAGCAGCAGCGGTAGCCCGCCGTGCAGTATGGTTTCACCATGGTTCGCTTTCTCCAGCGTTTGCTTTGTCTTGCGCCGCTTCTCCTCCCGAGCCTTTCCCCTGCGGCGACTGCGCAGGCGCCCGCAAACGACGTGCTCGGCAAGTATTCGCACGGGGTGTCCGCGACGTTCACCACTCCCGAGTTCCACTTTGGCGACGGCGAAAAGCTTCCAGCGATGCGCCTCCACTACGTCACCTTCGGGGTACCGCACCGGAACCGGGCCGGGCGAGTCGACAATGCGGTGCTGATTCTGCACGGCACCGGCGGCTCGGCCGCGCAGTTTCTCCAGCCCGGGTTCGCCGGGGTGCTTTTCGGCCCAGGGCAACTGCTCGATAGCAGTCGCTACTACCTCATCCTGCCCGACTCGATCGGCCACGGGGGCTCCTCCAAGCCAAGCGACGGCCTGCACCAGCACTTCCCCAAGTATGACTACGACGACATGGTGCGCGCGCAGCACCTGCTGCTGACCGACGGGCTCCACGTGGATCATGCGCGGCTGATCCTTGGTACCTCCATGGGCTGCATGCACGCGTTTGTGTGGGGCGAGATGTTTCCCGGCTACATGGATGCGCTGATGCCGCTTGCCTGCCAGCCGGTCGCCATCGCCGGCCGCAACTGGATGACCCGGCAGATGATCATGGACGCGATCACCAGCGATCCGGCCTTCCACGGCGGCGAATACAGGGCGGAGCCGGCAGCGGGGCTGCGGGCTGCCGAGGAGATCATCCTGCTCATGGGCTCAAGCCCCTTGCAGATGCAGGAGCACGAGCCGACCCGCGAGGAGGCCACCGCCTACCTGCACAGCGTGGTGGGCAACCTCGCTGGCCTGGATGCGAACGACATGGTGTACCAGTTCAACGCGTCGCGCAACTACAACCCCTATCCGAGGCTCGGCAGCATCACCGCGCCGCTGACCCAGATCAACTCGGCCGACGACTTTATCAACCCGCCCGAGCTCCACATCTCCGACCAGGCCATCCACCAGGTTCCGCATGGCCAGTTCATCCTGCTGCCCATCACCGAGCAGACGCGTGGCCACGGGACCCATACGCTGCCGGCCATCTGGGGAGGCGATCTGGCGCAGCTGCTGGCGCGTTCTGCGCCGGCCCCCTAGCGGATCAGCTGCAGCGCGGCGCGAAACAGCGTATCAAACTGCGCGCCTGCCTCGGGGTCGCGGGTAACAGCAGTTTCGAGCGCCTTTTGCGCCGCGGGCCGCCCGTAGCCAAGGTTGACGAGCGCGGACAGAACGTCGTCCTGCGCGGGCACGGTCCGGGCCGGGCTGGACGAGGAGGCAACCGGGGCCGCCAGGTCGTCGAGCTTCTCCTTCAGCTCCACAGCCAGGCGCTCGGCCAGCCGCTTGCCCACCCCGGGGATGCGGGTCAGCATCGCGTGATCCTGCGCGCGGATGGCGTGAATGGTTTCCGCGGGCGAGAGCCCGGACAGGATGGTAAGCGCGAGCCGCGGCCCCACCCCGGACACCGTGATCAGGCGCTCAAAAAGCCGTTTCTCCGCATGCTCCAGAAACCCGTACAAGGCCAGCGTGTCTTCGCGCACTTGCGTGTAGATGTGGAGGCTCACCTCGGGCCCTTCCCTGCCCACGCTCCGCCCCGGAGCAGGCTCGGGCAGGCCCGAATAGGTCGGGATCGAGATGGCAACCTCGTAGCCCACGCCGGCGCATGCAACGATGCAGCTGCCGGGTGTTTTGAACACAAGTGCGCCGCGCAGGTGGGCGATCATCCTCGCCCCATTCTAGCGGGCCGCCGTGCTGGGGAGCGTGCCGCCGGCCATCGGAGCCGGTGTGGCCGGATGTGCAGCGTGGAGCGGGAGGTGTAAGCTTTCCACGATTCGAAAAACGCGCCCAAAGAGCGCCCACGTGCTCAACGTCTGCTCGAAGCCTGCACAACACCTGCACGACGCCTGCATGGTGCTGCCGCTTGCCCGCACGCGGCCTGCCGCACTTCGCTCCTTTGCTCCGTCGCGGTCTGCACGTCTTTGTCCCTCGTCGCATGCCATGAAAGGAAGATCATGAAACACGCACTCCACCTTGGTTCCAAACATCGCGTACTCGCCGCTTCCCTTGCCCTGTGCTCCGCCGGCGCGACCCTTGCGCAGTCCGTGGACGCGCACATCGCGCCGGGCATTCTGCGCAAGGGCACAGGGGCAGGGCAGGAAAACCCGTCTGCCCCCTTGACGCTGACGGCATGGCTTTCCCTGCACACCCGTGGGGCGCTCGACGCGCGCGTGCAGGCGCTGTACACACCCGGTTCGCCCAGCTTTCATCACTGGCTCACCGCCGCGGACCTCGGGCAGTACGCGCCCACCGCCGCCGAAATGGCCGCGGTACAGGCGGAGCTGAAGGCACACAATCTTTCGGTGGTGTCGGCGGATCCGCTCAACCTTTCCGTCCGGTTCACCGGCAAAACTTCGGACGTGGAAAGCGCGTTTGGGACACAGATCAACCTGTACACGGTGGGGGGCAAGCTGGTGCGGACCAGCACCCGCCAACCACAACTGGGTGGCGCCGCCGCCGGGCTGGTGCAGCACCTGGCCGGGCTCAACAGCATGCAGCCCCGGCCCGCGGGGACGCGCCCACGGAACGCCGCGCCCGGCCACGCAGCCGGCTTCCTGCCTGCCAGTGCCTTCGACACGGCCGCGTTCACCAGCGAGTGCTTCTCCTACCCGCAAACACTTTTCTTCAGCGATTCCTTCTCCACGGCGACCTACAACGGCCTGGTCTACAGCGCGAGCGGCGGTACCGCGGCCACGGATGGGCAGCCGGCCTGTGCCTACACCCCTGCCCAGCTGCAAAAGGTATACGGCCTGGATGTGGCTTTTGGCCTGGGATACACCGGCGCGGGGCAGACAATCGTCTTTATCAACGCGGGCGCGTACCCTTCTGCGCAGGCTGAACTCAGCACCTTCAGCAGCCTGTTTGCTCTGCCGGCAATCACCTCCGGCAACTTCCAGGAGGTCGCGCCCTACGGCACCGAGGCGCCCAGTGCCACGGCGCCTGCGCAGCTCGGCGCGGACTCCGTCCCCCTGGCGGACCCCTGGGCGGCCGAAACCGGCGCTGCCCTCCAGTGGGCCCACGCCACGGCTCCCGGGGCAGATCTCGTGCTGCTCAACGCGTTCTCTGCGGATACCGAGGAGTTGCAGGCCGCAACCCTGTATGCCATCACCAACCACCTGGGCAACATCATCTCCGGCGGGTTCGCGGAGCCTGAATCGATGGAGGGCGCACCCTCGCTGGCAGTCTGGAACGAGATCATCGAGATGGGCGCTGCCGAGGGAATCGCCCTGAACTTCGCCAGCGGCGACCAGGGCGACTACTCAGACCCGGATGTTTTCTTTCCCAACACGGGCAGCAACTACACCTACAGCTTCAGCCCGACAGAGGTAAGCGCGCCGGCGGATTCGCCCTTCGCCACGGCCGTCGGGGGAACCACCATCGCGATTTCTCCAACCAGCGATGCTGCCTTTACCACCGGCTGGGGCACTGCATCCGGGCCGGTCGGCAATGCTCGCGCGGGGTACACGATCCAGCCGCTCGCAACGTTTATGGCGGGCTCCGGCGGGGGTCCAAGCGCCTTCTTCCCCAAGCCCGGCTACCAGGCGAACCTCCCCGGTACAGCTCGCCTGCTGCCCGACATCGCGGCGCTCGCCGACCCGAACACAGGAGCCGAGTACGTCCTCACCGTCCCGGCCACAACAGGGACGCCCAGCTACCAAAGCCTGAGCGTTTCGGGCGGTACCGGTCTGGCGTCCGCGATCTTTTCGGGCATCTGGGCGGTGATCAACGACTACGCCGGGGCCCCGCTAGGCCAGGCTGCGCCCTACCTGGCAGCAACACAGGGCTCTCTTGTCGCCGACGTGCTGCCGATTGAAGGGCCCGACAATGTGACGGCAACCACTACCTACAACTACTCGTATGGAAGCGGAACCAACGTCTTTTCAGCCGCCGGCCTGGTGCCGCCCTTGTTCGGCGCGACGCAGTTCATCAGCGCGTTGGTGCCGACCAATACCGGTATCTTTGGCGAGAACTATTCGCTGCTCACCTTTGGGACGGACTTGTCGCTGGTTCTCACCGAGGGCTGGGACTCTGTTACTGGCTACGGCACGCCCAGCGTCGGTACGGCGCTGCTGGAAGCGGGCGCCAAGCCGAAGCAGTAGCCCGGGCGCGCCGAGTCAGGAAGGCGAGCCGCTCGGGCAGCTCGCCCTTCTTGCGTGCCGGCCAATCTCCAGAACGGGGTTGTGCGCCGGGCAGAGGCTGCGCGCGCCCTAGCGCGCTGGATACTTCTGTGAACCGCGGCGGGATTGCTTGACGCTCCTGGTCAGGGCGCGATTGCCTGCCGTGGGGAGGGCTCTGTCCACAGTTACGGTGATGATGGCCACCGCGATCGCTTCCGCCAAAACAATTCCCGCAAAGGCGAGCCAATGCAGAAATGTCCAAAGGTGCGTATCGAATCCGCGAAAAAACTGCAGCCACTCGCCAAGAAGCATCGCCACAAGCAGAGCAGCAAAGATCAGGAAAAACCTGGGTGTCACGCCCGTACCTCTCGAAGCATGCGCTTTCAAATGCGCATTGGCATGATGATATACCGGTAGCGTGCCTCGTCCGCATCTTCAGGACGCATCTGCCCGGCCGATTGCGCGTCCTTAAACTCCAGCCGGACCTCGCCCGCGCCCCCGATCGCCTTCAGGAAGTCGAGCAGGTACTGCGAGTTAAAGCCGACTACGATGGGATCGAAGTTGTACGGCGTTTCAATCACGTCTTCGCTTTCCCCGGCTTCGTTCGAAGACGAGGAGATGCGCAGCTCGTTCTGTTCGAGCCGGATCTTGATGGCCCCGGAGCGCTCATCGGCGAACTGGGCGACGCGCTGGATGGATTGCTGGAGCTCCTCGGAGCGGACAACAAGAAATCTCGAGTTGTCCCGCGGCAGAACAGCTTCGTAGTTCGGGAAGTTCCCGGAAAGCTTGCGGCTGGTCAGCACCCGAGCGCCCACGCGGAAGTACAGCTGGTGCTCGTCGTCCGCGAAATCAATCTCGGTGGCATCGGTGTTGCTGAGCAGCCCTTGAAGCTCCTGCAGCGCCTTGCGCGGAATCAGGATCTTGCGCTCGCCGGTAATGTTGGGCAGGTTTTCGCCGGTTTTCTCAATGTGCGCCAGCCGGTGGCCGTCGGTGGCGACCATGGCGAGCGACTCGGACTTGAGAATCAGCAGGGCGCCATTGAGCGTGTAGCGCGATTCCTCGTTGGAAATGGCAAAGATCGTCTTCGCGATCATGCTCCGCAGCGAGACCGCCGGGATCCTCGTCCCCTGGCCCAAGGGAAACTCGGGTACCTGGGGAAAGTTTGCCCGCGCCATGCCCACCATCTTGGTGTTCGACCGGCCTGCGCGAATCTGCACCCAGTTGTTGTCCATGAGCTTGATCGAAAGATCGCCGTCCGGCAGCAGCTTGATGTAGTCATAAAGCT
>CALMAN010000110.1:28807-36888 GCA_937859835.1 uncultured Acidipila sp. | reverse complement strand
GGGATGGTGCAGGAGCCTGCCTTCTTCACCTTTGCGGCGCAGGCGGTACGGAGGCTCTGGTCCAGGTCGGTCGCGGTGATGCCGAGCCGGTCGCCAGCGGCTTCAAAAAGGAAGTTCGAGAGAATCGGGATAGTGGTTTTGCGCTCCACCACGCTTTGCGCGGCCGTCAACTCGCGCAGCAGCTCGGCGCGGCTGACAGAAATCTCCATGACCGCGTTGTTGGTGACCGCCGGTGACCCGCCCCCCAGCCTCTCCTGCGGTGCTGTTTCCTGCTCCAACCCTGCTTCCGCCATACGGCTCCCTCTTTCCACCTTCTCGGTCGTTGGCGCCACTGTACATCAGCGGCCGCCCACGCGTGCGCATCGCTGTTCCTCATTCTAAGGGCGCGCAGGCTCCGCCGCGGCTCTGGGAAACGCGGTGCGCGGGGTGCGAATCAGGAAAACTCGGGGGCATTCTTTGCCTCGAGCACGGCGAAAACAATGTCGAGCAGCCCAATGCCCGAAATGACGCCGCGAAAGAAGCCGCTGCCTGCCAGCTCGAGCAGGGCCGGGCTATAGGTAAACAGGTTGTTCTGCGTCCAAAAAGACAACCACGGGAGCACCAGCACCAGCAGGCCCAGGTACAGGCGCACCAGGACGCGAACCAGCACCTCCAGCCGTCGCAGCAAGGGCACGCGGGCGCGGGCGCCCGTACCGTCGGACGGGTTTGCTTGCGGCGGATTGGGCGGGAAAAGGTCTGGCTGCTGCGCCATGGCTTGGAAGTGGGAATGCCGGTAAGCCGCCGCGTCCCGGCTTACTCGGCTGTGTTGGAAGCATTGCGACGCGGACGGCGGTTGGCCTGGAGCACCTTTTTGCGCAGCCGCAGCGACTTGGGCGTAACCTCGACGAGCTCGTCTTCCGCGATGAACTCAATGGCCTGCTCGAGGTTCATGGCGCGGTGCGGTACCAGCCGCAGCGCATCATCGGCGGACGACGCGCGCATGTTGGTCAGCTTTTTCTCGCGCACCACGTTTACGTCCAGGTCGTTGTCGCGCGAGTGCTCGCCAACAATCATGCCCTCGTAGACTTCAGTGCCGGTGGGGACAAACAGGACCCCGCGGTCCTGCAACCCGTTGAGCGCGTACGTAGTGGTCGGGCCCTGGCGGTCCGAGATGAGCGCGCCCGAAGGCCGCTGCGGGATCTCTCCCTGGTACGGCATGTAGCCATCAAAGATCGAGTTCATGATGATGGTGCCGCGGGTTTCCGTGAGCATCTCTGAGCGCAGGCCGATAAGCCCGCGCGAGGGGACCTTGAACTCCATCCGGGTGCGGCCGTAGCCATGGCTGGCCATCTTGATCATCTCGCCCTTGCGCGGCCCCAGCCGCTCGATCACCGTGCCGACAAAGCTATCCGGGATATCGACGGTCAGGTGCTCGACCGGCTCCATCAGCTTGCCGTCTACGCGTTTGGTGACGATCTCGGGCCGGCCGACCATCATCTCGAAGCCCTCGCGGCGCATCATTTCGAGCAGGATCGACAGCTGCAACTCTCCCCGGCCCAGAACCTTGAAGGTTTCGGGCGAGCCGGTGTCCTCGACACGAATGGACACGTTGGTCAGCAGCTCCCGGTCCAGCCGCTCGCGGATGTTGCGCGAGGTTACGAACTGGCCTTCGCGTCCGGCCATCGGCGAGTTGTTGACCGACATCTGCATGGCGATGGTGGGCTCGTCGATGACGATCAAGGGCAGCGGGTGCGGATCGTCGACGCTGACAAAGGACTCGCCGATGGTGATGCCCGGAATGCCGGCGATCGCGATGATGTCGCCCAGCTCGGTTACCTCAGTCTCCACGCGCTTGAGACCGCTATAGGTAAAGAGCTTGGTGATCCGCACCTTTTCAAGCGACAGGTCGCGCTTGGACACCATAACCTCGTCCCCGGTCTTGAGCGGGCCGTTGAAGACGCGCGCGATCGCCAGGCGGCCGAGGTAATCCGAGTAGTCGAGGTTGGTGACCAGGATCTGCAGCGTGCCGTTTGGATCGCCGGGCGCGGGCGGAGCCGTCGCCAGGATTGCGTCAAAAAGCGGCTGGAGGTTTTCGCCGATCTTGGTCGCTGAGTCCGACGCCAGCCCGAGCTTGCCGTTTGTGTACAGGACCGGAAAGTTGAGCTGGTCCTCGGCCGCGTCGAGATCGATAAACAGGTCATACACCTCGTTCAACACTTCCTGCGGCCGCGCGTCCGGCCGGTCGATCTTGTTGATGACCAGAATCGGCGGCAGCTTGGCTTCAAGCGCCTTCGACAGCACGTAGCGGGTTTGCGGCAGCGGACCCTCGGAAGCGTCGACCAGCAGGATCACGGCGTCGACCATCTTGAGCGCGCGCTCCACTTCGCCGCCGAAGTCGGCGTGGCCCGGGGTGTCAACGATGTTGATCTTGGAATCTTTGTAGAAAATGGCGGTCGACTTGGCCAGAATGGTAATGCCGCGCTCGCGTTCCAGGTCGTTCGAATCCATGACGCGATCGGTCAGCGCTTCGTTTTCGCGAAAGGTGCCGGACTGGCGCAGCATGGCATCCACGAGGGTGGTCTTGCCGTGGTCGACGTGCGCGATGATGGCAACGTTGCGGATGTCAGAGTGAGGCACGCTTGGGAGTTTCCTGTTCTCTCTTGCTGAAAGTAGTGGCCGCCGGCGCGTTTGCGAGGCGAGCGCCCGGGGCCGCGCCACGGATACAGGGCGCAGGGGTCACTTTGAGGATAGCAGGCGCTATTCGTACTTGAGCGACTCGACAGGGTCGAGCTGGGCGGCCCGGTTGGCAGGCAGCGTACCGAAAATGATGCCGACCGCCGTCGAGGTTCCCAGGGCAATCACGATCGACCAGGGCGAGATGGGGATCGCATAGGAGGTGAGGAGGCGCAGCGAAACCGGAAGCGCCAGGCCGACGATGGTCCCAAGAATGCCCCCTACCAGGGAGATAAACACCGCTTCAATGAGGAACTGCAGCTTGATCTCGCGCGCGGTCGCGCCCAGGGCTTTCCGGATGCCGATCTCGCGAATGCGCGAGCGCACCGTGGCCAGCATGATGTTCATGATGCCGACGCCCCCCACCGCGAGCGTCACGGTCGACACCAGCACCAGCATGACCGTCAGCGCGTCCGTAATCCAGGCAGCGGTCGTCAACAGCTCGGTCAGGGTGCTGCTGTTGTACACCGAGCGCGGCTGGTGCCGGCTGTGCAGCACCGCCACCACCTGCTTCGCGGCTTCATCAACATCCTTGCGGTCGCGGATGGTCATGTAAATCTGCTTGATATTGTCGGTGCCCGAAAAGTAGCGGCCCACCGAGTACGGAATCAGGATCGTCTGGTCGGCAATCTCCGATTCACCAAAGGTGTCGACCGCTTCCTTGAACACGCCGACGATCGTAAAGGGAATGCCTGACAGCGAGAAGGTTTGATTGATGGCTTCCGCGTCGGAACCGAAAAGCTGCTGCGCAAACAGCTCGGTGACCACGGCTACCTTGGTGTGCGAGCTTTCGTCTTCATCGTCAAAGAAGCGCCCGTCGAGGACCTTGAGGTTGCGCACCAGCTGGTACTCGGGGTACACGCCCAGCACCAGCAGCTCCTTCTCGGTTCCCCGTACGGCGATGCGGTCGTGCATCTCGAGCAAAGGCGAGGCGTACTGGACGGCGGGCACGCGCTCGCGAATGGCGCTCACGTCGTCGCGGGTCATGTAGTCGGTTTGGAAGTTGTTGACTCCTCCGCTCGAGCCGCCCGAGTACTCCACTGAAACCATATTGGTCCCGATACTCTCGAGCAGGCCCAGGATGTACTGCTTGCCCGTAAGCCCGATGGTGACGACAAAGATCACAGACGCCGCGCCGATCACCATGCCCAGCGCCGTAAGCGCGAAGCGCACCTTGCTGGCGCGAAAACTGTCGATGGCAAGCCGCACCACTTCCACCAGCGACATGGTGCGGTTTGCGGTCGCCAGGGTCCGATCGAACGAGGCGCGCGAGGCCGCCCGGGAACGGCTGCGCAGGGAGGCCCGGGATGGCGTCTGGAGCTGCGGCATGGCTCGTCCTTCATGCTACGCGAAGCTCTCAGGAGCTCCAGTCCAGGACCTGGCTGAGCCTGGCCGGCGCCTCCGAAACCGTGCCGCGCGGCAGCGACGGGCCAATCCCGATGGCCTGGCCGCTGCTCGGATGCCATGCCACAAACGAAGTGTGCTCGGCTCCCGGCAGGCGCTGCCCGTTGATCCAGGTGTAGTACGCGCCCATCTCTGCGTCCACTTCCGAGCCCAGGGGGTCGAGCGGCTGCGCATCCACCGAGGAAGGGGCGAGCATCTCGTTCAGCGAGCGCTGGCTTTGCCGCGCCGTGAAGTGCACCAGCAGCGTGCTGGGCTGGGCGCGGCGCAGGGTTTCGCGCGCTGCCCACTGCACAAACGACGTGCTGAAGATTTGTGTTCCGGAGCCTTCTGTCAGCAGGCTCACGGCAAAGCGATCGACCAGCGGAGAGCCGTTCGCCGGAAAGCCAAGGTCCTCGGGCGTGGTCTGGGCCAGCAGCGTCCGCAGTGCTTCCGGGCCCATGCCGCCACTGGCGACCGCGGCTTCGACCCGGCGCAGCAGCGCCCGGCGCGCAGGCGCCAGCCCGGCATAGGACAGGCTCGTTACCGTTTGGTTCTTTGGCGGGTTCTTTGGCGGATTGTTCGTCGGGCTGCCCGCGCCCGTGATCGACCAGTGAGCGTAGGGAGCCGGGTAGGCTGTTGCGCGCCGCTCGAGGAACTCGGCCAGCAGCGGCATCCCGCGCTCCGGGTCCACCTTTGTGAACAGAACGCCGTGCTCTCGCAGCTTCTGCATGGGCGGACCGAACGTAACTGGAGTTGGGGCCGGGGCCGGCGCCTCGCTTCCGGCCGCGTAGCAGTCGAGCACGACGACCAGCAAGCGCGGCAGCGCCGGCGTCCGCTGCGGCCGGGCCGCCCGCCAGGCCTCCGCATACCCGTTTGCCGCCTCCCGGAAACTGTCCATCTGGTGCGTTGCCCAAAGCGCCGCCGTGAGCTGCTCCCCAAAGCTGACCGGCGCGGCCACCCAGTCGGTCCGTTCCAGCTGCTCGGGAACGCTGATGCTCTTCAAGCCGGCAAGCACCTTGGTTCGCTCCCCGGGCGATAGTGCCTGGAGATAGGTGAGCTGGCCGTCCAGCTCTTCGCGCTCGGCGGGGAACTTCCAGTCATAGCTGATCAGCTCCCGCAGCAGGATCGAGGCAAACACGACCGGCAGCTCCCCGAGCAGCGCAAGATGGGCCGTTGCCACCGCCCGCCCTTCCGGTGGGTAGCCGTCGAAGCTATGCTCGGTGAGCCGGGCCGGCTGCATCGCTCAGGCGACCTCCGGCACGGGCTGGCCCTGCGCCAGTCTTGGTGAAAAGCCCATGCGAGCACCCAGGGTCGGCACCAGGTCGAGCGAGTTCACCGGCCGGTCGACGACCACGTTCTCCCGCACGCCGGGACCCAGCACCATCATCCAGGTGGTGCGCGAAAGCGCGTCGCCGGTGCGATGGTGCTGGAAGCCGTTTCCGCCCGGGTCCAGGTCGGAGTCGCGGCCAAAGTCCGGCAGGATCACCATCGTGGTCACGCCCGCGTACTCCCCGTCTGCCTGCAGCGCCTTCCAAAGGTCGGCGCACAACCGGTCCGAGCGGCGAATGCCTTCAAGGTACAACGAGTACGCGCCCGAGTGGGCGATGTCGATGTCGTGCAGCGTGATCCACAGCAGGCTCGGCGCCAGCTGCCGCATCAGCTGGCGGGCGATGTACACCGAAAGCTCGTCCGGGCTGGCCAGGTTGCGGGCGTGTGCCGTGAACTCGGCTACGGAAAGCTTGAGCAGGCTGTCGAGCTTTTGGAGCTCCACCTCCTTGCCCGCGAGCTGGGGCGTATACAGCGGATCTTCGTAGTTATCGTGCAGCAGGTGCGCGGCCCCGGCGTGCGCGCCTTCATCCATCGCCGAGGCCAGCAGGTGCTTGGGCAGAATGACACCCGCGCCGAGGCTGCTGCCGTACCCCCGGCTGTCACTTGCGCCGATGCGGTTAAACCCATTGCTCGGCGCAACCACCCAGGCGTCGGTCTCCGGGCGCCGCAGATCCCGGCGGAAGTATTCGAAGACCGTGGGGTTGGCGGGCGGGGTAGCCGAAAAGTTGTTGAAGGACTCGTACACCCCGGTCGCAAGGCTCGCCGTGGCAACATAGTGGCCGAGGATACCGTGGTTGACCACCTGCGTGAAGAAGGTGGCCTGCGGGATCAGCTCCGCGATCATGCGGGGGATATTTCGCTGCCCCTCCGGCGAAAAGGTCTCCCCGTCGCGCGCGCCCCCGCCAAAGGTGACCACAACAGTCTTGGGCCGGCGCGGGCTCGCAAGCGCCCGCAGCGGGGCGCAGCTGAACACCGACCCCGCCGCGCCCGTACCGGCGGCCAGGCGCAAAAACTCCCTCCGGCTCCACGACTGCCGGGCAGCTAGGGCCTGGAACTGCCGGTCGGTTTGGAATCGATCAGAAATGTCGTGACCTCATCTCCACCGATGGCTAAACAGGTCTTCCTGATTACTTTCTGCAAAAGCGTTGGTCAGCCCCGGTCCCGGCAGTTCCCCATTGTCAAGTACCTCGAGATAGCCAATGGGTCCAACGGCCTAGGGAGGCGAGGCCGTTTGCCGCTGCCCCACAGCACAGCGGCAACGGATCGAGCCACCCTCCTCCCCCTAGAAGAGGTCCTTCAGGGCGAACTGGATGACGCGCGCGTCCGGGCTCTCGCCGGCCGTCCCGCTGTAGTTTCCGCTCCCTCCGCCGAACCGCTCACTGGTAATCTGCCCAAATCCGCCACCCGTCGTGTTGCCGGGCTGCCCATAGGCTGGCGTATTGAACAGGTTAAAGATATCCGCCCGGAACTGCACACTTGTCTCTCGGATCACTGCGAAGTTCTTAAACGCCGAAAGATCGACGCGGTTGTACCCTGGCCCGTAAACCGAGGTGCGGTCCGGCGGCCCGTAGGCTGACAAAACGTTCGGCGCATTGGCAAGGATCTGGCCAGGACCTGGGACGTTTGGCTCGCCGGTTGCGGGATTGATGACCGGGATGACCTGTGGGGGATTGCTGAAGGCACAAGGATTGAACCAGGTGGCCACCGTCCGGGTTTTCGTTGCACACACCGTGTTCGTACTGGTGGGCGTGCCCCCAGTCCGGAAAGGGTTGAAGTTCTGGTAGGCGTACGCCGTTCCGGTACCGGCCGCATTATTGTTGGCGGTCACCGTCTGAGGCTGCCCTGTTTGCACGCGGAAGATAAGAGCTGCTGCCCAACCTCCGATCACCTCATTGGCCAAGCCACTCCCGTTCGCAAACCGCTTCCCAGTCCCAAAGGGAAGCTCATACTGCCCATTGAAACTGAAGCGCTGGCGCACGTCGATGAGGGAGTCACCATAGTCGTAGTTAAAGCCGAGCAGACGCCAGTTCCGGTTGCCGCTCTGGCCCGTGCCGCCCAGCAGGGTAGGGGCATCGTCGAGTGCGTGTGCCCAGGTGTAGGCGCCGAGAAAGGAGAGTCCATTCGTGAGTCGCCGCTCCAGGGTGACTTGCGCTGAGTTGTAGCTGGCAGAGCCCACGTAGGCGATCAAGCTGCTGCCGCCGAACTGGGAGAAAGGCCGCAAGGTCTGCTCGTTTACTCCCGAGGGCACGACCTGATCCGGGATGTTCCCATCCGGGTTTACCTGAAGATGCCTGGACAGCGCGCCGACGTAAGCCGCGGTTATCGTGGTGGAGTCAGAAAGGGAGTGCTGCACGGTGAGGTTGAACTGTTCGCTGTACGGCGTTTGCGTCTTGGTCGCATAGCTACGGAAGCCAGGCAGGTTGACGAAGTTTGCCAGCCCGGCATTGAGAGCAGTAGAAAACCCGGCTTGGAGCGTCTGGCCGTTGGTCGGGCAGTCGCCGGGCACGCAGTTGGCGCTGGGGAAGTTGCTGTCGTACTGAAATGGAAAGTTTTGCGAAAGGCTAGGGTAATACCCAACGCTCTCCAAGCCGCCAAAGAAGATACCAAACCCGGAACGAATCACCGTCCTCGGATTTAGCTGATAGGCAATTCCAATC
>CALMAN010000110.1:8530-28797 GCA_937859835.1 uncultured Acidipila sp. | reverse complement strand
GTACTGGACGGCTACGTTGTCGGCCGCCAGCGCAGCAAGGAACTTCGGCGTGAGTACAGGATTGTTTTCTGCTTTGGTAGGGAGCAGATACACAGCGTTGTTTGCCCCATAGTTCGGCACAAAGTTTGCCTGCTGGCCATTCAACTCCTGGATGGGCTGCGTGTACTCATACCGTAGCCCCAGGTTGAGAGTCAGGCTCGGCAGCACCTTCCAGTCGTCCTGCCCATAGGCGGAACGGTACCAGCGCTGGTCGTGCGAAGTAAAAAGATTGGCGACGGAACTCGAATCGATGTCCCCCAGCAGGAAGTCCGCAGCGCCAAAACCCGTGTTCGATGTTTCATTCGGGTTCTGCGTGTACTTCGCGTCGAAGTGAAAGGTGCCCTTGGGATCGACCGGCTGATTGGTTTGCACACGGATCCGCTCCAAATCCACACCAAACCTGAGTGCATGGTTACCGATCTGCTTGGAAACATTATCAAGCAGCTGGGCTACGTTTTCGTGCTCGTAGGTTGGCTCGTACTGCGGCGACCCGATGTTTGATATGCCATTGCTATCAAACTGGATGGCTGGCAGGCCGCCGTTGCCAGGCGAGAACGGAATGCCGCCGACACCGAACTGGGTTGATAGGTCGACACCTGCGTTGGGCGGGATGTAATCCGCCCCGATCCAGTTATAACCTATGCGAAATTCATTGATGAACGAGGATGTAAACACATGGGTTTCGCTGAACGTGAAGTTGCGGCCCTCGACCGCTGTCTGGCCGGTGCCGCCAAAGCCGCCGCCGTCAAGGATGCCGAGCGGCGGGCTCAGCGTTACCGGCTCGTTGGAGTAGCTGTACCGTGCAAACGTCTGGTCTTTCTGGCTGATGTTCCAGTCTAGGCGGCCGTCATACTGGGTTGTGTTGTCGCTGGCATTGCCTTGAAAGGTGTAGTTGTTGACGGTATTGCCTACGCCGCCCCGGTTTGGCAGCGGATAGGCATTGATAAGACTCTGCGCCGCTGCATTAATCTGCGCTGGGCAAATGACATTCTGTTGCCCGTTGCAGGCCAGGTAATTGGTATTGGTGGTACCCGGGTTCGGTCCGCCTGGCTGGTACAACGTGATCGCCTGGCCGCGGCCGTTGGTGTTCTGGTCCAGCAACTCTGAAAAGTTGCCGGTCCGCATCAGCGGGGTAGGCACCGTGTACACCCCGTTTTGTCCGAAGATGATACGATTCGCCTCGGCGTCGCCGAAGAAGAACAACTTGTTCTTGATAATCGGGCCGCCGAGGGTTGCACCGAATTGGTTCTGCCGGTACTTCGGTACCACGTTCTCGAAGTAATCTTTGTCGTTCAACACATTGTTGCGGAAGTACTCCCACAGATCGCCGTGAAACTCATTGCCGCCGCTCTTGGTGGCTACATTCAGCACCGCCCCGGCCGAGTGCCCGAGCTCGGCGGTATAGTCGCCTGTCTGCACTTTAAACTCCTGCAACGCATCGGGCGGAGGCTTGATGACGAAGCTGGCGCCATTGAGAAAATCCACCAGGTTGGCGTTGTTATCCACGCCATCCAAAATGAAATTGTTCTGCTCCGAGCGCTGACCGTTGGCAGAAAAGTCGCCCTTGTTTGCTCCGCGCGAGCCCTGCTCGGACGGCGCTACGCCGGCTGAAAGCTGCGCGATAAACGTGAAGTTGCGGCCGTTCAGCGGGGTGTCGTTGATCGTTTGCGCGGAAACTACCTGCCCGGTCGAAGCGCTTTCGGTTTGCAGCGTCGCCGGAGCAGACGTGACCAATACAGTCTGGCTTGTGCCTTCAACAGCGACCTGGAGGTTCACCGCGGTCGTTGTCGCCACGTTGACCTGAACGTTCTGCTGTGTTGTCGGCGCGAAACCGGCCGCTTCGGCCTTTACCGTGTAGGTGCCCAGCTTCAAGGGGGTCGCAGTGTAGTTGCCGCTGCCATCGGTCGCCACGGTAACGGAGAAGCCGTTGGCGGTGTTGGTCAATGTAACATTCGCGCCCGGCACAGCCGCGCCGCTTGGATCATGAACGGTTCCGCTGATGCCACCCTGGTCCGCCTGTGCGAACGCGCACTTCGCAGTCAAGGACAGTACCGCGGAGGAACCGAGGGCAAGAGCCGCTGCAAAGACAACCTTCTTGCCACTCCAGAAACGAATGGTCACTTACAACCTCCTAAGTTAAGCAAAGCAACTGCGTTACGATCCTTGTTTCTTCTCGCCGTTCGCGCCGGATCGCCGCATCCTGCATTTAGTGAAAACAAGCGGTGCTGCTGCGAGAGAAAACGCTACTCGAACCTATCGCTTGCACAACGCTGCAAACGGTTGAAACCTAGTCCTCCGGACGAGGGTATGTCAAGCGAGTCCTAGTGGGCGAAGTGTTCCGGCAACATCCATGGTCAAGCTTTCAAGAAACATCTACGCCCAAATCGCAAAAGCAATCGGTTGCCTATTTTCCGAGCGCGCCTCGCGCGGATCGAGGCTCTGGCCGGGCAATCGCATACGACAAGGTCATGGCCGGATAGCGGTTGAGGGCTCGCCTGCGGGCTTGCGGTAAAACGCTACCGCGGTGCCCTTAGCGGGAAGCTAATATTCAATGCCAAGCTGGGCCTGGATGCCGCGCTGGTACGCGTGTTTGCGCTCGCCCATCTCGGTTACCGTGTCGGCGAGCTCCACCAGGACCGGGTGGGCGTTGCGTCCTGTCAAAATCACGTGGAGCAGCGGAGGCCGCTCGGCAAGCGCCTGCGCCACCTCGGGGGCGTCGAGCAGCCCATAGCTGATCGCGTACAGGATCTCGTCCAGGATCACCATGTCCCACTCGCCTGAGCTCATCGCACGCTTGGCTTCCGCCCAGGCTTCCCGGATCAGCTGCAAGTCCACCGGATCGGTTGCCGCCCCGCCGACCTTGATAAAGCCGCGGCCCATCTGCCGGATCACGAAGTGGTCGCCCAGGGCTGCGGCCGCGTCAAGCTCACCGTAGTGCCACGAACCCTTGATGAACTGCAGCATCAGCACCCGCATGCCATTGCCCGCCGCGCGAAAGCCGGAGCCGAGCGCCGCCGTGGTTTTGCCCTTGCCGGCGCCGGTAAAGATCAGCACCAGACCCTTGCGCCCGCCAGCCTTCGCGGCATCGTCTTGCGACTCCGGCGCTTTCGCATCCATCACTTGCCTTGCTCCTCGTGCCTCAGCATGGGCTGATTGTATGGGGCGCGGGTTCTTTCTCCGCTAGTGGCCCACGTGGTACGGGTGGCCGGCCAGGATGGTCGCGGCGCGGTACAGCTGTTCTGCCAGCACGATCCGGGCAAGCTCATGCGGAAGCGTCATCGGCCCGAGCGAAAGGAGCAAGGATGCCGCCGCCCGGGCTTCCCCGGACCAGCCGTCCGCCGGTCCAACGGCGAACAGGAGGCGCTGGGTCGCCGCCCCCTGATGCCTGGCCAGCAGCGCGGCCAGCTCTTCCGAGCGCAGCTGCTGCCCGCGCGCGTCGAGCAGCACCGCCACCGGCGCGGTGCGGTGTTTGGCTTTGGCCAGCGCGCTCAAAAATGTCTTCTCGTTCCGGAACACAGGAGCTTCCACGGGCATGTACACGGCGATGCGCTCCAGGTAGGTGTCGAGCATCTGCTGGGCAGGGCCGGTGCCCGGGCGCGCTGCGATGGAGGCGATCTGGAGCTGCATGGGTTCCACCAGGAGCGGGCGGCGCTCGGAAGCTTCAGCCTGGCCGGGGTGCCCAGACGATGGGTCCCACTAGGGCGGCGTCGGGCACCGGCCCCTCTGCGCGGGGATCTGCGCGCGTACGGCAGTTGTTGCCGGGCATGCAGCAGTTCTGCCCGCCCTTGCGTGTGCGGAAACGAGATACCAGTCTTCCCTGCGGCAGGGGAGTGCGCGCTAAGCCCTGCACCTGGTTGTACGCAGTGCCGGCTGGCCGCTTCCCCCTACGACTCGGGCCCGGCAGCGACCCGCTTTGCCGTGCGGCTGCCGGGCCGTGCGCGCGGAGACGGGGCCTTTTCCGTGGCGACTCCTTTGCGGTCCGGCTTCGGCGCCGCAGCCGCCACCCGCGCAGGTTTGCTCCCGGCACTCGCACTGCCTGCCTTCTTGCTGGCAGCGGTCTTGACCGCTTTCTTTGCCGGGGCTTTCTTTGCCGAGACTTTTGTGGCCGCTTTCTTTGCCGCTATTTTCTTTGCCGGAGCTTTTTTTGACGCTGCTTTTTTGGCTCGGGAGCCAGCCGGCGCGGCAAGCGCCCCACCCTCCATCCCGGCCAGGTCCGTGCGGTCTGCGTCTTCGCGGCCCAGCTGCCCCGCGGCCGCCGGTTTCGCGGGCGCTTTCTTGCGTGCGGCTTCTGTTTTCCTGTTCAGCTCCGCGGCAAGCTCATGCGTCGCGACCGGGCGCGCCGACTTGCGAAGCCGTTCAATGTCGTAGAACTCGCGCGTCTGCTCGGTAAAGATGTGCACCACAAAATCGATGTAATCGAGCAGGATCCACTCGCCGGTTCGCCGTCCCTCAACCGACTTCGCATACACGCCAAAATCGCGCTTGATGCGCAGCTCCACTTCATCCGCGATGGCGCCGGTCTGCCGCGTGTTCGAGCCCGAGGTGATCAGGAAGAAGTCCGTAAAGCCGGCATCCACTGGATCGAGTTCCAAAATGCGCGTGTCGGTGCCTTTCTTGTCCTCGCAGATCTGCGCGGCCAGCAGGACCATGGAGCGGGTTTCAGGGGTGGGCGGCACCCTTTTACCCTAGCATGCGGTATAGACCATGTTCGCGGATGTAGCGGGCCACTTCGGGCACCAACACCGGCGACGCCCCGCCGGTTCGGAGCTGCTCTCGAATCTGCGTAGCCGTGGCCGGGTCGTCCAGATCAGGGAGCAGGTGCAGCGGCGTTCCCGGCGCCCCATGCGAATCCAGGATGCTCTGGGTCCGCACCGGGCCGGTGCCGCGACCGGATGTTTCGGCCAGATCGCTAAGACTCCACCCAGGCGGCAGCGCTTTGCGGAGCGAGCCGAGCGAAAAGCCGGGCCGCGCCGCCAGGATCCAACCCGCCAGCAGCCCGCCGGCCTCGGCCGGGCGCAGCAGCTGCCCGGGCTCACGCCAGCGAGGCAGGGTCAAAAAGGAATCGGCTCCGGCAAGCATCAGCAGTTCGGCCCCGCCGGGCACCGTGGCGCGCAAACGCGCAAGCGTGTCCACCGTATAGTTCGGACCCTCGTTCGGAAGGGCGCGCGGCGCATCGATCTGCGACGCGGCCAGCTCAGGGTACGGGGCTACCATCTGCTCCACCATGCGAAGCCGGTCGCGAAACGGCGCGGGCTCGTGAGACTTGAGCGGCTGCGAGCCAACCGGGGCGAGCAGGACCTGGTCGAGTGCGAGCCGCGCCGCAGCGGCACGCGCGATGCGGAGGTGGCCCAGGTGCGGCGGATCAAACGAGCCCCCAAAAAAGGCGATGCGCATCCATTTCCGATTGTACGAGCCGCTCTTTCTGCCGCGGCGCCCTGTCCCAGCGGGCGCTTTCCCTTCCCGAAAAGCGCGCCGGCATCCGTACGCATAAAGGAACCCAGTCCTGTCTGCTCCAAGGGCGGTTGGGCAGCAGTGGACGGGGGAGCGCCTACACTCGAGCCATGTGGAGGGCATATATCGGGCTCGGTGCGAACCTGCCCTGGGACGGAGCGGGCCCGGAACACACGCTGCGAAGCGCCGCGCAAGCCCTCCGGAAGCTCGGGGCGGCCCGCGCCGGATCAGGCCTTTGGCGCACCGAACCCGTGGGCCCGGTTGCAGACCAGCCCCCGTTTCTCAACGCCGCCATGCTCCTCCAAACCCAGCTTGCCCCGGAAGCGCTCCTGCCGGAGCTGCTTACCTTGGAGCGGCAGTTTGGGCGCGTCCGCAACACCGGGGACAAAGGTCCGCGTACTCTGGATCTGGACCTGCTCCTCATGGAACATATTGATACCCAGCCGGAACCGGCAGGGGTGGTGCGCGCGCTGCCCGGTCTCCTGCTTCCACACCCGCTGCTCCATACGCGCCGCTTCGTGCTCGCGCCGCTGGCCGAGTTCGCCCCGGCGCTCCAGCACCCGCTGCTAGGCAAGACCATTGCGGATCTGCTCGCGCTGCTGCCGGCAGGGCAGGGGGCAGAGCGCCTCCGCCTGCCCGGTATCCTGCTGCCGTGACCCGCGCCCTGCTGGGAACCCTGCTCTCGGCGGCCGCGCTGGCCGGCGTCGCGGCGTACGCCCAAGCCACAGCGCCTTCCCCTGCATCGGGGGCTGCGCCCCCGGCTGCATCGGGCGCCCAGTCCGTGCCTGCGGCTGCGTTGGACGGCGCGACCGCTACAGAAACGGTCGAGGTTTCCGCGTATCGCTCCCCGGTCGCCGCGCTTGAAAGTCCGGTCGGCACCCGCGTGCTCACAGCCAAAACCCTGCGGCAGACTGCCCCGGCCGGGCTCGACGGCAAGCTGCGCACGGTGCCCGGCTTTGATCTGTTCCGGCGCTCTTCCTCGCTGGTGGCCAATCCCACCACTGAAGGGGTATCGCTGCGCGGACTCGGATCGACTGCGGCCAGCCGCACGCTGGTGGTGCTCGGGGACGTACCGCTGAACGACCCGGAAGGGGGATGGATCCACTGGGAAGAGCTGCCCGCGCTTGCCATCGGCCGCATCGAGGTGGTGCGTGGAGGGGTCAGCGATTTGTACGGCTCCAGCGCCATGGGCGGCGTCGTGCAGATTACCCCTGCGCCCGCGACCACGGGGGCCGGGACGCCCGAGCTTACCCTCGAAAGCAGCTACGGGGCAGAAGCGCTGAACGAGAACAACGCGCGTGTTCGTGCCCAGCGCGGGAGCTGGAGCGGCCTGGCTGCCACGGAGCTGCTCTCGACCGACGGCTACATCCTGGTAGCGCCGAACCTGCGCGGGCCCGTGGATACGCGCTCCAACGTGCATGCCGAGAACGGCCTCCTGCTGGGGGAACGGGCGCTTGGTCCTCCATCGGCGAGCACCGGCAACCTGTTTTTGCGCGGAAATCTGCTCAACGAAAGCCGGCACAACGGGACGCCCCTGACCAACAATGCCACCCGCCTGTGGCGCTACGCTGCCGGCTGGGACCAGACAGGGTGGGGTGCCGATTGGCAGTTTCGCGCCTTTGGCAGCACGGAACACTACCGCCAGAACTTTTCCTCGGTCGCGGCCGGCCGCCGGAGGGAAACCCTGACCCGCAATGCGTATGATCCGGCCGATGAGCTGGGGGGCGCCCTGCGCTGGCGCCGCGCCGTTTCGCCCGGCTTTGTGGCGCTGGCCGGCGCCGATGTCCGCGACATCCGCGCCCAGGACATTGAGCGGCCCACGGCGGCAACCGTCGCGCCGACCAGCACCACCGCCCGGCAAACCGACGGCGGCGGCTACGGGGAGCTGCTGTGGACGCCCGGCCCCTGGCTCGTGAGCGCGTCAGGGCGGGTGGACCACTTCAACAACGGCGATGCCGCGACCTACACCCTGAGCCCAGGGGCCAAAAAACCGCAGCCCGCGATCGACCAGACCGTCTTTAATCCCCGGGCCGGCGTATCCCGGCGGCTGGGACGCAGCCTGGCCATCAGCGCCAGCGGCTTCCGCGCCTACCGCGCCCCCACAGAAAACGAGTTGTACCGCACCGGCCAGGTCGGCCAGCAAACCACCCTGCCCAACCCTGATCTGCGCTCGGAACGCACGACCGGATGGGAAACCGGGCTTGCCGGCGAGCTCCTGGGCCGCTGGGCGCCCAGCTGGCGCGGAACGTACTTCTGGACAGAAGTCAACCGTCCCGTCACCGCGCTTACCCTGAACACCACCGCGACCGCGACCACGCTCGAGCGAGAAAACCTGGGGCAGATTCGCTCCCGGGGCGTGGACTTCGACGGCTCGCTCCATCCCGCATCCTGGCTCCAGCTGACCGGCGGCTACCAGTTTGCGCGCGCCACCGTTACCCGCTTTGCGCCCGAACCGCCGCCGGTGCCTTCGCTCGTTGGCCTGTGGATCCCCCAGGTGCCGCGCAACACCGGCACCCTGCAGATCACGGCCAGCCGTGCCCGGCTCGGCCTGCTCAGCGTGCAGGCCCGGGAAAGCGGGCGCCAGTACGACGATGATGCCAACACTTACATCCTGCACGGGTTTGCGCGCTTTGACGTGTATGCCGCGCACAGCTTCGGCGACCGCTGGGAGCTGTTTGCGTCCGTTGAAAACCTTTTGGACCGCTCGGTCGACGTGGGACGCACACCCATCCGCACCCTGGGAACGCCGCAGCTGGCGCGCTTCGGCCTGCGGCTGACCCTGGGCGGTTCGCCCACCTTGTGAATGCGCCCAGGCAGCTCGAACGGCCATCTTGAACGGCTACGCGGAGCGGTCTGCCTTTCACACAGGAGCCGGCAAATGTGGACAAGGGGTCCGCTGTGGAAGCTCGGGACCATCTCGCCCCGCGTCCCTAGCGGAGGGGGATGGGTTTTCCCTGGCGAGGCTGCTGGTTTCCACACCCATGCGCCCCTCGGCTGTGGGGAAGGAGGGAGACGCGGGACGCAATCGCCGCGGCGTACCCAGTTGTGCCGCTTATGCGTGAACCTGCTTCCCGGTTTTGGATAACCGGTCCACACGTTTCGCCCGGCGGGGCAGCAACGCGGGGCGGGATTTCCTGTTTTCCTCGCCCAACGGTTACTGCTGCTTGTTTTTAAGCAAACTTAATACCACCAAGCAGAACAACTTCCGTCCGGGGGCTCAGCTTCGCTCCCGGCAAGCCGCCCTACACTCAACTCCCGCCGAGGCGACGCGAACCCCGGCCGGCCGCGTCACTTCAGGTCGGTCCAGTCGATCCCAGTCCAGGTCCCGAGAGGGCTCAGCGGCGAAACCCGCGGTCCCCGCCCCCGATATGCCCGCGTCCATCGCGCAGCTCATTGCCGTGGAAGTGGTTGAACGGATGGTCGCCGCGCTCCGGGTAGGGGCCGTGGTAGCCGTAGTGGGGATCGTAGCGGTTGTCCACGTGACCGTAGAAGCCGCGTGGTCCGTGGAACCAGGGGCCGGCGCCGATGAACACGCCATGAAGGAACCAGTCAGGCCCGTAGTAGCCGTAGGGCGCGCAGTAGTAGGGCGGGTAGTCGTAGTAGCCGTAAGGGCAAACCGGAGCGGGTCCGATGTTGATGGCAACCTGCGCGGGCGCAGGCGGCGGGGCACTCAGCAGGCCGCCGGCAAACGCGCAAACAGCAAGAGTTCTCCACAAACGCATGGGGTGCAATCTCCTTGCCGATTGAGAACACCCTCCGCGTATGTTGAGTTGCCGCCGGTGCACCGGGCGAGGAGGTCCGCCGGCCATTTTGGCGGAGCCATTCGAATTGCAGCATGACCATAGTACCGGGGGTCCGCCGCCTATATTCGCCTCCTCGTCATGCCCTATTCATCGTGCATCTCGAAGATGAGGGTATGGATTGGCCGGCAACTCCTGCGGTGTTGGCATAGGAACCGAAAGGTGTGCCGGGCGGGAACTGTTCTTCGAGGAGGAAGACCTATGAGCCAACTCAGAAAAATCTCGTACCTGTGGAAGGACGCGGAAGCGCCCGACAGCTATGTGACCGGTGTTTCGCTCCACAGCCACACCAATCAATCGCGCGAAACCCTCGACTTTCTTGAGGCGCTCGGCAAACGCATCGGCTGGATTGATCGAACTCTGGCGCGCTTTGAGCGCCGCGCCAGCAACCGGTACCAGCTCCGGCTCAACTATGCCGAAGCCTACTGGACCCCTCCCTTGACGCCGAAGCTGGCCTTTGATCTCGAAAGCGGGCAGATCGCGAAGCTTGGGCTGCGTCCCCTGGTTTCGCTTACCGACCATGACAACATCCACGCGCCCATGCTGCTGCGCACCGTTGCCTCCGCGCGCCACATCCCGGTGTCGGTGGAGTGGAGCGTGCCCTACGGTGGCGATCAAAGCTTCCACCTCGGCATCCACAACCTGCCCAGCGAAACCGGGGGAAGCTGGATGCAGGCCTTTGCCCAGTTCACGGCCGGCCCAGCCTCGCCCGGCAAGCTGACCGAACTGCTGGCCGCCCTCCATGCGCTGCCCAACGTTTTGATCGTCTTTAACCACCCCATGTGGGACCTGTACATGGTGGGCGCCGCGCGGCATGCGGCCCTGCTCAGGCACTTCATGGCGGAGAACGGACGCTACCTGCATGCTCTGGAGCTGAACGGGCTCCGTTCCTGGAAAGAGAACCGGTCCGTGCGCGCCATGGCGCGTGAGTCTGGCAAGCTGCTCATTTCAGGCGGCGACCGCCACGGCATGGAGCCAAACGCCAACATCAACCTGACCAATGCCGCCAGCTTTACCGAGTTTGTCCACCAGATTCGCTACGAGGGCCGCAGCCACGTGCTGTTTATGCCGCAGTATGCGGAACCCTTCAAGCACCGGGTGCTGCGTTCCACCCTGGACGTGATCCGCGACTACCCGGAGTTTCCACAGGGCTCGCGTCGCTGGGATGAGCGTGTGTACCACCCCGGCGCAGCCGGGATCCCGACGCCGGTGGCCGAGTTGTGGCCAGGCAAGGTGACCCCGCAGTACATCCGGCTGCTGCTGCGGGGCGTGCGCCTGCTTGGCTCCCGGCCGGTCTCCGGCAGCCTGCGCCGGGCCTGGTCCGAGCAGGGCGAGCTGCAGCTGGCCCTGGGGGAATAAGTGCAAAGCGGCCCGCGTAGACTGAGCGCATGCCGGACCCCCGGGTCGCGTTTTTTCCCGATTCCTTCCACGAGGTGAACGGCGTGGCGCACACGGCGCGCCAGTTCACCGCGTGGGCCGCGCGCACGGGCAGGCCCTTCTTGTGTGTGCGTGCCGGCGCGAACAGGGGCTATCGCGCCGAAGCCAACCTCCAAACGCTGGAGCTGCCGCGCGGCCCCTTGTCCTTTGCGCTCGACGCGGACCTGCGCTACGACCTCCTGTTTGCGCGGCACTTGCGGCGGATCACGGCAGCGGTCCGGCAGTTCCGTCCGGATGTGATCCACATCACCGGGCCAAGCGAGCTTGGCAAGATTGGCGCCGTCCTAGCCCACCAGCTCCGCGTGCCGCTTGCGGCCTCCTGGCACACCAATGTCCACGAGTACGCGGCGCGCCGTTCGGCGTGGATGCTGGGCGCCCTGCCGCCTGCCGCCCGCGCTACGGCGACTGCTCGCATCGAGCGCGCGGCCTTTCGCGCTGCGGCGCGCTTTTACGGGCGCGCCCGGGTGCTGTTTGCGCCGAACGCCGCCCTGTGCGCCACGCTGGCGCAGGCTACAGGCCGCCCGTGCTTTCCCATGGCGCGCGGCATCGATGCGCGGCTGTTTTCCCCTGCTCGCCGCACCGCCCCCGAGCCGTATGGCAGCCACCGCTGGACGCTTGGCTACGTCGGCCGGCTGTCGGTTGAAAAGAATGTTGCGTTGCTGCCGCGCGTGGCTGCCGCACTGCGCTCGCGCGGCTTCACCGATCTACGCTTCCTGGTGGTTGGGCAGGGCGCCGAAGAGCAATCGCTCCGGCTTGCCCTGCCGAACGGGACCTTTCCTGGCGTGCTGCGCGGCGACCGGCTGGCCCAAGCGTACAGCAACATGGATTGCTTTTTGTTTCCTTCGCACACCGATACCTTCGGCAACGTGGTGCTGGAAGCGCTCGCTTCCGGCGTGCCCGCGATTGTGACGCCCGACGGCGGTCCGGCCCATCTGGTCCGGGCTTCAAACGGGGCAGGCGTGGTTGCCGAGGACGAGGCGTTTGCCGACTGCATCGCCGCCATGATCGCCGATCCGGCCGAGCACGCCTCCATGCGCCGCAGGGCCAGGAGCTATGCGGAAGCGGCAAGCTGGGATGCTGTCTTTGAGGGGGTCTACGCCGCGTACGAAGCGATCGTGCCCTGATTCGTACCCTGATGCGTGCCCTCAACTGTGTCGCAACGTATGCCCAGACGCGCGAAAGCGGCCCGGGCGGGCCGCTTTCTCCTTGCTAGTACTGAATCTCTGGTGCCGAAGAGAGGACTCGAACCTCCACACCCTTGCGAGTACATGGACCTGAACCATGCGCGTCTGCCAATTCCGCCACTACGGCACAACTTCCTCAGTCTCCCAAACGCCGTTTCCGATGTCAAATACCAGCCTGTGCATACAATCTGGAAGCTGCAAAGACCGGAACCGGAGGCGCAAGCAAAAACGATGAGTGAAGGCCAAGGCATCCCCCCAGGCCACGCGGCCGAAGTACGCAGGCTGGTCCACGACCTGAGCAACGCGCTCGAAATCATTGTGCAAACCCAGTACCTGCTGCGGATGGGCCAGGCCGATGAGACCACCCTGCAGTGGCTTGCCATGATGGATAACGGAGTGCGGCAGGCCACGGAAGTCAGCCGCAACCTCCGCACCTATGTTTCCGAGCACACCGCGCCCCAGTAGCCGCTCGCGGCCTAGGAGACCAGCTGAGCGTCCAGCGTGATCTCTGTGTTGTTCGCGAAAAGCTTGGAGATCGGGCAGCCTTTCTTTGCGCCGTCCGCCGCCTTGGTGAATGCAGCCTGGTCGGCGCCCGGCACCCTGGCCTCGGTGGTCAGATGAATGGCGGTGATGCCAAAGCCGCCCTCGACCTTGCTAAGCGTGACCTTGGCTTCGGTTTTGAGCGACTCCGGCGTCAACCCGGCTTCGTTCAGCTGCGCGCTCAGCGCCATGGTGAAGCAGCCTGCGTGCGCGGCCGCGATCAGCTCTTCCGGGTTGGTTCCAATGCCGTGTTCAAAGCGCGTTTGAAAGGAGTACTGCGTTTCCTTGAGCACTCCACTGGCTGAGGAGACGGTTCCTTGCCCGTCGCGCAAACCACCGTGCCACTCTGCCTTTGCTGTCCGATCCATCGCTTGCTCCTCCTTGTGTGTGCGCTGCCACAGGTTCGATGCGCGCTAGGGTGTTCCCGGCTCGCGCTTGAGGCTTACGGTGCGCGTAAACGCCCCGTCGCCGTGGCCGGCGAGGGTGCCGGTCAGCATGTAGTAGCCGGGGAGCGTCGGGCTTTTGGCAAGGCCGCGCTCCAGGTGCCCGGCGAAGCTGTAGGAGGTTCCGTGCACCACGCTGGTGGTCCACTGGAGCGCGTTGCCGTCAACATGGGTGGTTACGAAGTCAAAGGTCGCGGGCGCGGCGTGCGGGTCAGGGTCCAGGTGCTCGGTCATGTAGCCGTGCAGCTTGCCTTCTTCAAAGTACAGCTCGATTTCGCTGCCGTTCTTGCCCCAGGGGTACTGCCCTTCGGCTTCCGGCGGCAGATCGCTGTGCCCGGTAGCGACCGTGGAAGCAGGGGCTGTTTGCTCGCCGCCCGGGGGGCGCTTGTGCAGCGCGGGATCGCTTTGCGCCCCGGCCGGCAGGGTGGTCGCCGGGATTGTCACCGGGATCGCCGCCAGAAGTAGCACGACCAACCCTGCCCTACTGCCCAGTGCTCGCCTTGCGTGCCCGCTCAAACTCATCGCCCGCCTTCCAGTCTGTGGTTGCGCCCGCGCTTGCCTGCCAGCCCAGCATCAGCCCGAACTCGGCCATGCGCGCGTCCCCGCGGAAGTCCATGTCCGCGTGGTACTCGTCGCTGGGCTGGTGGTAGTGGTGCGCGGTGTAGTCCTTCATCTGGTCGGCGCCCCACTGCGGATCATGCCCCTGAAACAGCGTGCCCTCGCCGATCGAAAAGGCCGGGATGCCCACCCGCGCCATGGAAAAGTGGTCTGACCGGTAATAGCTGCCCGCCATGGGGAACTGGTCCGGCTGGATGGTCAGCCCGAAAGCCTGCGCTGTTTTCTCCACCACCGGGTAGAACTGCGTGCGCTCCGAGCCGCTAACCTCGGTGCTCGATGGGATGCCGACCGGGAGCAGCTCGTCATAGTTCAGGTCCAGCGCTATGGCGCGGGCGGGCACCGGCGGGTGCATGCCCAGGTACGCCGAGCCCAGCAGGCCCTGCTCTTCGGCGGTGACCGATGCGAAGTACACGCTGTGAGGAGGGGCTGCGGGGGCTTGCGCGAAAGCGCGGCCCAGCTCCACCAGGATGCCGCAGCCGGTGCCATTGTCAGCCGCGCCGTTGTAGATGCCGTCCCCCTTGGCGCTCGGGTCCAGGCCGAGATGGTCGTAGTGCGCGGTGTACAGGACCGCATCCTGCTCGGCGGGGTCGGCGCCCACGACCTTGCCGACCACATTGGCCGAAGTGTACGGGCGCACCGAGCTGACGACATGAGCCTGGAGGCGCACCGGCAACTCCACCGGCCGGAAGCCGCGCTTGCCGGCTGCATCGATTTGCCGGTCGAGATCCAGTCCCGAAGCCGCCATCAGCTTGCGCGCGGTTTCAAGCTGAATCCAGCTGGCCGCCTCAAGCGTCGCCGCAGGGTCTCCTTTCAGGTAGCTTTTTTCCACCGCCTGCGAGTTCTGCACTACGGCCCACGGATAGCTGGCCAGGTCGGTCCGGTGGATGATCAGCACGCCCCGCGCGCCCAGCCGCGCGGCCTGCTCGTACTTGTAGGTCCAGCGGCCGTAGTAAGTCAGGGCCTTGCCTTTGAAGAAGCCGGGGTCGTCCGAGGCTGGTTCATTGACGATGACCAGCAGCACCTTGCCGCGCACGTCCACACCCTTGTAGTCGTTCCAGCCGTACTCGGGCGCGTCGATGCCGTAGCCGACAAACACGATCGGCGCGTCAAGATCCGCCGTTGTTTGCCCGCGCTCGTCCTTGGTGACGTAGTCGGTGTTGTAGCTCAGCGGGATGGGACTGCCGGCTTTCGGGACGAGCGCAAAGCGGGTCGCGGCCTCATCGGTGTGCACCGCGTACAGCGCAACCTTCTGATAAAAAGTCCCGTCATCTCCCGCGGGCTTGAGCCCGTTCAGCGCGAACTCGGTCGCGATGTACTCGGCCGCGAGCTCCGCGCCACGCTTGCCGGGCCCGCGGCCTTCCAGCAGATCGCTGGACAAAAACCGGACGTGGGCGCGGATGTTCTCCGGGTTGATCAGCGAAGCGGCCTGCTGCGCCGCTTCGGGGACGCCGGGTACGGCCGGGACCGGCGGCATTGCCGCGGGCTGCTGCGCAAGCACGGCGCACGCGGAAAGCAGAAGTGAGGGGAAAACGAGAGACCGCGTGGTGCGGGCGAACAGGCTGGCCATCCGGTGTCCTTAAAAGAGACGTTTGCAGGAGAGTACCAAGGTTTTTGCCACGGGGGCGCGCCCGTGTAGAAGACTCAAGGGAAGGAGCATTCGAAATGCATCTGGCGACACTGCCTCCCTGGTTTCTCGTGCTTGCCGTCTTTTTGCCGCGCGTGGCGCTTTTTCTGGAGTGGCTCGAAGGCTTTCGCTTCCCCTTTCCCCTGCTGGGCGATGCGGCACTGTTTCTCTTTCTGCCGCGCGTGCTGGTGCTGATCCTGATCTACATGCGGCTGGGCATCGGGATGTGGTTCTGGATCCACCTGGCGGCAGCGCTCGTGGTCTACAGCGGAGGCTCCCATCGGGTCGTCACCCGGAACCGCTGACCGAGGCTGGCGGCCACAGCCCCAAACGCCGCAGGGCTTTCCGTGCCAGCCCGGTTAACGGCAGCCGCGGCAGCTCGTCCACCGGGACCCAGCGTTCCGCGGTACCCGCGGCTGCGTCCCCGCCGGGCAGCTCTGTCGCACCACCCAGCGCGACGATGCTGACCGCGTAGTTGGTCACCGTAATGGCATGCCGGAAGCGCAGCAGGACGCGAGCCCCGGGCGGCGCGGCCGGGAGCTCGGGCAGCTCCCACATGCCGGCCATCAGCGAGGCTTCGGCCGGGCGCTGCCGCAGCAGCACGCGGCCTCCGGTGTCGGTCGCCAGCGTGTAGGCGATGGCGCGCGGGGTCAGGGGTTTGCGCGCAATCGTGGGGTGCTCGCCACGGGTGCGGCACCAGGGCTGGACCGGGCAGCCAAGGCAGAGCGGCGCCCGCGGCAGGCACACGGTGGCGCCCAGCTCCATGATGGCCTGGTTGCTGTCGCCGGGGCGCGCCGGGGAAACGAGCGCTTGCGCGCCTGCCCGGATCGCGCGCAGGCGGTCTGCCCCAGCGCCCGCTGGGAGCCCAAGCAGCCGCGCAACGACGCGCTCCACGTTTCCATCGACCACGGCTACCGGCTCGCCAAAGGCGATGCTCGCCACCGCGGCAGCGGTGTACGCGCCGATGCCGGGCAGTTCGCGCAGCGCGGCCGAGGTGCGCGGCAGGCAACCCGCATGCTCGGCGACCAGCACCCGCGCAGCACGGTGGAGCATGCGCGCGCGCCGGTAGTAGCCGAGCCCGCTCCACAGCGCCAGCACCTCGGCCTCCTCGGCCGCCGCCAGCGCCGCAACCGTGGGAAAGCTGCCCATCCAGCGGCTGTAGTGCTCCAGCACGGCCGCGACCCGGGTTTGCTGCAGCATGATCTCCGACACCCAGATGCCGTACGGGTCGCTGCTGCGCCGCCAGGGCAGGTCGCGTTTGTGCTGGTCAAACCAGCCCAGCAAAGCCGTGCCGCAGTCCAGAAACATCGCTCCCCATTCTAGGTGCCGCACCGGCGTACTCTTGACCGCCGCCGGAAGCCCGGGGGAGACTCACGGCAGGAGAGTGTGTGCATGCCTTCGGGCACAACCGGCGCTTCGCGCGACACCCAACCCGCTTTTCTGATGTGCCCGCCTCGCTTTTTCAACGTCCAGTACGTGATCAATCCCTGGATGGAAGGCAATGTGCACCGCGCGTCGCCCGGCGAGGCGGCCCGGCAGTGGAATGCACTGCACGCCGCGGTTTGCCGGGTCGCCCGGGTACTTCTCCTCGCGCCGGAGCCGGGCGTCCCGGACATGGTGTTTACCGCCAACGCCGGGCTCCTGCACCGGGGCCGCGCCGTGCTGAGCCGCTTTTGCCACGAGGAGCGGGGGCGTGAAGAGCCGTTCTACCAGGCCTGGTTCCAGGCGGCCGGCATCGCAGTCGATACGCTGCCGCCCGAAATCCCTTTTGAAGGCGAGGGCGACGCACTGTTCACCCCGGACGGCAAGCGGCTGTGGGCCGGCCACGGCTGGCGCACGCACCTGCGCAGTCACGCCCTCCTTGCCGGCCTGCTCGGGTGCGAAGTCGTGTCCCTGCGGCTGGTCGACCCCCGCTTTTACCACCTGGACACCTGCTTTTGCCCGCTCGCAAATGGCGACCTGCTGTACTTTCCCGCCGCCTTTGACGCCGAGTCGCGGGCGCGCATCGAGGCCTGGTACCCCAAGGACCGCCGGATTGCGGTCGCGGAGCCGGATGCGCTCGCCTTTGCCTGCAATGCCGTCCACGCCGGGCGAACGGTCATTCTCAATGAGATCAGTCCAGCGCTTGCGGACGAGCTCCAGGCGCGCGGCTTCGAGGTCGTGCAGGTGCGCCTCGGTGAGTTCCTGAAAGCAGGCGGTGCGGCAAAATGCCTGTGCCTCCGCCTCCACGAAACCGGCGCGTAGGCACGCGGCGGAGAGCGGTGCCCGGCCGGTGCGCGATTGCCGTCGCCATTGCGCGTGGCGGCGTCCTGCCGCTTACTGCACCCGAAGGTTTGGTCTGGGCAGCAGGTCGAGGTCGAGCAGCTCGATCTCCGGCGTGAGATAGCCCGCGCGGACCGGCTCCTCGCGGAGCAGCGCCGTGCTCAGGTATTTTTTGTTGTCGTCCGGGAAGACGGTTGCGACCACGGGCGCTTCGCCAGCCGGCAGACTCACGTGTTCGGCCGCGAGCACCGAGGCCAGGAAGTTGCAGCCCGACGAGATCCCGAGACCCAGGCCAAGCGTCGCGGCAAGTTTGCGCGCCATCAGGATCGAGTCCCCGTCCGACACGGCGAGCACCCCGGCCAGCTCGGGAAGCCGCACGATGGCCGGGATGAACTCGTCCGAAACCCCCTGGATGCGATGCGAGCCAACCTTGTGGCCGGTTGTGAGCGTGGGCGACTCGGCCGGCTCCACGGCCCAAACGCGGGTCCCGGGCGAGCCGGTGCGCAGCGCCCGGGCAAAGCCCATCACGGTGCCGCCGGTTCCGACGCCCGCGACAAAAGCGTCCAGCGGAAGACCGCGAGCGGCCAACTGCGCCAGCAGTTCGGGCGCGGTGCCGAGCCGGTGCGCCTCGACGTTGGCCGCGTTCTCAAACTGCCGGGGTAGAAACACACTGCCTTCCGCGGCTGCCATCTCTTCGGTGCGGCGGATGGAGCCGAGGAAGCCGCCCGCTTCGCGCGAAAGCAGGCAAAGCCCGGCGCCGTAGGAAGCCAGGAGGTCGCGCCGCTCCTGGCTCATCCAGTCCGGCATGCAGATCGACACCGGATGGCCGAGCGCGCGACCCAGGGCCGCAAACGCAATGCCGGCATTGCCGCTGGTGGCCTCGGCAAGCGTGTCGCCTGGGTGCAACAGCCCTGCCGCGTAGGCGGTGCGCAGGATGTGGAGCGCCATGCGGTCCTTGATGGAGCCGCTTAGATTGCCGTGTTCGGCCTTGGCGAACACCGTGGCGGTGCGGCCGCGAAAACGGTACGTGATGGCAAAAGCAGGCGTGTTCCCGATCGCCTCGCCAAGGGCCCGAAGCCGGCGCTGCGCGGGGCAGCCCGCGCCCGGTCCGGTGGGCGGAAGCGACAAGGGCGCCGTCATGGAAAGCGCTTGCACACCCTCAGCTTATGAGGAGTTCCAGCGTACTTACATACAGGACGTGTGGTTTTTAAGCCGAAATACGTTACGATCGAAACCGAAACGGCGCATCTGCTTTCATCGGCAAAGGAGGCCCCGGAGTGAACGACCTTTCCCACAGCGTGGACGGCCTGGACAGCAGGATCCTGGCCGAGCTGCAAGCCAACGGCCGCCTGCCCTTTGCCGAGCTTGGCCGGCGCGTCGGGCTTTCCACACCCGCGGTCGCGGAGCGGGTGCGCCGGCTCGAAGACTCAGGCGTCATCGAGCGATACACCGCCGTTGTAAATCCGGCAAAGATTGGGCTGCCGCTCCGCGCCTTTATCAAGATCACGGTACCGGGCGATCGCTTGCCACACTTCAACGGGCTGGCACAGCGGGTGCCGGAAGTCCGTGAGTGCCATCGCGTGACCGGCGCTGAAAGCTACATCCTGCAGGTTGCCGTCCGCGACCTCCCGCACCTGGAGCAGGTTATCGACTCGCTGACGCCCTATGTGGCAACCAACACGTCGCTGGTGCTGGCTTCGCCTGTGCCCTGGAACCCGGTCGTGCCTGCCGCGGCGCTGAAACGCTGAGCAGAGGGCGTTTTCAAGGAGCACAGGCGCAACCCCACTGCGACTCGGCCGTTTCCTCCGCTTTCCCGCGCGCTGCGGTGTGAAGGCTCGAGAAGCCCTTGCCGGGGGTCCCGGACCTTACTGCTGCGCCCCCGGCACGGTCGCATAGGCGAGCAGCGCCTGGCCTGCGGTGACGTTGTACAACACAAAGCGCCGCGCCGGCGCACCGGCAACCGCGCTTTCGGCACTTGTTTCCTCATCAAAGAGCAGCTCCGCGCGATGATCGCCGTTTGCGTCCACCGCATCGATCAGGCGCAGCGCCGGGGTCTGCTCCAGCATGTCGCCGCGGGTGGTTTCGGTAAGCACGGCGTGCGGCTTGCCGTAGAAATCCGGCTGCGCAATCACGGTAACGTAGCGGCGGGCTGCCCCTTCGCCCAGGGTGTGCGCCGAGTAGACATAGGTCACCACGCCGTCGTAGCTGAGCTGAAAGGCGCGGAAGTCCGGGTCCGCCAGCGGGTCGGCTACCGGCTTTGCGGGCGCGGGCGCCCGGCGTTTCCCGGCGGCGGCGCTCGATGCTGGGCTTGGGGTCAAACTCCGTTCAGCACTATCGGCGGCCTGCTTCAGCGCGGCGTCGGTTTTTGCGTTGGCCGCCGCCGCGGGCCCAAAGGTCGCGTGCGCGGCCGAGGCCAGCGCACGCAGCGCAAGCGCGTGCATGGCAAGCGCGGCTTCCGGCGCGGCCGTGGCGCTCGGCCAGGTGTAGGCAAAGGGGTGCGGCTCATCGCTTACCGTATCGGAAACGGCAACCACCTCGCCCACCTTGACGCCGGGCGCCCCCGGCGCGTCCTTCAACTCGGCAGGGAGCACTCGCGTTCCCGCGTCCGGGGCTTGCCCGTAACGCAGGTGCGGGCGGTCCGGGTCGGGCGCGGCGGAGAGGAGGCTGCCATCGGCGTGCCGGTGCAGCGTGGGGCGGTCGGGGTCCTCGGGCGAGGCATCCGCGCTTGCGGATCCCCGGTGCAGCGTGGGCCGGTCCGGGTCCGGGCTTGCCCCGGAACTGGTCCCAGAGTTGTTCCCGGTGTCGGCCCGGTGTAGGGTCGGGCGATCCGGATCCTCCGTCGCGCCGCCGGTGCTGCCCTCCGCATCCC
>CALMAN010000110.1:0-8430 GCA_937859835.1 uncultured Acidipila sp. | reverse complement strand
TTCCCGAACTGTTTCCCGAACTGCTGTCCGAGCTGCTGCTGCTGCTCGTATCGCCGTCCCGTCGATGCAGCGTCGGCTCATCGCCGCCGCCCGCAGGCGCCGGGGCGGTGCTGGGGGCCGATGGGCCCGGATCGGTGCCGGTTTTGCGATGCAGCACCGGGCCGCTGCTTCCGTCTGTGTTCGCGGCCGCCCTGCCTTCGCCGGAGCCGCCGCTGAGGACCGGCAGCTTTTTTGAAGCCACGAGCCTTGCCGGAGGGGGTACGGTTGGCAACGGGGCGAAGCGCCCCAGCCCGATCCACGAACCGGCTAGCGGGTCGCCGGCCAGCGAGCCGCTGGCTGTGTTCAGCTGTGCCGCGGACGCGAGATTGAACAGCCCGGCCGGCACGCCGCTTTGCTCCAGAACATACTGGGTGCCGGGCGCGACGGCAAGCGGCTCTGGGCGGGCCAGGTACAAACCGCCCGGCTCGTAGCGGTCTCCATCCCAGATGACCACCGGGACCAGCCGGCTGCTGCTTGGGGCGTGCATGTCCCCGGTGTACTCATACACGGCGGTGGCGCGCAGCACCGGCTTTTTGCTCCCAGCGCCCTGCCCCACCTTGCCGACGTACTGCGCATGGGCGGCCGCGGGCGCAAGCAGCAGGGTCGAGAACAGGGCAAGGGAGCGGGCTACGCCCTCCGGGACGAGGTTCACAGGGACGTTTCGCTTTTTCATCATTTGCGCGCTTCAGGCGGTCCTCTGTTGGACGCTCGGAGGGGCGGGAGGGACGCTTGCCCCCGCTTCGGGGCGTTACACTGCGAGCAAGAGGACGCTTGCCATGGAGCTGCACGCACCCGTTCCAAACTTCACCCTGCACGATGACACCGACCAGCCCCGCTCGCTTGAGGAGTTTCGCGGCAAGCCGGTGGTGCTGTTCTTTTACCCCAAGGCCGACACGCCCGGCTGCACGCTGGAGGCCTGCGGCTTTCGCGACACCTTTGGCAAGCTGGGCGAGGCCGGCGTGGTCGTCCTCGGCATCTCGCGGGACACGCCAAAGGCGCAGGCCAAGTTCCGCGCCAAGTACGAGCTGCCGTATACGCTGCTGGCCGACACCGAGGCCAAGGTGTGCACCCTGTTCGGCGTACTGAAAGAAAAAAACATGTACGGCAAAAAGGTGATGGGCATCGAGCGCTCTACCTTTTTGATCGGCCCTGACGGAGCGCTGGCCAGGGTGTGGGAGAAGGTCCGGCCCGAAGGGCACGCCGAAGAAGTGCTGGCCGCGGTCCGGCAGGGCTAAAAGCGCTTGCTCGCGAACGAACCCCTGTTGCCGCGCGAGTTTTTCCTCCTGCCCCCTGACCTTGTTGCCCGGAGGCTGCTGGGCGCGCGCCTGCTGCGGCGCTGGAACGGCGCAGTGCTTGCCGGGCGCATCGTGGAAACGGAGGCCTACTTCGGCCACGGCGACCCGGCGGCGCACGCCGCTGCCGGCTGTACAGCCCGCAACCGGGTACTGTGGGGCGAGCCCGGCCACGCCTACGTGTACTTCATCTACGGCCTTCACTGCTGCCTCAATGTGTCCTGCGAGCCGGACGGCAGCGCGGGGTGCGTGCTGCTGCGCGCGCTGGAGCCGCTTGGGGGAGTGGCCGCCATGCGCGGGCTGCGCGGCCTCGGCGAGCGTGCCGCGCCCCACCTGGTCGCAAGCGGCCCGGGACGGCTGTGCCAGGCGCTCGCCATCTCCCGTGCGGGGCTGAACGGGGCCGACCTGCTCGACCCGAACGGGGAGCTGCTGCTGGCGGCCTCGGAAGCCGGCTGGGTTCCGGGCGAGGTCGCCGTGACCCCGCGGGTCGGCATCAGCAAGGCGGCAGACCGGCCGCTTCGCTTCTTCCTGGCAGGTAATCCGTGTGTGTCCGGTCCGCGCGGGCCGCAGCTGCGCCCTGCCTAAACCGGGCTAAGCAGGGTGTTGTCGATCAGGCGCGTCACCCCGATCCATCCGGCAACCGCGAGCAGGGCCGGCCGGCCGGGCTCGAGAAAGGCGACCGGCTCCAGGGTGTCCGGCTCCACCAGCGCGAGGTAGTCGAGCCGCAGGGCGGGTTCTTCCCCAAGCACAGCCCGGGCGGTTTCAAGGAGCATGGCAGCATCCCGGGCGCCGTGCCGGGCCAGGTCTTCGGCCGCGAGGAGCGCGCGCGAAAGTACCAGTGCCTCCACACGCTCGGCGGGCGAAAGATAGCGGTTGCGTGAGGACAGCGCCAGGCCGTCGGGCTCGCGCACAATCGGGCAGATCTGGAGCTCGACCGGCAGCGACAAATCGCGCACCATCTGGCGAAGCACCGCGACCTGCGCGGCGTCCTTTTGCCCAAAGTAAGCGCGCTCAGGCCCGGTGATGCTGAACAGCTTTGCCACCACCGTGGCCACGCCGGTGAAGTGGCCCGGCCGCGAGGCCCCGTCAAGCCGTGCCCCCACCGGGCCTACATCGATCGCGGTTGAGAACCCGGCGGGGTACATTTCGGCGGGCTCGGGCGCGAAAAGGAGCGCGACCCCCTCCGCCGCAAGCAGGGCGCAGTCGGCGGCAAAGGTCCGCGGATAGCGGCTGAAGTCCTCGCCGGGCCCGAACTGCGTGGGGTTCACAAAAATCGACGCGGCCACCCGGTCGTTGCCGGCGCGCGCGGCCCGCAGCAGCGATGCGTGCCCGGCATGCAGCGCGCCCATGGTGGGCACAAAGCCCAGCGAGCCCGCCCCCGCACCACGGCGCCACGCGCGCACCCCTGCGATGCTGCGGACGATCTCCATCAACGCTCTTTTGCGGCACCGTCCCAGAGCAGGCGCGCTTCTTCAGACAGGTGGTAGCTTTCACTCTCGGCCGGGAAGCGCCGCGCGCGCACATCGTCTGCATAGCTCGCGACCGCGTCGCGCATCTGCGCGGCCAGGTCGGCATAGCGGCGCACAAACCTGGCGGCCGGGGTAAAGGTCAGGTTGAGGATGTCGTGGAGGACCAGGATCTGCCCATCGCACTGGAGCCCGGCGCCGATGCCGATCACCGGCACGCGCAGGCTTGCGGTGACGCGCCGCGCCACCTCCTGCGGCACCCCTTCGAGGACCAGCAGCGCGACCCCGGCGGCTTCCATCGCCAGCGCGTCGGCCAGGATCGCTTCGGCCGCGTCCGCGGTCCGGCCCTGCACCTTGTAGCCGCCCATGCGATGGACCCCCTGCGGCAGGAGGCCCAGGTGCGCGACCACCGGGATTTCGGCCTCGACGAGCCGGTTGGCCAGCGCCGGTCGCGGCCCCTCGATCTTGACCGCTTCGGCTCCCGCTTCTTTCAGCAAGCGGGCCGCGTTGCGCACCGCTTCGGCTTCGTCGGCGTGGTAGGTGCCAAAGGGCATGTCCGCGACCAGGAGCGCGCGGCGGACCGCGCGGCGCACGGCCCGGGTATGGTGCAGCATTTCCTCAAGGGTTACGGGCAGGGTCGAGTCGTACCCGAGCACCGCCATGCCGAGCGAATCCCCTACCAGCAGGAGGTCGATGCCGGCTTCGTCGACGATGCGCGCCGTCGGATAGTCGTAGGCCGTCAGCGCTGCGATCGGCGAGCCGGCCCGCTTTTTCCCGGCAAGCACGGGAAAGGTGACCTTGTCCGTTTCTCGAGGGGCAAGCAGGCTCATCGCGGCTCCGGCGCCGCTCTCGCTGGGAGCAAGGCTGGCACGCTCCTAGGGTACCTGAGCCTCAGGCAATCCGGGCGAGCGGGGCAAAGTACTCGCGTCCATGCACCGGCGCCAGGATGCGGTCAAGCAGCAGTTCCCGCTCACGCTCGCTGTGTACAAAATCAATCAGCGACGTGTCGACGACCAGCAGGCGGCTCCCTGTGTAGCGCGAAAAGAAGTGCTCATACGCTGCCGATACCTGCTCGGTGTAGTCGTCGCTGATCTCCGCTTCGCCGGGTGAGGCTTTTCGGCGACGCCGCTCGCGCAGCACCGCCGGGTTCGCCTGGAGGTACACAACCAGGTCAGGCCGGACGGGCACAGCGTGCGCGGTGTAGAAGGCCTTGTATGCGGGCAACTCGGCGTCCGACAGGTTCAAAAACGCAAACAGCTTGTCTTTTTCAAGCAGGTAGTCGAACACCACCGGCCCGGGGATCGCGGCAGCCTCCCGGAGCTGGGCCAGGCGCTCGCGCAGAAACCACATCTGGGTAGGCAGTGCCATGCCGGGCTCGCCCGCGTAAAAACGGCTGAGAAAGGGATTCGCTTCCCGTTCGGCAACATAGGTTGCGCCCATGCGCGCGGCAAGCAGCGCCGCCAGGGTCGACTTGCCGGCGCGCAAGGGCCCTTCAATGGCGATGCGCAGGTTGCGCCGGGCGGCGGTAGGCCGAATCGCCACTGGACCCACCACCGGGCCCGCCGCGCGTGGCGCTGCCCCCTCGGCCGGGAAGAGACCGGGGAGGTCGTTGACCGAAAAGGACTGAGACGGACGCTTGGGCATGCAGGCTCCAGTTCTTCAGCACGCGCGCAGCGTGCGCTGATAGGCGAATAATAAGCGAAACGGGCCAGAAAGCCAAGACTTTCTCGGCGCCACGCTGCCACTTTCCCGGGGCAGGCGCGGGTACACTAGGTCCCATGACAGCCGGAGCGGAAGCAGCCGGGGCCGGCGTAGCGGCTCTCGCACTGGTCGGGGCGTGGCAGCGGGCACAGTGGTCAACCTCCCAGATCATGGGCACGACGCTCGTGCATGGGCCAAACGGTCGGGAACTGGCGCTGACCTTCGACGACGGGCCCAACGAGCGCTACACCCAGGAGATGCTGGAAAAGCTGGAAGCTGCGCAGGTGCGCGCCACTTTTTTCGTTGTCGGCAAGTACGCGCGGAACCTGCCATGGCTGCTTCGCCAGATCCACGAGGCCGGGCACGTGGTGGGGAACCACTCGCTTTCCCATCACAACCTGGTGTACATGACAGGCGCACGGATTCGCGCCGAGATCCGCGACTGCAACGCGGCGCTGGAAGACATGCTGGGCGCCCGGGTGCACTTCTTCCGGCCGCCTTTCGGCAAGCGGCGGCCGGCGGTGCTGCGCATTGCGCAGGAGCTCGGCCTCCAAACCGTGATGTGGAACAGCATGGGCTTTGACTGGCGGAGCGGCCGCCCGCCCAAGCAGATCATGAAGGCCGTGGAGCGGGGGATCCGGCGCAACCGCAAGGCGGGCAGGGGCTCCACCATCCTGCTGCATGACGGGGGGCCGCGGGGGCCGAACGCGGACCGCGGGCGCCCCGTGGCGGCGCTCGGCTTTCTGCTTGAGCGCGGCCACGCAGCCGGCTCCCGCTTCGTCACGGTCAGCGACTGGTGGCCGCCCGCGCAGGCTTGACGCTGCGGGCCCGCATACAATCAGGGCATGGCACACACCGTGTTTTGCGCGCGCTACAAGCAGGAAATGCCGGGGCTGGACGAAACGCCATTCGACAGCGACTTCGGCCAAAAGATCTACAACAATGTTTCGAAAAAGGCCTGGGGTGAGTGGGTCGAGCACCAGAAGATGCTCCTGAACGAGTACCGCCTCCAGCCCTGGACCCCCCAGGCGCAGGAGTTCCTGGTGGAGCAGATGAACCAGTACTTTTTTGGTGAGGGCTCCGGGCTGCCGCAGGACTATGTGCCGCCAACCAGGTAGGTGCTCCCTGGTGTAAACTTCAGCCTGGAAGAAGCTCCTGTCGGGACGTGGCTCAGCCTGGTAGAGCACTCGCTTGGGGTGCGAGGGGTCGGCAGTTCAAATCTGCCCGTCCCGACCAAAATGCAGAGAAAAGCTTCTCCTCCAGACTCCTATGCTCTTTCGCCGTAGTCGTTGGGCGAAAGCTTGCCCAGCTTTCTCAGGTGATTGGCAAAAGCGCGCGAAGCAAAGGCGCGGCCCGCACACTTCCGGCAGCGAACCGGGTAGCGGAAGAACAACAGCTGCAAACGGTCTCCGGGACGTACACGCGATAGCTGAAACTTGGTCGAGTAGCACGTCGGGCAGTGCATGATGGGCTCGGTTGGTTCCGCCAATTCACTCCCCCCTTCGCCTGGTGCGGTTGGTAATGTGCCCTTGCGACTATCTTAATGCGTTTCCGGGCGGATGGCGCTACCGTAGATCCTACCGGTCGTGTGAGGATTTTATGGTTTGGGACGTCACTTTTACCTGTGACATTTGCGGCAAAAGCAAGGGCGAAGCCAATCACTGGTGGATGGCGGCGCTGGGCGCGGTGCCTTGTTTTGAGGAAAATGGCAGCACCGATACGCGGCAGCAGCGCTTTACCCTGATGCGCTGGTCGCGCGCCGACAGCCAGACCCCTGACATGTACCACTTGTGTGGACAGGGCTGCGCCATGCAGGCGATGGAGCGGTTCATGACCGAAGGCGTCATCGAGCTCCAATAGCCGCTTCTCCGGTTTTTTGGAGTCTTTTTTGCTTACTTCGGGTTTTTGTAGACGTCCTACACTTTCAGGCCAGCGTTCTCGCTGGCAGGAGACGCCGCCCGATGTCCGCTGCTGATACCTACAGGCTCCCTGCTGCCGCTCTCCCTACCGCGCGTCCCCTGGGCAAAGCCGGGGCTCAAACCCTTGCCGACGAGGCCAGCCGCGCTGCCGAGGCGACCCTGATCCGCGAAGCCCAGGCCGGCTCCCGCGCCGCCTTTGACGCGCTGGTGCGCCAGTACGATGGCGCCGTGCTGCGGCTGGCGCTCCGGCTGACCGGCTCCGAGCAGGATGCCCAGGACATCCATCAGGAAGCGTTTCTGAAGGCGTACCGGTACCTGGGCAATTTCCGCTTCGAGTGCTCCTTCTATACCTGGATTTACCGGATCGCGACAAATCTTTGCCTGGACCACCTCCGCCGCCGCAAAAGCCGGCGCGAAGAGCAGGCCGTGGTGCTTGACGGGCACGGGGAAGAGTTGGACCTGCTTGGCAATGTATCGGACGACCGGCCGGGCGCAAACCCGGCGCGCGAGCTTGAGCGCAAGCAGCTGGGCGAACAGATCCAGGAAGCGCTTGGGCAGCTGACCCCGCGGGAGCGCATGGTTTTTGAGCTCAAGCACTACCAGGGGCTGAAGCTGCGGGCGATCGGGGAAATGCTGCAAACCACCGAGGAAACGGCCAAAAACACGCTGTTCCGGGCGACGCGCAAGCTCCGCGCCCGCTTGGCCGAGTTGCACGCGTAAGCCGGGGGGAAGCAGGAGCAGCAGCACAGCGCCAGTCGTGACACAACGGCGGCGCACACGGAAAAGGCAATTTTTTCTGGAGCGCAATGTGAAGCAGCAAGCAAAAGGTCCCGGTAGCCTGAGTTGCGAAGCCGCCCAGCGCGCGATTGCGCTTGCGGCGATGTCCGCGACCGACCCTGAAGCCGCCCTCGGCCCCGCCGGCTCCCACGACGCCGACGGAAGCTTTCTGGCGAGCTCCATGCCGCCAGCCCCTTCCCTGCACGGAGGGGCTGGCGAAGGTATGGCTGAGTTCCGCCCGGCCGAGGGCAGCATGCTGGCCGAGCACCTCCAGCTGTGCCGGGCGTGCCAGGCGGAGATGGCCGCAACCACCGCGTTCTTTCGTGCCCTGGCGAGCGACAATGGCCCGGAACCCTCGCCAACCCTGCTGGCGCGCGCCCGGATGCGCCTGGATGCCACCCTGGACTCCTGCGAGCGCGCCGGCCTTTTCACCCGCTTGTGGCAGCAGCTCAGCTTCACCGCGGGGCGGCTGCGCGCCGCCCCTGCCCTGTCCTCGGCGCTGCTCCTGGTTGGGGTCCTGGCGGGTGGCTACGGTGGTTACCGCGCCGGCCATGCCGCGCACATGGTGGAGCAGAGTGCTCTTTTGCTCGCACCGCCGCCGCCCGAAACTCCATCCGTGGTCGCCGATGTCAGCTCGATCGAGCGCGACCCGGGAACGGGCCTGGTCGAGGTGCACTACGACCGGCTGGTGCCGGACGTCCTCACGGCTTCGCCCGACGACCCATCCATCCGGGAACTCCTGATGGCGGCAACAGAAAACGGCATCGATCCCCAAGTCCGCAACGTTTCGGTAAACCTCCTCGCGGACAGCTGTCACGCAGTTGCCTGCTCCGGGCTCCCGGGCAGCCTGCCGGTGCGCAATGCCCTCCTGAACGCGCTCCAAACCGACAAGACGCCGGAGGTTCGCCGCCAGGCGCTGGCCGGCCTGCAGCCCTTTATCGCGAGTGACATGGAGGTGCGTGACGCGGTGCTGCGGGCGTTGATGAGCGACCCGAGTGCCGCGGTGCGGATCGAGGCCGTGCAGCTGCTTGAGCCCGTCGAGGTCGATTCGAGCGTGCGCCAGGTCCTCCATACCGTCGCGGTTCGCGATGGGGACCCTTCGATCCGGTCGGCCTCGGTCGCTGCCCTGCGTGCGGTGCCCCAGGTCCAATAAGGGTCGCCTTTCCTCAGGCGCCGTCCGCAGTACACTGCTGCCGCCGCGGCCATGTCGCGCATCCTCAACTGAAAGTACCGGAG
>CALMAN010000109.1 GCA_937859835.1 uncultured Acidipila sp. | reverse complement strand
CTCGCCCTCCGGGCCCCCCTGCCGCCCGAGCTGAGCAGCTTTCTGGCCCGGCTGGAGGCCGCCCCCGGCTAAAAGGGGAGCGGCGCACCGGCCAGCCCCTGTCTACCCTCCCGGCCCTGCTCGGACCTTCGCGGGCTCTCCCGCGCCTCCTTGCCTGTCACCGGACCTCCAGCGGCCCGTTCCGGCTGCTGTAGCGCCGCGGTGAGCAGCCCATCACTCTCCTGAAAGCCTTTCCAAACGCACTTTCCGACTCGTAGCCGAGCGACGAAGCGATCGCCGACAGGGATCGGGGTCGCCCCCACAATCTCCTTGAAGCGCAGGGCAAACACCGATCGCGACATCCCCACCCGCTCCGCCAGCGTTTGCAGCGTCCACGGGGGCCCCGGGTCGTTGTGCATGGAGGTGATGGCCGCGCTCATCTGCCTGTCCGTAAGCGCCAGAAGCCAGCCCGCACCCCCGCGCGTCCCCTCCGCCAGGTGTAGCCGCAGGGCCTGCACCAGCATCACAAACGCAAGCTGCTGTGCAATCAGCGAGCTGCCCGGCTGCGGATGGCGCAGCTCCTCCCTCATCCGGTCCAGCGACCATCGCATCGCCGCTTTATCCCCTTCCTCCCGGATATGCACAATCGGCGGCAGCGACCGGAGCAGCACATCGGCGTGGCTGCCCGACAGCACGAAGTGGCCGCCGGCCAGGTAGCGCTCCGCGCCTTCATGCTGCCCGTTGCAAGCGCTCCCCCCTGCAGATACCCATGGAAGTCCACCGGCGTGAGGGAAAGGTCAGTTGCCAAGGAGAATGGGCGGCCGCGCGGCAGCAAAAAGCAGTTGCCGGCCTTGAGCAGTACCGGGTCGGGAACCCCTTCCACCGACAGCCAGCACTGGCCGGCAAGCATGGCGTAACACTTGATGCCCTCATCTTTCGGCCACCGGATCGCCAGCTCGCCGTCCACCCCAAAGCCGCCCGACACATAGCTCCGGGGCTTCAACAGCGCCAGAACTTCTGAAAGTGGGTCCACGGAACCCCCGGACGATCGAGCCAGAAATGCGGACTCCCAGTAAAGATCGTCTCTGACCCGCGCCTCATCTAGCTAGGTACAAAGGCTGGGCGAGGCAAACCAGCAGCAGGCGGAGATCCTCGCCGGCCGGCGTACAGGTTTTCGGGCAGGGAAGCCCTTGCACCGCAACCCACACCCACACAGCCACAAAAGGAGAAACGCATCATGCGTGTATTCGTCACCGGCGCCACCGGCTTTCTCGGTGCAGCCATCGTTCCGGAACTCATCGAAGCCGGCCATCAGGTCCTTGGACTGACGCGGTCGGACCGCGGTGCTCAGGCCCTTGCGGCCGCCGGCGCCGAAGCCCATCGCGGCAGTCTCGAAGACCTCGGCAGCCTGCGCAGCGGGGCAGCCCTGTCCGACGGCGTGATCCACTGCGCCTTTGACCACGACTTCGCCAACTTCGCCGCGAACTGCGAAAAAGACGGGCGCGCCATCGAGGCTCTTGGCGACGCGCTCCTCGGCTCCGACCGGCCCCTCGTCATCACCTCCGGGACCGGGATGGGCAGCACCACGCCCGGTCAGCTCGCGACCGAAGACGTTTTTGATGCGCACAACCCCAACCCCCGCAAAGCGTCCGAACTGGCCGGCGTCGCCGTGGGGGAGCGTGGAGTCAACGTGTCCGTCGTTCGTCTTCCCCAGGTCCACGACCCGCGCAAGCAGGGCCTCATCTCCTTTGCGGTCCAGATCGCCCGCGACAAGGGCATCTCGGCCTATGTGGGCGAGGGACGGAACCGCTGGCCGGCCGTGCACCTCTCGGATGCCGCCCGTTTGTACCGGCTGGCGCTTGAAAAGGGGGAAGGAGGCTCCCGCTACCACGCCGTCGCGGAAGAAGGCATCCCGGTCCGGGAAGTCGCCGAACTCCTTGGCCGGGGCTTGCGGCTGCCGGTCCACAGCCTGTCCCCAGACGAAGCCGGCGCTCACTTTGGATGGCTCGCGCCGTTTGCCGCCCATGACATGCCGGCCTCCAGCGCGCAAACGCGGGCGCGGCTCGGCTGGCACCCAACCGGCCCCGGCTTGATCGCCGATCTCGAACAAATGCAGTTCCTCGCAGCCTGAGCCGGCCGCCCACGCGTCCCCTCCCCCACGCCTCGTGGGGAGGGCGAGAGGGG
>CALMAN010000108.1 GCA_937859835.1 uncultured Acidipila sp. | reverse complement strand
TTCGCCGAGGTGATCGGCCACGGCATGAACGCCGAAGAGCTTAGGGCCAACCCGCGGCTCACCCGAAGCTTCGTGCAGAACCTGAACCGCACTCCCGTCCTGCCGCTGGAAGGGGAAAGCTGCGATGCCGCCCTGTGCTGTGTCGGCGTCCAGTACCTCGAGCGTCCCCTGGATGTTTTTGCTGAAGTGCTGCGAGTGCTGCGGCCGGGCGCGCCCTTTCTCGTCAGCTTCTCAAACCGCTGCTTCCCAACCAAGGCGGTGGCGATCTGGCGGTCGCTCGACAACAGCGGACACGCCGCCCTGGTGCGTCTTTACCTCGAGCGCGCCGGCTTTCAGGAGATCCGCGCAGACGTGCTGCGGGACGGCTCCAGGAGCGATCCGCTGATCGCGGTCATGGGGCGGCGCTGAAGTCGCTGCTGCCGCCCGAGCCTCTGCTCTTGCGCGCGTGCGGCAATCACGATAAGTACTGGCGAAGAAAGGCGAGCTCCCGTTCGTAGGCGTCCTTCCTGTGGTCTCGCTGCCGAAAGCCATGTCCTTCGTGGGGATAAGTCTTGTAGAAAAAAACCTTTCCATGCTGCCGGAGGGCGGCAGCAAACTCCGCAGACTCCTGCGGTGGAACCTGCGGGTCTTCCTCGCCATGCAGCAGAAGGATGGGGGTCTTGATGCGGGCGACGTCGGGCAGAATATTGGCCTGCCGGTAAACGGCCGGCTTTTGCGCAGGCGTGCCGCCCATCTTGATCTCCCAGCGGATCCTTGAGTTGCGATTGGTGTATTCGAGATACAGGGCGCGATCGACCACGCCGTACATCTCGATGCCGGCAGCAAAGGTGTTGGGGAGTTTGGTTACCGCGTTGGCAACGATGGTGCCGCCGTGGCTGCCGCCGGCAACGGCCACACGGCGAGGATCGGCGATGCCCGCGCGCACAAGATAGTCCACCGCAGCGGCGATGTCGCGGATCTCGCCGCCGCCCGAGTCCTGGACGTTGCTGTTGCGGAAGCGCTCGCCGTAGCCGGTGCTCCCGCGAAAATTCACTTCAAGGACGACATAGCCCTGCTGCGCAAGAAAGAGCGACCAGGGAGAAAGGGTGAGGGTTTCCTGGCCTTCCGGGCCACCGTGCGCCCAGATCACCGTCGGGTACCTCCTGCCGGCAACAAGGTGAGCCGGTTTGAACAGGATGCCCGCGATAGGCAGACCGTCGGAGCTGTGGAAGTGAGCGACAACCGGCCGAATCCCCAGCTGCTGGTAAACAGAAGGCGCGAGCGGGCGCAGTGGGTGCGCGCTTCCCGCGCCGGTGACACTGGCAACAAAGGTGGCCTGCGCCCGCAAGGCCGTGCTCTGCGAGAAGTAGATCAGCCGGCTGTCGGGAGACCATTGTGGGTGGCCTTCTACGCCGCCCTGCCCCGTCAGTCGATGGGGAACGCCGCCGGTCGAGGGAACGAGCCAAAGGTGCTGCTCTTCGGGCAGGTCGCGATTGGAGGCAAAGACGATCCACTTGCCGTCAGGGGAGTAGACCGGGTTCTCGTCCTCGCTGCTGCCGGTTGTCAGTGGGCGGGGAGGGCCACCGGCCGCGGAAAGAAGCCAGATCTTGTCCCAGCCTGATTGCTGGAGCACCAGGGCCAGGGTGCTGGAGTCAGGCGACCAGGCGCCGGACGCGACTGCCCAGGCGCCGCCGGCATCATTGCTCGTGATGTAAAGATCTCTCGGTTGCGCTGCGGCTGTGCCCGTCTGCGCGTTGAAGTCGAGCAGCTTGAGTTTGCCCGAAAAGAACTGTCGCGAGCGCTCGGTAAACGCCAGGCGTTTGCCGTCAGGCGACCAGGCAGGCGCTGGGGCGAAGCGATCGGAGGACACAATGTCTCCGTGGTCCGCGGCGTTGCGGGCGATCACATCGTTGCCGGTGTACACCTCGGTAGCCGCGAGCAGGTTTTCGTGTTGCGCATTGCTGCTGACAACGTAGAGTTCGTTGAACCCTTTCCGGCCGGACTGGTAAACGATCCAGGCGCTCCTGGGGTTCCACTGGGGGTGATGATCCGTGGCGCCCCGTGGGTCGCCGGGGCCCGCAGGATCATGCGTCAGGCGGAGCGGCTGTGCCGGGACGGTGGACGGCTGGACAGAGATCGTCCAAACATCCCCTTCGGCAATAAAGGCCAGTCGCTTCGAATCGGGCGACCAGGCGAGCTCCGATGCCGCGGGCGTGTTGCCGAGGGTACGCGGCGCCGCTCCGTCCGTTGGCAGCAGTTGGATCCGGCCGTGATCGGCAACCGCCAAGCAGCGGCCGTCAGGAGAAAGCACTCCCGGCTCGCTGCGTTCGTCCTCTGTGTTGAGGACGTCGTCAAGCGTCAACCGTGGGGTCTGGCCGAAGGAGGAAACGGCCACACCATGGATCAAGAGTATGGCCAGCAATGCAAGCTTCTTCACTGTGGGTCCTCTCCGAGACTCGGTCTCGCTACCCTGGACAAACGGAAAAGAACCTAAAACGCGAACCTGGCGGTGAGCTGGATCTGCCGCGGTGAGGAGTCGCCGCCGAGCCCGGAACCCAGAATACTGGTAGGCGGGGAAACGGTCCGGGTGATCTCGCCGAACTGCGGATTCGCGATGTCGGCGACGGGCTGGTCGAAGTTCGGGTGATTGAGCACGTTGAAGAAGTTCGCGCCCACAGCAAGCTCCTGATCTTCCGCAAAGACATGGACCTTGGTGCGCTTGAGCAGCGACACATCGGTATCGAAAAATCCCGGCCCGCGAAGCTGATTGCGGCGCTGATTCCCGAAGCCGGTGGCGGCAAGCGAGAACTGGGCTGCGTCGAGGCAGAGTTTGTCAGGGTTGCCGCAGCTTGGCTGCCGAGCCCCAAGGCTGTTGGCGAACACCGTTGCGCCGTAATTCGTCGCGGCCAGGGTCGCGGTGGTGGCACTATCGGTCGCGGTAAAAGGAAAGCCGGTGCGCTTGAAGAAAGTCTCGGAAACGGACCAGCCTTGCGCCAGCAGGCGCTCCTTCCACGGCAGTCCCGCGCCCCAGGCCGGTTCCCAAACATAGCTCGCGGTAAAGGACTGGCGTACGTCCGCATCGTTGTTGCCGTAGTTGGCGTGCGCGTCGGAAGGGATCTGCGGGTACTGGATGCTTGGCGCCGTTCCATAGCTCCACGCGGTAAAGCCATTGTCGGAAACGTCATCGAGCGCGTGACTGTAGGCGTAGTTGGCGTTGGCCTGGAAGCCATGATCAAAGCTATGCCGGGCACTGAGAACAAGCCCCGAATAGTTCGACGTGCCGACCGTATCGATCTCGGTAAACGTGCTGAAGCGAGCGTCCGGGGCGCCGGCCGGTAACCCCGCGAAGGGGAGGGGAGAGTAGGCGTTGACTCCTGGATTGAGGATCACCTCGTGGATGCCGTGGTTCCCGACAAAGTTTGCGCTTGCCGTGGTAGCGCGTGCCGAAGGAGTGATCGAGCTCGAGGTTGTACTCGATGTACGTAGGGCTGACGGTCTTCGGCTGCGCGCCGAAGAACGCGGGCGGCGAAAAGGCTGGATCCGTAGCGGAAAGGCTAGCCAGGGTAGCCTGTTGCGAGAACCCGTTCAGAAACGTCTGGTTTGAGGTTGCGGCGTTGGTGAACACGTTGCCGGCGCTCGGGGGCGCGAGCGCGCCGGAAACAGTGAAGCTGTTTACGTTGGGTGAGTTGAGCGCGAAGCCGTTCAACGATTGCTGGGGAATAAAGTCGCGAAAGTTGCCGACCCCGCCGCGAACCACGGTTGTGGTGCTGCCAAAAGGAGACCAGGAAAAGCCGAGCCGCGGTTCGAAAGAAAGAGCGGTCGTCGCATAGAAGGCCTGGCTAAGGCCTGTCTGGATTGCCTGGTCGTAGGCGACCGCCGGGTCGTGATCGACATCAGCGAATGGCGCCGCGAGACGGGAAAAGCAGTGCGTCCGGCACGTGGTGTTGGCCTCGCGGTCAAAGCGCAGGGCGCCCGTAAGTTTCAGGTACGGCGTGATCGCCCAGTCATCTTCGAGGTAGAAGCCGAGATCATAGGCAGCGAAGGGCTGATGGAAGCGGTTGGGAAAAGACTGGGTGTAGGTCGTGGCCTCCCCGTTGTAGAAGCCCGCCAGCGACGTTGTAAGGGTACCGGCGGTGTTGCTGCCGAACTGGTACACGTTGAGGTCGTCGCGAAGGAAGTCCACGCCGGCCTTGAGGGTGTGTTTGCCCCACGTTTGTGAGAAGTCGTCGACGAACTGATACTGCGTGATGTGGCGGCCCGTGGGCTCCTGCTGGTTCTGCCCCAGCGATGTGAAATTGCCGCAGGATATGTTGAGCAACGTGGGAAAGGCAGCAAGCGTCGTGACGTAATGTGCTGGTCCAAAAAGGATGCCGGACCACTGGAACGCGGCGACGAACTGGTTGATCGCACGTGCGCTGAAGGTATGTGTTTCGTTGTACTGGCCTTGCCACTCGGGCTGGGGGCTGGTGGCATCAAAGGCCTGGTTGATGACGTTGGTCGAAGTGGCCTGCACGCCGTGATCGGTAAAGATATGGAGAAACATCTGGTCCCTGTCACTGACGATGTGATCGACACGGGCAGAAACAAGCCATTCGCCGGTGAAGTTACTCGGGATTGCTTCAAAGTTCAAGGCGCAGGGAGCGCCGTTCAGCAGGGTAAAGGTGCTGCCGCAGCCGCCATTTGGGAGTGAGTTCGTCGCCCGCGCGGCGCCTGGCGCGGCGTTGTAGAGCGAGAACACCTGCTGGTAGAACGGCACCGCGGCGGGGTTGACGGTGGCGAGGTTCGCCAGGGTCGCGGCCTCGAACTGCGGCGAAGGGATGTTTACCGACGAGGTGGTAGGCAGGACAATACGCAACCCTTCGTTGTTCACGAAGAAAAAGGTCTTGTCTTTCTGGAGGGGGCCACCGATGGAGTCGGCCCATTGGTTTACGTTGTCAAAAGGGCGCGGCGTCGCGCTGCGCACATTGAAAAAGTCATTGGCGTTCAGCGATGAGCCATTCCAGGAGTAGGCAGCATTGCCGTGTACCCGGTTACTGCCCGACTTGCTGACATAGTTCACGGTGGAACCGACCAGCCTGCCGTAGTTACCGGAGTAGCCGTTATTGACGACGGTGACGCTTTGGATCTCGTTGGCGCCAAGGCTGTTGTTGGTTGCGCCGGATTTGTTGTTATCCCCGTAGCTGTTCAGGTAATCCATGCCGTTGATGGTGAACATGTTGGAGTAGCCAGGGAGACCGAAGGTAGAGAAGTTGCCGCCGCCTGACTGCGTATTCATCACGGCGCCCGGAGCGACCTGGGCGATGTAGGTGAGGTCTTGACCGGGGTTGGGAACACGCTCGATCTGGCGCTCGTTAAAGCTGGTCGCGATATTGCCGTTTTCCGTTTCCAGCGGAGCGCCTTCGGCCGAAACCATGACGGTGGTGTTTGAGGCGCCAACCGCCAGTTGCGCATTGATGGTGGAGGATTGCCCTACGGTGACAGTGACGGACTGCTCCTGGGTAGAAAAGCCGCTGGTCTCAACCCGCAGCGAGTAAGCGCCCGGCGGAACAAAGTCGATGTGGTAGGTGCCATCCGCCGCGGACTTCCCGGTAAGTACCAGGGAAGTTGCGAGATTGCGCAGCGTGATGCTGGCGCCCGGAATGCTCGCTCCCCCGGGATCCGTGACCACCCCCGAAACGTAGCCCGAGGTGGTGGATTGCGCCTGGGCCGAGCAAGCAAGGGTAAGTGCGAGGGCAGGGAGCGTAAGTTGCAGCCTGTGGATGGTCATGTCCGGTCTCCTGAGGGAAGGTCGCGTGGCAACGAGGGGGTTCCACTTGGCGGCGGACTGAACGAAAAACCCACCGCCCCGGGAAAGCTGCGGTGGGTTACACAGGATGTAGCTTAGTGCGCTGCTGCTACATGGGCTGTCGCCTTCCGCATGGAAAAGGAGAAAAGCAACAGCAACAGGCGTGGCGATCGACCCGGCACCGGACTGTTTGCGACGGTTGACGTAAAGCTCTTAAGGAATGCACGGATCGGTCTCCAGCGGTGACAACCAAAGTTATTCCGGACTGTACCACAACCGAGAGCGGGAGGTCTCCGTCTGCCGCGGCGCTGGGCCGGAGCAGGGGAGGGACGGTTGAAACCGCTACGCATCCCCGGATGCGGGCACTAAGCCTGCTCGAGTAACGGGCAAGCCGCAAATGGCAGGGACGAGGCGGCTGCCGCCTCGTCCCTGCACTTCACTCCTAAGGAGCCTCGACCTATCCTTGCAGCAACAAAGCTCAGCAAGTTACTGGACACCAATCCATAAGCAGTACACCTTGTTATTTGTCTGCCCTACCGAAGAGTATCCCGAAGGCCAGTAAAGCGCACCGTCCACAATCGCGGGCGCCGCAATGGAAGCGCCGCCACTCTGCACCGAACGCAGGATCTGGCCGTTTGTTGTATCCAGGGCGACAAAGTCGCCGGCTGCGTCCTCGCCATACAAGACTCCGTTGGCCACGCTTACCGATCCGCCGCCAATCGTGTACGCCCCGGCAGGAGGGGTCTCGGCACGGCCCCCTTCTGGCTGCACCGCGGGGGAGTAGATTGGCGTTTGCCACAGAATCTGCCCGGTATTCACGTCAAGCGCCGACCAGTAACTGCCGTTTGTTGTCAGCCCGGATGGAATCAGGGTCGTCGGCACATAGGCGGAGTTTGCTTCCGCAAAGTAGATACGCTGGCCATCCGTTGCCGTGCCCCACTGGATGCCGCCAATCACGCCGTCCGGTCCGGCCTGGGTGCCCCACAGGATCTGCCCGGTATCGCGGTTCATCGTGTAGTACGAGCCGCTCTTCTGCCCAGCGCCCACGGCATCAATCGCCGTCCCATTCTGCTTTACCGTAAACAGGTTCGGGCCGGCGCCGAAATCCGTATCCAGGCCGCTGGGCACCGGGCAAGGGGTCGCCTTGTTTTTGCCAAACGACTCGCAGGAAACAGTCCACGTGTCGGCGTGCGTAAATCGCTGACTCCACCGGAAAGCCCCCGTCTTGGCGTCGAGCGCGAACACGCTGTCGATATGGTCATCCGGGGAAAGGCACGCGTCGAGCTGCACCGGTGTGGTAGCCGCCACCTGGCAGGCAGCAACTGCCGGGGGAACCGAGTAGTTATCCCCACTTACCGCGTAGATAGCGCCACGCGTGGTGTCAACGGCAAGATTGCTGGCCCAGACTCCGCCACCTGTGTACCCGGCTGGGACGGTATAGGCCCGCCAAAGGATCTTGCCGGTAGCCTCGTCAAGCGCGACAACCGATCCCCGGAACGTCGGCACAAAGTTCGGGATCTTCGCTGCCATGGTTTCTTCGCCGGAAGCGACGCCGACATAGATCACCCCGTTAGCAATGACCGGGGAGGAAGTCACAAACGCATCCGGGTTGCTGTCAAGGGCAGCCTGCCACACCAGCGACCCATCGGTCTTCGAAAGCGCGTAAAGATTGCTCGATGACTGATCGCCCACGATCACCGCGTTTGTGCCGATGGCGGGGCTGTTCCTGGAGTAGGACATGGAGTTGCCGCTGAGCGAAGGCAGGCTTGTTTGCCAGGTAGGGCTGCCGGTTGCGGCATTCAGTTGGGAAACAGTGCCGCCTGCATCGGCGACGTACACGTTGGCACCGTCCACAGTCGGGGTACCCTGGACCTCGCCATTCGCTGCGAACTCCCAACGCTCGGTCACCAGGGGCAGGGTGTACGGGCTCAGAATAAACTCGCTCGATGCGAAGTGGTTGTCGGTAAGGTCGTTGCCGGCACTCGTCCACGGCATGGCAGACTCCAGCTGAATGCCGGAAAAGTCGGTGGCGAAGTTGATCGGAACCAGAGAGGGAGCCGGACCGGAGGCGAACGGAGGGTTTGCGGCAGCCAAGGCGGGCAGCGCGGACGCAAGGCAAAGGGCGGGGGTGAACAAACGAGCACGCATGGGGGACTGCCTCCTGGTACAGGCTTTTGGATGGCAGGAGCCCCCTCCCTGAAGAGAGCAGCGCGGCAGGGCATGCCGTCGCTCGCTTGCATATGCCTAACTTATGTTGCGGTTGTCGAGTCGTCTTACCATGCGATCAACTTTGTTACAGCGAGGTGACTCTTCCACGATGGCCGCGCTGAAAGCAGAACCTGGCTTTCCTACGTCCGCTCCGCAGATGCTGGACGCGCTCTTCCGCTTACCGCCCGGGAAGCGGCAACTCAGGATGCGCCGCCGAGTGCAACAAGCCAGCCCACGCCGCAACCCGCTCCGCACTCGCCCCTGTCTCCTCGCTTCGCGCGCCCTCGATCGTCGCCAGTTGCACCGCAAAGTTGCCCAGCGTCGAGCTTTCTGCCGCGCCGCGCAGCACGCTCAGCCCGGTCGCCTCCGCCGTCAGCCGGTTCAGCAGCGCATTCTGGCTTCCACCGCCAACAACAAACAACCGCCGCAACTGGCGTCCCGTGTGCGACTCGATCTGTCCGAGCATCTCCGCGTACCGCTTCGCCAGGCTGTGCAGGATCAGGCTCGTCATCGCCGGCGCACCCGCCGGGCCCTCCTCAAGCGCCGGCAGACCACCCTCGCTCCGCTGCCGATTGATGCGCGCCGGCATCGCACCCGCAAGCCAAAGCTCCGGATCATCCACGTCCAGCATGCAATCGGGCGCCCCAACCGATTCCGCCCGCGCAAGCAGCTCCGCGATCTCCCACCGTCGCTCTCCGCCGCCCCAGGCTTCCAGGCATTGCCGCAGCAGCCACATGCCGTTCACATTGCGATGGAAGCAGAATCGCCCCCCTGCCGCTGCCAGGCTGGTAAAGTTCTGCCGCGCCACGCGCTCGCCGTTCAACGGCCGGTCCACCACCGTGCCCACCAGCGACCACGTCCCGGAGCTGATGTACGCCCAGTCCTCCCCGCGCGCCGGGATCCCCGCCACCGCCGACGCCGTGTCATGGCAGGCCGGGGCGATCAGCTGCGTGTCCGCCAGCGCGGGCAGCTCCGCCAGCGGCCCGCGCAGCCGGCCCAGCACGGTCCCCGGCGGCACAATCGGCGCCGCGCACCCGGGGGAAAGCCCGGCCGCCCGCAGGATCTCGTCCGACCACGCCATCCGGCCCAGCTCCACCATCTGCGTGTGCGTCGCATTGCTGTACTCGGCCACCGGCGTGCCGCCCCAGCAGCACAGCAGGAACTCCGGCAGGTTCAGCCACCGCTCCCCTTCGGCCAGCTTCATCTGGCGATCCGCAAACTGCTGGTAAACGGTGTTGATGCGCAGAAGCTGCACTCCCGTCAGCGCCCGCATGCGCTCGGCGGAGATGCGCCGATGCAGCGCCACCTCGGCGGCAATGGTGCGCTGATCGCGATAGCAGAAGGGCTCCTCGAGCGGCCTGCCCGACCCATCGAGACGCACATAGTCCACGGCCCACCCGTCGACCGCCACCCCGGCCACTCCCTCCGTGGCGATGGTGGCGGCACGCCGCATACCGCTCTCAATGCCGGCCACGATCGAGCGGAAGTCCCACCGCAGATGCCCGCCCACCTCGCGGGCTGCGTTTGCGAAGCGGTGGACCAGCGTAATCTGCGGTCGCGCCTCCACCCACCGCAGCAGCGAAACCCTGCAGCTTTCCGCGCCCAGATCCACCGCAATCAGTGCACGGGCGTCCGCGGGAGCCAGCGGCGCCGGACCACCCGCGCTCATCGCAGGTAGGCTTCCACCAGGCCGCCATCGACCGGGATCAGGTGACCCGTCGTGCAGCGCGCCGCCGGTCCGGCGAGAAACAGAATCGCCTGCGCACAGTCTTTCGGATCGATCGGCTGATGCGTCAGCGTGCGCTGCGCGTAGAAGCGAGCAAGCTCGGTCCGCAGCGCCTCGTCCGTCGCTTCCTCATCTGCGGGCAGGTTGTACTTCTTGAGCGAGGCCAGCACACGATCCCGCGGGAACATCGTCGAGCCCTTGACCACCGTGGCTGGGCTGATGCCATTAACGCGAACCTGCGGCGCCATGCCGACCGCGAGTTCGCGCACCAGGTGACTCAGTGCCGCCTTGCTCACGTCGTACGCCTCACTGCCCCGCTTCGAGACAACCGCGTTCGCCGAGCTTGTCAGCACCACGCTCGCATCGAGCCCCTGCTCCTTGAAGTATGTGTGCGCCTCATCCGCAAGCAGATAGTTTGCCGTCACGTTGACCTCAAGCGTCAGCGCCCATTGCGCGTCCGTGATGATCCCGTCCGGGGACGAGGGAAACAGGGCAGCCGTATTGATCAGGATGTCGAGGCCGCCAAAGGTCGCAACCGTATGCGCGAGCGCTTTCCGGATCGCCGCTCGATCGCGGATGTCGATCGGCGTCCAGCTCACCATCTCCTTGCCCGCAACCGCCCGCACCGCGTCTGCGACTGCTTCCGCACCTGCCGTGTCGCGATCCGCGACCACCACGTGCGCTCCGCGTTCGGCTGCCAGCAGCGCCACCTCGCGCCCTATGCCGCTGCCGCCCCCCACCACCAGAGCCACGCGACGGCTCAGCTCCTTCTCCGGGGGCTGGCGGCGAATCTTTGCTTCCTCGAGCTTCCAGTACTCGATCCGGAACGCTTCGCCCGGCGGCAGCGCCACATAGTTCGACTCGGTGCTGAACTCGGACGCCGCCGCCGCCGGCCCGGCCTGCGGAATCTCCGTGCAGGACACGCCTGCTCCCAACGAGCCCGCGCCCTGCATAACGCCAATGGCATTTGTGTAGAACTCGCCCGTGATGCGCGCCTCGGTCTTGGTTTTGCCGAAGGAGAACATGCCCACGCCCGGCACCAGGACCACCGTCGGGCTCGCGTCCCGCGCTGCCGGCGAGTCCGCCAGTGCGTGCTTGCGGTAGTACGCCGCGTACTCCCCCCGGTAGCGCTCGAGCGCCAGCTCGATCCGCTCCTTCAACTCGGCCGGGTCTCTCTCAGGCGACCACTGCACGAACATCGGCCGGATCTTGGTCCGGATAAAGTGATCCGGGCAGCTGGTGCCGAGCTGCGCCAGCTTTTCTGCCTGTTCCGCGCTCACAAAAGCCAGTACCGCCTCGGCGTCTGTGAAGCTGCCGATCCACCGCTGCCGGCGGGATACCGCTCCCCGCAGGTACGGCATCACCCTGGCCGCGATCTCCTTGCGATCCTCGCGCGCCTTGACCCGGGGTCCTCCAAAATGCCGGTGGCCTGCCACCGAGCCATGCCGCTCGATAAACTGCCCCAGCTGATCGATAATCGTGAGGGTGCTCAGGTAGCTTTCGCGCTGCGTCGCACCCCACGTAAACAGGCCGTGGCCGCCCAGCACCACACCGTCGCAGCCCGGGGTTTCCGCCACGATCGCCTTCAACATCATGCCGAGCTCAAAGCCCGGACGCTGCCATGGAAGCCATGCCAGCCTGTGCCCGAACTCCTCGTTGAACTCCGCCATCTTGATCCTGCCGTTCGCCGACGCCGCGAGCGCGATGCCCCAATCCGGATGGAGATGATCGACATGCGGGAACGGCAGAAAACCATGCAGGGGCGTGTCAATCGACGCCGCCACCGGATTGTTGCCGAAGGTGCACAGCGGGTACATCTCCACCATCTCGTCTTCGAAGTCCACACCCCGGTACGCCTTTTCAAGCGCAAGCAGCTTGTCCTGGTAGAGCGTGGCAAAGCCCGCACGCTGGATGCTGCCCAGGTCGCCGCCGCTTCCCTTGACCCACAGGATCTTCTTCACCTGGCGATCGACCGGATCCACCTGATCGATCTTGGAGCTGGTATTGCCTCCCCCGAAGTTCGTGATCCGCAGGTCGGAGCCGAGCAGATTCGACCGGTACCGCAGCAGCTCCGGCTCGTCCATCTGTGACGCGACCGCTTCATCCCACCGGTCTTCCAGGTACTTCAACTGCCCCTGCACGGCCATCGCTGCTCCCCTCCCGGCTGCACTGCCGAACCATCATTCCACACGCGTACTCAATACGGCAACAATTCCTCATTTGAAACAAACCTTCGCGCAGGCCCCGCTCAGGCCTTCCGCCTCCCGCTCTCCGCCCTGCGCGCCCGCTTTACCAGCCGGTGCACCACATAGTTGTAGGGTGGCACAGTCTGCCCGCGCAGGATCGACAAGCCGAGATGGACCAGGCTCGGTCCATAGGTGCCGGTCTCATGCGACACCGACGCGATAAACGGCGAGCTAGTCCGCTTCAGCTCCCGCAGCGCCTCCTCGATGCAGTCCTGCCCCACAATGGCGACATGCCGCTCCCGTTTCCGCTCGCGCACCGCGTCCAGCGCTCCCAGCGCACTCGTGTCGTTTGCCGCCGCGATCAGGATGTGCCGGTCCCGGGGGTGACGATCAAGAAAGTCCGAGATCAACTTGCGGCTTCTGTCCCGCATGCCCCGGCCATCGAGCCGGACAAAGGTTTCCGCCGCAGTTTCCGGCACTGCCGCGCGCACTGCTTCAAAGGCCCCGGTGATCCGGCTCTGCACGAGCGTGCCCGCTTCCGACAGATCGAGTCCGATCACCCAGTCGACTCGCCCCTTCCAGTGCTCCACCGCGTGCGCGCCCAGTACCTCGCCCGCCTCATGGCCCACGCGGTAGTTATCCACGCCGAAGTAGGTGGCGTTTGGGTGGGGAATGTCGATGGCGATCAGCGGAATGTTGGCCGCGGCAATCCGGTCGCCGATCATCGGTGCGACCTCGTGCTCGACCTGAAACTCGATCACCAGGTCCACCCGGCTGCGCACAAACTCCTCGGCATTGCGCAGGGCCGTGGCCGCGTCGTAGCGGTTGTCGAGCACCATCAGGTCCACGCCCACTGCCGCCGCGGCCGCCTGCAGGCTCTTCGTGACCTCCACGGAAAACGGCATGTCCTCGCTTTGTCCCGCAAAGCCGAAGCGCATCTTCTTGGGCCGTGTTGCCTGCCGGTAGCTGCCGTCCGGAGACTGCGACAGATAGCCGCGATGCACAAACGTTTTGAGCACGCGGTAGACCGTCGTCTTCGAGATCCGGGTGCGGCGATGGATCGCCTCCAGCGTCAGCGGCTGGTTTTCCGCTTCCAACAGCTCCAGCACATCCAGAGCTTTCGACAGTACGGGGATCAGGTAAAGCCGCTTGCTTGAGGTACGCACGGACACTCCTGGCAAGCCACCGTGCAGACCACCTAGCCGGCCGGCTCACTGTTCCGCTATTGAAACCCAGACGCGGCCCGACCGCAAGCCGGGGCCTAGGCGTAGCTCCCCAGCGTAGACGACGCGCGCGCGCCCCGCTCCTCCGCCACCCGCTCCACGTACCCGCTGCTGCGGAGTGCGTGCAGCGGGTTTGCGGGCAGCCCGCGTGCTTCCCGCCACGCCTGCACCAGCGGGCGCACATCCTGCCAGAAGCTTTCGCGAAAACACTCCTCTGCCCCAACCAGTTCGCCGCCGTCCTGCAGCGCGGCCAGCCGCTCAAACGGGATCAGCGAAGCCTTGGCATACAGCTCCTGCGCTGTCATGACCGTTTGCACCATGGCCTCGACCTTGCCCTTCAGGTTATGGCTTTGATCAATCATGAAGGCCACCCCGGCTGTTTCCTCCGCACCGGCAGCCGCCAGCTCGGCGAAGATGCGAAAAACCTGGTACGGATCAACCGAGCCCAGCGTCAGGTCATCATCGGCATACTTGCGGTCGTTGAAGTGAAAGCCGCCGAGGGCATCCAGGTGCAGCAGCCAGGCCACAATCTGCTCAATGTTGGTTGCCTGGGAGTGGTGTCCCGTGTCGACCAGCACCTTTGCCTGCGGGCCCGCGCTCCTCGCGAACTCGAGCGCCATGCCCCAGTCCGCGATGTCGGTGTGATAGAAAGCAGGCTCAAAAGGCTTGTACTCGACCAGCATGCGCTGCGCGGGCGAAAGCGCCGCATGCGTTCGGTCGAGCGCCTCCTGGACCCAGTCGATGCGCCGCCGGATGCTTTGCGTCCCCGGATAGTTCGACCCGTCCGAAACCCAGAGTGAGACGTCCAGCGATCCCAGCGCTTGTCCGATCGCAACCGAGTCCAGCAGATGGCGGATCGCCATCGCGCGCACCTCGGCGCTTGGGTTCGCGATCGATCCAAACTTGTACTCCTGCGACTGAAAGAGGTTTGGATTGATGGAGCCCGCACGCACCCCGTACTTCGCTTCCAGCCTCTTGATCTCCCCGATATCACCCAGCCCGTTCGGCAGATCCCACAGCACGTGGAGCGCAACGGTCGGACTCGCGCCCGTCAGCCGGTGAACCTCGCCCGCATCGGCAAACTTCTCCTCAATGGTGGTCGCGGCCGCCGGCTGTATGAACTTTCCAAAGCGCGTGCCGGTGTTGGCAAACCCCCACGATGGCAGCTCGATCTGGAACCGATCGAGCGCGCTCCAAACCGCGTCCGTTTCCCCTGATCCGGTATGTGTGCCTTTCATCGCGGCGCGGCCTCTTTCGGCGGAGTTACGACTAGTAACTATAACCCGTATTGAAACACGACCCGGAAGCACACGGGAGCGAGCTAACCCGCCACGACCACGAGAACATCCAGCACCCGCGGTCCATGCACGCCCTGGATGCGGGTCATCTCGATATCGGCGGTCGCCGAGGGGCCAGAGATAAAGGTGGTCGGCAACGCCGCCGTAGCCCGTAGCCGGTCCATCGCTTCCGGCACTGTTTCCATCACGTCGTCCGCGGCAACAATGCACAGGTGATAGTCCGGGATCAGCGTTGCCGCCCGCCTTCCCTGCCCTGGCAGGTTCTGCAGCACCAGCGTCCCGGTCGTTGCAATCGCTGCCGCGGCCAGCGTCAGCACGCCGCTGAACCGATCAAGCTCCGTCGCGCTGAACCCCGCATCTTCCGTGAACGTCGTGGTCCTCGGCAGCAGACCTTCGGGCAGCCCCGCGGGCACCAGCATCGTCGGCTCCCCGCGCTCCAGGAGCCGTCGCCCAATCGCCTTCGGAACTGTGGCTGCCGTCACCCGCTCCACGTGCGCGCCGTAGTCGCGCAGCCGATCCTCGAGCAGGAGGAGCCGCTCGTCCGGGCCCAGCGCTGCGGTACGCCGGTAGTCCCGCGGCAGAGCGTGCCAGCCCGCGGCAGCCGACTGCTGCGGGCTCCCTGCCCGCCCGATCGCCGGCCCCATCGCGCCGCGAATCCGCGCCAGGATCACCGCCCGGGCAGATGGTGCCTCGTCAGCCTTGCCTGCCATCGCCCGCTGCCTTCCCGTTCGTGTCACGCCGAGCAAACCACTCGCGAAAGCTCTCTTTCGGCATGGCCTTCAGATCGCGCACCCGCGTCCATCCCCCCAGCATCCCGGGCAGCCAGCCGACCCATCGCTCCCCGTTGCCGTCCTTTGACTCGAGCGGCCGCCCCGCCATGCGCCCCAGCCGCTGCGCCGCACGAAAGCGGCGCTCACTGCGAAAGATCGCGCCCGCCAACTCCATCGCCCACGCTTCCGGATGCGTCAGCACGCCCATCCCCGCTGTTTCCCGTCGCACCACCTTGTTGCGCAGATGGATCAGCACCTCCGGGATGTTGATCTTGACCGGACACACCTCGTAACAGGCCCCGCACAGGCTCGACGCGTACGGCAGGCTTTGCGCGTGGTCCATGCGCTCGAGCTGTGGCGTCAGGATGGCGCCGATTGGCCCCGCGTACACACTGCCGTACGCATGGCCTCCGGTCTGCCGGTACACCGGGCAGGCGTTCTGGCAGGCACCACAGCGGATGCAGTGGAGTGTTTCCCGTGCCGCCTCGTCGGCCAGCACCTCCGTGCGCGCGTTGTCCAGCAGCACCACGTGAAAGCTTTGCGGTCCATCCCCCGCATGCACCCCGGTCCAGATGGAGTTGTACGGGTTCATGCGTTCGCCTGTCGCCGAGCGCGGCAGCAGCTGCAGCAGCACCTCCAAATCCCGGTATCGCGGCACCACCTTGTCGATGCCGGCCACCGTGATCAGCGTTTCGGGCAGCGTGAGGCACATGCGCCCGTTGCCCTCGCTTTCGACCACCACGACCCCACCTGTTTCGGCGATCAGAAAGTTTGCGCCGCTCACGCCGGTGCGCACCCGCAGAAACTTATCCCGCAAAAACCGCCGCGCCGCATCCGCCAGGTCCTGCGGGGTTTCGCCCAGCTCCGGCAGCTGCATCTCGCGACGAAAGATCTCGCGAACCTGCTGCCGGTTCTTGTGCAGCGCCGGCACCACAATGTGGGACGGCTGCTCTTCGCCGAGCTGCAGGATCAGCTCCGCCAGATCCGTCTCATACGCGTGCACGCCAGCTGCCTCAAGCGCCGGATTGAGCTGGATCTCTTCGGTCGTCATGGACTTGATCTTGATCGCCTCGCGCGTACCGGTCGCCTTTACCAGGTCGACGACGATCCGGCGCGCCTCCTCCGCATCGCGCGCCCAGTGCACCACGCCGCCCGCCGCCGTGCAGTTCCGCTCGAACTGCTCCAGGTAGACGTCAAGGTGCGCCAGGGTGTGTGCCCGCAGCGCCCTGCCGGCCTCACGCAGCGCCTCCCAGTCCGGCATCTCAGCGACCACGCGGCCACGTTTCGCCTGGATCACCTCCGTCGCGTGGCGCACGTTTTTGCGCAGCAGCATGTCGCCGAGCGACGTGCGCGCCGCCATCGGAAACGTGGGTGCCGTTTTGGGGTCGAGCGCCGATCCCAGACTCATGGTCGCCCTCGCGTCATCAGGTGAGCTTCCAAGCGCATCGCGCTACGATCCCCAGGCTGCATCAAGCGCCCTCCTTGCCCAGCACATTGCCCAGAACATCGACCAGCACATTGCTGCCCTGCCTCCGGTCGAGCGCATCTGCCTCTTCGCTCGCCAGGATCTCGGCCAGGTGCAGCGTGCGCACGCCCGTGCGTTGGCGGTGCAGCGCCCCTTCGACGTGCATCAGGCAGCTGTTGTCGCACGCCGTGCAAACCTCTGCCTTTGTGTTCAACACCGCCGTCACCTTTTCGGCCAGCATCGCGCTCGAAACTTCCGCGTTTTTCACCGCAAACGTTCCCCCAAACCCGCAACACTGCTCCAGCCCCGCCAACTCCACCAGCTCGATGCCGCGCACAGCGCGCAGCAGCCGCATCGGCCCGTCTCCCAGGCCCAGCATCCGCAGCCCGTGGCAGCTCGCATGGTAGGTAACCCGGTGCGGGTAGTACGCGCCGACGTCCGCTAATCCGAGCCGCCGCGTCAGAAACTCCGAAAACTCCCACACCCGGGGCAGCAGCGCTTCGGCTTCCGCCAGCAGCTTCGCATCCCCGGACGCCCGCGCCATCCCCGGGTAGTGATCGCGCATCATGGCCACACAACTCGAGCTCGGCACCACCACGGCTTCCGACTCGCGAAACTGCTCCACAAACCGTGGCAGCAGCGGCGCCGCCAGCGCCTGGTACCCCGTGTTGTAGTGCATCTGCCCGCAGCAGGTCTGGCCGGCCGGAAACTCGACCGTGTGCCCCAGCCGCTCGAGCACCCGCACCACCGCCTTTCCTGTTTCAGGAAACAGCGTGTCGTTGTAGCACGTGATGAACAGCGCAACCCGCAGATGGCCGCCTTCCCCGAGCTCCAAGGAACCCCGAACAAGCCCCGAACAAGCAAAGTTCAATAGAGAGTATATTTCCCGAACGCAACTTTGCTCCGGTACGATGGTACGCGCTTGCCTGATCCTTCACCTGCTCAACGAGGCATCCACGTGGGCCCCAACCCGTTTCTCGGCGTCTTTTTTCACTGGATCGGCGGCTTCGCCTCCGCCACGAACTTTATCCCTTTCCGCGGCATCAAGCGCTGGTCGTGGGAGGTTTACTGGATCATCCAGGGCTTTGCCGCCTGGATCGTCGCGCCCCTGGTGCTTGCAGGTCTCCTTGTTCCCCACCTCCCGGTTGTGCTCCGGGGCGCGCCTCCGGGCGCCATCCGCTACGCCGTCCTTTGGGGAGCCCTTTGGGGCCTGGGCGGTCTCACCTTCGGGCTCGCCATCCGCTACCTCGGCATCGCTCTCGGCTATGCGATCGCCCTCGGGCTGTGCACCGCCTTCGGCACCCTCATCCCGCCCATCTACTCCGGCCAGATGGCCACCATCCTCCACGAGCGCTCCGGCCAGATCATCCTCCTCGGCGTCCTTGTCTGCCTCCTTGCCGTCGCCGTCAACGGCATCGCCGGCCTTTCCAAGGAGAAGGAACTCACCCCCGCCGCCAAAGCCGAAGCCGGGGAAGCCGACTTTTCCTTCGGCAAGGGACTCGCCGTCGCCATCTTTGCCGGCGTGTTCAGCTCTTTCTTCGCCTTTGGCCTCGCCGCCGGCGCCCCCATCGCGGCCATCGCGAAAACCGAACTGCTCGCAAACGGCCGCAGCGATCTGTGGCAGAACCTGCCCGTGCTCATCGTCGTCCTTTGGGGCGGCTTCGTCACGAACTTCCTTTGGTCCGCCCTGCTGATCCTGCGCAACCGCTCCTTCCCGCAGTTCGGCGGTGCCGCCGGCGTTAACCCGATGCGCGCCGCCCC
>CALMAN010000107.1 GCA_937859835.1 uncultured Acidipila sp. | reverse complement strand
GGCCAGTCGCGGGCATAGGCCGGGCCCAACCGCTCAACGATGTGGCCCTGGGGCGCGGGGGGGGGGGGTGCGGGCTGCGATCCGCCTACCTGCTGCTGGGGCGCGGTAATGGTCAGCCCGTCGGCTTCGGTTTGTGCGTACATCCATGGCGTGACGGCCAACAGGAGCAACATGCCGTATAAAACGCGCTGCATCTGGTTTTCCTCTAACGGCCATTGAAACGCGCGGGCTCCTAGAAAAGCAGTTGAAACGGCATTAAGAAGTGATAAGTTCCTCCCCTTCCGGGTCGAAGCGGTAACCGATCCAAGGCTCGCTGCGGATGTAGCGCGCTCCTTCCACCGGATCGAGCTTCCGGCGCAGCTGCGCGATCAGCACCCTCAGGTATTCGGGCTGGTCCTCGCCCGAGCGGCCCCAGACCGCGCGCAGCAGCGTCTTGTGCGTGAGCACGCGGCGCGGATTGCGGGCAAAAAACAGGAGCAGGTCAAACTCCTTGGGGGTCAGGTGGACCGGGGCGCCCCGCACTTCGGTCGTGTGCATCTCGGTGTCGATCGCGAAGTCGCCCTCGGCGATCCGTACCGCGGGCGGCTCGGTGCGCGCTGACTTGCGCAGCTGCGCGCGCACCCGCGCCAGCAGCTCCGGCATGCTGAACGGCTTGGTGATGTAGTCGTCAGCGCCCTCGTCAAGTGCCGCGATCTTCATCGCTTCGCCTTCGCGCACCGACAGCACGATGATGGGCGTTTCCCCGGCGCGGCGCACGGCGCGCGTAAGCTGCAGGCCGTCCATCCCGGGCATCGCCAGGTCGGTGATGATCAGGTCGGGCGGCTGGGCGCGGAACCGTTCCAGCGCGTCGGCGCCATCCTTGGCCAGGGTGACCTCGTACCCGCTGCCCTGCAGCGACATGCGCAGCACGCGGGTAATCTGCGGCTCGTCGTCCACCACCAGAATGCGCATAGCTCATCATAAGCAAGCGGCTCGGTAGAATCGCGTTGTGAACACAGAGCGCATGGTCGGGCCGGCGCGCTGGGCTGCTTGTGCGGCAGCCCTGGGAGGCATGGTCACCGCATACCGCCTGTGGCTGCCCGCCAACCCCACCACGGTTGCCCTTACGCTGCTGCTTCTCATCCTGCTGGTCGCCGCCAACTGGGGGCTGCGCTACGCGGTAGCCTTGTCGCTGGCCGCGACCGCCTGCTATAATTTCTACTTTCTTCCGCCCATTGGGACATTCACCATTGCAGACCCCCAGGACTGGGTGGCCCTGCTGGCCTTTCTGGCGACGGCCGTGATCGCGAGCCGGTTGTCGGTGCGCATTCGCGAGGAAACGCTGGATGCGCGCACCCGCCAGGGAGAAACCGCCATGCTGCTCGAGCTGAGCCGGGAGCTTTTGCAGACCGACAAGGTTACCGAACTGGTGGAGGCGATTCCGGCGTCGGTGGCGCTGGTGCTCCATGCCCCCACGGTCGTGCTCTACCTCACCCACACGGCGGAGGAGGGTGGTCGCGTCTACCAAACAGTCGAGAGCGAAGAAACGCCTGAAGATCTGCGCAGCTTTGCCATGCTGCCCACCGCCACCCGGCTTGAAGGCGAGCGCGTCGCCGTGCCCCTGCGCGTCGGCGTCAAGCCGCGCGGCGTGCTTCTGCTCGAAGGCGCCGTGCTTTCGACCGAAACGTTTGAAGCCATGGGCGGCCTGGTTTCAATCGCCATCGATCGCGCCCAGGCCCTCGAAGAAGTAACGCGCAGCGAGGCGGCCAAGGAAAGCGAGCGGCTGCGGAGCTTCATGCTCGACTCCATCACACACGAGCTGCGAACGCCGCTGACCTCGATCAAGGCAGCCGTCACCATGCTGCTCTCCGCCGGCGAGATCAGCCCGCCCGACCGGCACGAACTGCTTACCGTCGTCGATGAAGAAAGCGACCGGTTGAACCAGCTGGTAGCCCAGGCGGTCGAGATGGCACGGCTCGAAACGCACGAGGTCCATATGCACTTCGAGCCGTTAAGTGTGCGCACTCTGCTGCGGGAAGCGCTCGCCGCCTGCGGCGGGGCAATGGTCGGGCGCGACTGCTCCCTGGACGTGCCCGAAGCCCTGCCGCCTGTGGTCGCCGACCGGGAGTGGGCGCGCAAGGTCTTGTGCAATCTGCTTGAGAATGCAGCCAAGTATTCGCCGGCCGGCACACCCGTCGAGCTGAGCGCCCGGCGCCACGGGGACGCGGTCTCGATCAGCGTGCGGGACTGGGGCGTGGGCATCGCCGCGTCCGAGCAGGCGCTGATCTTCGACAAGTTTTACCGGGTTCCTTCGCAGGTAGAGCGCGTGCCGGGCACCGGCATGGGCCTGGCCAGCTGCCGGGCTATTCTGGAAGCCCACGGGAGCACCCTCACGGTGGCGAGCGAACTGGGACGCGGGTCGACCTTTACCTTTGCGCTTCCGGTCAGCAGTCCGGCGCGCTAGTTCATCCAGCCGCGATCCTTCGGGTCGCGCGTCTTGCCGCCGCGGTCCCGGCTGTCCGGATCGACATAGCGGCCTTCGCTGTCGAAGTGCACATCGCGGTTCTGCTTGCGCATGTACACCTCAAACTTCTTGGCAGCATTGCGGCGCTTCCATCGGTAGTAGTCGTTGCGCATGGCGAAGTAGCGCTGCCCGGTGGCGGCGGTAAGCCCGCGCCGGGGTGCGGAGCGGATGTACAGGTAGCCGAACAGCGCGCCGCCCAGCTGGGCCAGGGCATACACCCGGTTCTGCCCGAAGATCTGCGCGAGCGCAAACAGCATGTAGATGGCGACCAGGTACTTGGCCTTGATGGCGATCGGCAAAGGAAACAGCGTGAACTGCATATCGCCGTACAACAGGCCAAACGCGATGAGCAGGCCAAAGATGCCCCCAAACGCGCCGGTCAATCCGCCGACGTACAAGCCGCCGCTGGAAGCCGTCGCAAACGCGAGCGCGACCGCGGTAAGACTGGCGCCCAGCACGGAAACGAAAAACAGTTCGGCCATCCAGCGGCTGCCGTTGTTTGCCTCAAGAAACGCGCCCAAAAACCAGATGGACAGCAGCTCGAGCGCGGTGCCGAGCAGCCCCCCGTGCAGGAAGCAGTAGGTGAGCAGCTGCCAAAGGTACCCGTGCGCCACCAGCGCCGGAGTCAGCGCAAAGGTGAACAGGAGCCGCGCTTCCAGCGAGGGCGCCGCCAGGTGCAGCAGCAGCAGAATGAAGTAGATGCCGACGTTCCAAACCACCAGCGTACGCGTAAAGCCGCGAAAGTCAGGGAAAGCGAGCATTCCAGCGGAGCGGAAAGGCGGCATATGCACCCTATTGTCGCAGGTTGGCGCAGCCCGCGCTGCAGGTTTCGGTTCCCCGGAAAGCGGCCTTGGGGCGCCGAGCAGACCGCCTTTGCTGCACGCGGTCTACCCGGGGGCAGGGGTGCTATCGCGTTGGAAACGGCACGACCGCCACGCTACTGTGGCCGGCGGCGTCGAGCGAACGGATGCCGAAGATCACGTTGTCCTTGGACACAGGCAGCGTCACGGACGTGCCCGAGCCGTACCTGGCCGCGTCGGCCACATACTGCCAGTCCGAGGCCGCGAGCTCACGCCACAGGATCTGGTATCGCGTGCCGGCGGGGGCTCCCGGCCCCGGCTGCCACGTAAGGGTGGTGTTGTTGTCGAGGTTGGTCGTCACAATCCGGGCTGCCTGCGGGGGCGGCGGTGCGAGCGCCAGCGTAGCCAGGGTCGCGGCGTTCAGCCGGGCAACGTCGGCCACGTAGGCAAAGTCCACGTACTCGAGCAGGTCCCCGAACTGCACACCCTTCTCGACCCGCACATCCTGGTGCTGGTGATTGAAGTCTTCGCGCCATTCGGTAAAGCGGACCGCAGGGAAGCCTTCTCCGTTGAACGAGGTGTGATCCCCTCCGCGCAGAAAACGGTCGCGCCGCAGCTCGAGCACGGGATGAAAGTAGCCTCCAGTCGTGCCGCTGCCGTCCTGCGGCGCCGCCCCGTGGCCGAAGTAGGTTTGATCCACGCCGGTGATGTCGCGGGCCAGCTCACGCGAGGGCGAGTCGCTTTCGTAGCCGAGCAGCTCGATGATCTTTACCTGTTCGGGGCCGGCCGCGGCCGGAATGCCTTCAGAAAAAACACGCACGGCGCGCTTGTCCTGAAGCGTCTCCTGGCCGGGCGTCGTGTTGCCGCCCACGATGTCGTTGTTGAGCACGGCTTCGAGGTCGATGTTTTCGCTCTTCAGCAGCTTTGCGAGATGGCGGCTCCCGTTCAGGCCCTGCTCCTCGCCGGCCACGGCGGCAAAGAGGATGGTCGCGGGAAAGCGCAGCTTCACGAGCGCCCGGGCACAGGCAAGCGACACGGCAACGCCCGAAGCATCATCATTGGCGCCGGGCGCCGGATCGGTGGCGTTCTCATTGGTGGAGTTGCGCGAGTCGTAGTGGCCGGTGACCAGCACGGTGCGGTTTGCCTGCGCCGGATCGGTTCCCTTGAGCACGGCATACACATTGGTGATCGTGGTCGGGATCGGGATGCGGCTCATGGGCTGCTCGGTAAAGGTGTCGCGCTTTACCTCGAGGCAGCCTCCGCAGCTTTGGCTGATGGCTGTGTACTGCCCAAAGATCCAGTCCGCTGCTGCCGTGGCGCCGGTGTGCGGCGGGAGGTTGGGGGTCATGCTGGAAAGGGTGGACCGGTTCCGAAACGTCACAAGCGTGGCAACGTCCGCGCGCAGAGCATCGGGCGCTATGGAGCGCAGGGCAGCGTCGATCCGCGGGTCAGCCGGAAGTGGGGCGATGCGCGCCCCGCTGGCATCCAGATCGTGGGTTCCGCCGTCAGAGGAGGCATGCGTGTTGGTAGGTGCGCCTATAGCCACCGCAAAAAGTGCGAGGCTTGCCAACAAACCTGCTGGAAAGCAAGTTTTCTGCATCGTAGTGAGTTCTCCTGAATGGACTGCGCGTATCGCCTTGAAGCAGCACGAGCCATGCCGCCGTTGCTCCCAACCTTACACCCCAAAGACCAGCTTTTCGGAGGATCTCTCATGCTTTGCCCAGAATGTGACAGCGCTCTGGATATCGATACGGACGATGTAGAAGAAGGCGATTCCGTTACTTGTGACGAGTGCGGCACGGAATACGAGGTGGTCGCGACCGACCCGCTTGAGCTGGCCAAGGCCGACGAGGAGATCGATGAAGACGAGCCCGCCATGAGCGAGGATGAAGAGGAGTAGCGAAGCCAAGGTGAGGAGCGCAGCCAACCGAGCGTCGGCAAGGGCGGCCACCGGGAGCGCGCGTGCGGCTGCCCGCGTGCTGCTTGCCGCCGCGCTCCTGCTGCCCGGCGTAGCTCGGCTGCTCGTGGTGCCGTCCTGCGCCGGGGCGCAAACCGTTGCCAAGGCGATCCAGGGAACGGTGCTCGATGCGGACAAGAAGCCGCTCCCGGGCAGCATTGTGTACCTGCAGGACCAGAAAACCTATATCGTGAAGACCTTTATCGCGACCGGGGATGGCGGCTACCGCTTTGGGCAACTGCCCACGGATACTGACTACAAGGTTTGGGCCGAGTACAAGGGGAAGCAGAGCAAAAGCAAGCTGATCAACTCGTTTGATACCAAGCTGAAGGTGACGCTCAACTTCTACATCGGCAAGTGACGGACACCCGGCAAAGAGGACAGCAAAAAGCGCCACCCGCGTAGGTGGCGCTTTTCGCTTGGCAAGCGATCGCAGCTACTGGCGTTTCCAGTTCATCAGGTCGCCCAGGGTGGTCGTCGAGCTCGACACAGGAGCCTTGTAGGCTTCCACGTCGGCGCGGCTTCCTTCGTCTCCGATGGCGCGGAGACTGAGGCCGACCTTTTTCTCTTCCGGGTTCATCTTGATGATCTTGAACTCATGCTCCTGGCCGACTTCTAGCGGAGCCTGGGCTCCGGTCGAATCAGTCGCCTCGGACACATGGCAAAGGCCTTCGACCCCTTCGGCAATCTCAACGAAAGCGCCGAACTGGGCAGTGCGAAGCACCTTGCCGTGGACGACGTCGCCCACCCGGTGCTGGGCAAAGAAGGTTTCCCAAACATCCGGCTCCAGCTGCTTGATGCCGAGCGACAGGCGCCGGTTTTCAGGCTCGACCCCCAGTACTACGGCGCGCAGCTTTTCGCCCTTCTTCAGTACCTCCGAAGGATGCTTGACGCGCTTGGTCCAGCTCAGGTTGGACACGTGGACCAGGCCGTCGATACCGTCTTCAATCTCGATAAAAGCGCCGAAGTCGGTGAGGTTGCGCACGCGGCCTTCCACCACGGCGCCGGTTGGGTAGCGGTCCGAGAGGTTTTCCCACGGGTTCTCGAGCAGCTGCTTCATCCCGAGCGAGATACGGCGGTCATTCGGGTTGACGCTGATCACCAGGGTTTCCACTTCATCGCCGGGCTTCAGCATCTTGGAAGGATGCTTCATGCGCTTGGACCAGGTCATCTCGGATACGTGCACCAGGCCTTCAATGCCCTGCTCCAGCTCTACAAATGCGCCATAGTCCGTGACCGAAAGAACCCGCCCCCGCACCCGCGCGCCCACCGGGTAGCGCTCCACGGCATCGAGCCACGGATCGGGTGTCAGCTGCTTGAAGCCGAGCGATACCCGTTGCTTGTCCTTGTCGAACTTAAGCACCTTGACCTGGATCTCGTCGCCCACATTGACCAGGTCGCGTGGATGCGTCAGGCGGCCCCAGCTCATGTCCGTGATGTGCAGCAGTCCATCGATGCCGCCAAGATCCACAAACGCGCCGTAGTCGGTCAGGTTCTTGACCACGCCGGTCAGGATGGTGCCTTCCTGGAGGTGATCAAGGGTTTCGGTGCGCTTGGCGTTCTGCTCTTCCTCAAGCAGCTCCTTGCGCGAAACCACCACGTTGCCGCGCTTCTTATTGAGCTTGATGATGCGAACCTGGATCTCGGTACCGATATAGGCGTCCAGGTTGCGGACCGGCCGGATTTCCAGCTGCGAGCCAGGCAAGAATGCCTTGATGCCGACGTCCACGGTGACGCCGCCCTTGACGCGGCCCAGCACCGTTCCCGTCACCGGCGTTTTGTCCGTTGCTGCCTTTTCAATCACGTCCCACACCTTGTGGCGCTGGGCCTTGTCGTAGCTGAGCAGGTAACCGCCTTCGGCTTCTTCCCGTTCCACCACAACATCGACCGTGTCGCCCGGGTTGAGCCGCGAAACCCCGGCAGCATCGACGACCTGCTCGAGAGGGATGCGCCCTTCGCTCTTCAGCCCGACATCGACAACAACTTCCTTGTCGGTGAGCTTGATGACGGTGCCGGTGACGATGTTGTCGTCGAACTGCTGGGCAGCGGCCTCGGCGGCCTGCTCGCGGTCAAAGCTTTCCAGCGCGGCGGCAAAATCGGAAAAGTCGTCGCCGTCGGATGCGCTTTCGGGAGTCGGGGAGGGAACAGTCGGCGCCGAAGCTACGGCCGGGTGAGAGGTGGATTCAGCCGACGGCGTTTGGGCTTCCGTCGCAAGGGTATCAAGGGTGGGAGTTTCGAGTTCGGAGTTCAGAGGAGTGCTCTCGGCGTAAGTGGGATATGAGGCGTCGGCCATGACTTAGAGGTCCCGGGGTGGTACGTGCGATGGGTAACGCGACGGCGCGGCAGATCGCTTTCCGGCAGTATCTAGGTGGAACTGACCTTTGGTAGTTAGATACACTTTGTTGCCTGCTAGATGCTGCGATCGTTGACCTGCCGCTTGTTTCAAGTGCCGGCGATGGCGAGGCGCCCGTAAAGAACGGTTCGGACTCGGAAACGTACCGGAAGAGAATGGGGCGGAAGGTGAGCGCTTACAGCAGCTCTGGTGGTGCGGGCTCAGTCAGCGCATGCGCTGGGTTCCCACAGTCAAACTATAGGACTGGCCCTGGGGAGTGTCAACGCATGGACACTCATTTCAAGCAATGTCACGCAGCTTTCATACGCGGCATCGCCGCGCTCGCAAAAGACGGGCTTTTGTTGCCCCGGGAGCGCCGGAACGGCGGGCCTGGCTGAGCCTCAGCCGCCCGAGCCGGAGCACACGCGCAGGATCTCCTCGCCGAATTTGCTGACCTTTGCCGGCCCAAGCCCGCGAATCAGCAGCAGGTCCTCTTCGCGCGCCGGCTGCTCCTGGGCGATCAAACGCAGGGTTTGATCGCCAAACACGCAAAAGGCGGGCTGGCCTAGCTTTTGCGCGGCGGTTTTGCGCCAGGCGCGGAGCTTGTCTTCCAGTGCCGCGGCGGCGGCTGAGAGCGGGGCCGCGCCGGCCTGCGCGCGCCCTTTCGGGCTCCGGCTGGTGGTGGCGGCCGCCCCGGCGCTGGTGTTCAACTCGCGCATCACCACCGTGTCTGCATCCCGGTCGCTAAAGGTCGCGCCCTCGTGCGTGAGGCTGACCTTGCGGTACGGAATGGTGCGGCTGTCCTTTTCAAAGCTGGCTTCGTCGAGGCGAACAAAGCCGGCGGAGGCGAGGGCGGCAAGCAGATCCTCAAAGCGGTCGCGGCTCACCCCGTTGCGGGCACAAAGTTCGCCGTGGAGCTTGCCGGTCGACTTGGAGCCCCCTCCATAGGGAGTTCCGCCGAGCGCGGCCACCACCGCGTGCGCAAGCCGGCGCTCCCCTTCCTCCAAGGGTCGCGAGGTTTGGGTGAGCGCTGCCAAGGGCGCGCACGCGTCGCAGATGCCGCAGGCGGCGCAGCCATCCCCGGTGTCGCCAAAGTGGCGGACCAGCTGGGCCATCCGGCACTCGGGTGATTCCGCGAAGCGGATGACCTGCTGCATCTGCCCCCCGCGGTGCTGGCTTTGCGCAAGATACGGGGCGCGCCAGCGCGCGCTGCCCCGGGTCACAAAGCCCGTGTAGTCCAGCTGCGCGCCGCCATGGGTCACCAGCTTTTCAAGCGCCTTGTCGCACTCTTCCCGTTCCAGCGTGAGCCGCTGCTTGCGCTTGAGCAACTCCGGGAGCTCTTCCCAGTGCACCGGCTCGTCCCCAAGCACCCGGAAGATCGCGTCCAGCCGCTCCACAGGCGGGTAATCGCGCTCAAAAAAGAAGTCGTGCTGCTTGCGGTCGGCAAACGAGTGCATCAGGATGGTGCGCGAGGGCAGGCCGTCGCGACCGGCGCGACCGATCTCCTGGTAGTAGCCCTCCAGCGTGGCCGGAAGCGCCGTGTGCAGCACGGTGCGGACGTCGGCCTTGTCGATGCCCATGCCAAACGCAATGGTGGCGACGACGAGCTCGAGCTCGCCGGCCAGAAAAGCGCGCTGCACGCGATCCCGGTGGTCCGGGTCGAGCCCGGCATGGTAGGGCGCGGCTTTGAAGCCGCGGCCCAGCTCCGTGGCCAGCATCTCGGCTTCCCTGCGCGTGGGCGCGTACACAATGGCCGGACGGGCCTCGGGCGGCGCAAGCAGCTCGGCGGCAAAGGCGGCGCGCCTGGGCTTCGGCACTTCCACGACTTCGATGGCGAGATTGTCGCGGCGAAACCCGTGAATAAAGACGGCCGGCTCGCGCCCCCCGAAGCCCAGGCCGAGCTGTGCGACGATGTCCTGCTGCACCTGTGTCGTAGCGGTCGCGGTCAGTGCGATGACCGGCGACGGGCGCAGGCTGGCAAGGTGAGCCCCGAGCATGCGGTAGTCCGGGCGAAAGTCATGGCCCCACTGCGAAATACAGTGCGCCTCATCAATGGCAACCAGGCCCGGTTTGCGCTTGGCCAGCATCTCGGGGAAGCCGGGCACCCGCAGCCGCTCGGGAGCGATAAACAGGAACTCGAGCGAACCCTCGAGATAAGCGCGGCAGGCTTCGCGCGCTGCTTCGCGCCCGAGCCCGGAGTGGATGCGCGCCACGCGGAGCCCGAGCGCGGACAGCTTGGCGGCCTGGTCATCCATCAGCGCGATCAGCGGCGAGATGACCAGCGCCGTCCCGCCGCGGGCCAGCGCGGGAAGCTGGTAGCAGAGCGACTTGCCTGCCCCGGTCGGCATCACCAGCAGAACGTCCAATCCCTCCACAGCAGCGCGGCAAACTGCCTCCTGGTTGGCACGGAAGTCGCGGAAGCCGAAGCGCTCGGCAAGCAGCGCGCGCAGGGACGAGGACCGAGGGGGCATATGCCCGAGTATAAGGCGCTGCCGGCACTTATACTCGCCGCATGGAACACCTGTGGACACCCTGGCGGTACGGCTACATCACGGGCGAAACCGCCCCGGATGCGGGCGCAAAACCGCGCAAGGGCGTGCCGCCGGAGCTGAGCGCCTGGCCGGGCGACGACGATTGTGTCTTCTGCAATCTCCTGGCAGCGACCAACTACGCGATCAAGGCGGGCATGCCCGCCAGCCAGGCCGAGCAGGCAGCCTTGCTGGTCTGCCGGGGCGAGCACGTCTACGTTTGCCTGAACCGGTTCCCGTACAACTCCGGGCACGTGATGGTGGTGCCCAACGCGCACCAGGCTTCGCTTGCGGCCTTGCCGGCCGCTGTTGCCGCGGAACTGATCGAGTGGGGCCAGCGTGCCGAGCGGGCGCTGCAGGCGACCTACCGGCCGGACGGCTACAACCTGGGCCTCAACCTGGGTGCGGCAGCCGGAGCCGGCGTTGCCGGGCACCTGCATCTCCATGCCGTACCGCGCTGGGTAGGCGATACCAACTTTCTGACGACCCTGGGCGAAACCCGCACCCTGCCCGAAGCCTTGACCGTCACCTGGGAGAGGCTCCGGACGGCATTTGCGAACGAAACGCCCTGACGGGCGGCACCCGCCACTTCCTGCGCTGCCTCCTGCGCTGCCCGGAGGGCTGCTGGGAGCGCTGGGCGGCGATCACGCCCGGACCGCATCCTACCCTCAAAACCACGGGACGGAACCCACACGGCTGGAGCACAAGGAGAACCGATGAGCGCCATTCATCCACAGGAAGGCACCCAGCACTCGCTGGACAAGTCGCCCCAACAGGAACAGCGGACCGACAGCGCCCAGGCGCCACCGACCAGCGTCGAGCCGGTTGCGCCCCAGAATGCGCAGGCAGCGGGCGCAGCCGAAGGCGAACTGCATGCGCTGCTCCACGGCAACGTCAGCGGCTCGGAACAGCAAGGGGCCGCGGAAAAGGCTGCGGAGCTTGAAAAGGAGATGCCCGGTGGCACTGCCGGCTACCACTCAACCGGCAGCTCGACCGGCACGTCCGGAGGTCAGGTCTAGATCGAAACGGGAAGGGGCCGCAAGCGCCTGAGCCCGGCGTGACGCCGGGGAACTCAGGAAGGAACGTTGCTTTCGGTCCCGAAACCAGCACCAAGGGCCATCTCGATCTCCGCTTCCTTGGTGAGCGATGGAGGCATCTTCTTGCTTGTCGGTATGCCGAGCTGCCGCATCCGTTGAATGCGGGTCAGCACGTCTCCGTTGCCGGTCCGGAGCTGCCCGTAGGCTTTTTCGTAGGAGCTCCTGGCGGCATCGAGGCGTTTGCCGACGTCCACAAAGGTTTCCGCAAACAAGGCTACCTTGTCATAGAGTCCTCCCGCCTGGCGCACAATCTCTTCCACGTTGCGGGTTTGCTGCTCTCCTTTCCAGATGTGAGCAATGGTGCGAATGACCGGGAAAAGCGTCCCCGGACTTACCAGCAGGACGTCGCGCTCCCAGGCCCGCTGCCAAAGCTCTTCATCGTGTGTCAGCGCGAGGAGGTAGGCAGGCTCGATCGGAACAAACATCACCACGAAGTCGATGGAGCGGAGCCCGTGCAGGGCCTGGTAGCTCTTCTTCGACAGGCCATCGACGTGCGTCCGGAGCGCAAGCGCGTGCCGCTCCCCCAGCTTTTTGCGCGCCGGCTCATCGTCGCAACAGCAATACTCGGTGTAGCTGTTCAGCGAAACCTTGGAGTCGATGACCAGGTGCTTGCCGCCCGGGAGATCCAGGACCACATCGGGCCGCAGCTGCTTTCCCTCGTCCGTGCTGAGGGTTTGCTGGACGCGGTACTCCTTGCCTGCGCGCAGGCCCGAGGCTTCCAGCATGCGCGCCAGCAGGACCTCGCCCCAGTCGCCCTGCGTTTTCGAGGAGCCTTTCAGTGCCCGCGCCAGATTGCCGGCCTCCGAAGAAAGCTGCTCATTGAGCAGCTTCAGATGGCCCAGCTGCTCGCGCAACTCGGTTCGGCCAACCAGCCCTTCCTGCTGGAGCGCTTCCACCTTCTGCTGGAACTCGCCCATGCGCTCCCGCAGGGGGTTCAGCAGATTGCCCAGGCCGGCTTCGCTTTCCTGGCGGAAGTGCTGCGACTTTTCGCGGAAAATTTCGGCCGCGAGCACCTTGAAGTGATTGCCAAGCTTTTCCTCGGCATCGGCAAGCAGCTTCAGCTTCTTTTCCCCTTCCCCTGCCTCGATCTCGATCTGCTTTCGCGCAGCTTCGAGCGAGGCGGTCGCGGCCTGCAGATCCGTCCGGAGGCCCAGAACCTCCTTTTCCGCGCAGCCGAGCCGCGTTTCTTTTTCGCGAAGGTGCTCGGCCCGCGCCCGGCTTTCGGCCTCTGATGCCGCCAGGGCTGCGTTTGTTTCCGCAAGGGCGCGCGCGGAAGCGTCAAGGGCAGAGCCCCGCATCGCCAACTCTTCGGCCAGCCGGGCCCGCTCCCGGTTGAGCTCCCCGGTGGTCGCCTGGGCAAGAGCCAGCTCGCGGGCGCTTTCGGCGCAGCGCCGCTCCGCCTGGAGGCGCTCCTCGGCGCGCGTCGCGTCCGAGGAGCGGGTCCCGGTGCTACGCCCAAGCAGAAACCCCAGCAGCGCCGCAAGTCCGATGGCCACGGGGATGAGCACGGAAAGCAGAAACGTCATGGCTCCAGTGTGCCACCGGAGGCGAAGAAAAGGCGAGTGCCGATCACGACTTTTGACCGCCCGAGGCTCCAGCCTGCCCGAATCGGGAAAGGCTGGGGTGCATCCTAGAAGAGGCCGTTGCGCGATCTGGGGTGCTTGCTCCGTTGCTTTACACCCGTTTCCGCGCTCGGTAGACTTGGGGTTTCGGGGCAGGCGCGAAGTTGTGCTTCTGGGCTATGTCGCGCGGCAAGGCATAGCCAAGGGAACGATTACATACGAGGAGAGAGGCATGGCGGGAGCGGTTGAAGAAAAAGTAAAGCAAATCATCGTGGAGCAGCTGCAGGTAGATGAGGCGGAGGTTACGCCGAGCGCGTCCTTCCAGGAAGATCTGGGCGCCGATTCGCTCGACGTGGTGGAGCTCGTCATGCAGTTTGAGGAAGCCTTTGATCTGGAAATCCCGGATGAGGACGCTGAAAAGATCAAGACCGTCAAGGACGCAAACGAGTACATTGAGCAGCACGCGAAAGGTGGCAAATAGTTTTGCCCTTCCAGCCCCGAAGAGTTGTGGTGACAGGCGTCGGGCTGATCTGCGCCGTGGGCAATACCGCCCCGGAAGTGTGGCGATGCCTGGCAGCAGGCTGCAGCGGTGTGGCCCCGATCACCGCGTTTGACACCACCGGCTTTTCCGTCACCTTTGCAGCCGAGGTGAAGGGCTTCGATCCCCTCCATTTCATCGACAAAAAGGAAGCGCGCAAGATGGGGCGCTTTATTCACCTGGGCGTCGCCGCGGCAGCCGAAGCGATGGCGAGCTCGGGGCTCGAAATTACCAATGACATCGCCGACCGGGTCGGCGTGCACGTTGGCTCGGGTATCGGCGGCTTCGACATGATTGAGCGCGAGCACCAGGCATTTCTGCAAGGCGGCCCGCGAAAGATTTCGCCCTTCTTTATCCCGGCAACCATTGCCAACCTGGCCGCCGGGCATATCTCTATTCGCCACAACGCCAAGGGGCCGAACCAGACAGCTTCGACCGCCTGCACTTCGGGCGCCCACTCGGTAGGCGATTCCTTCCGGATCATCGAGCGCGGCGATGCCGACGTGATGATCGCTGGCGGCTCAGAAGGCGCGATCAACCAGATGTGCGTGGGCGGCTTTGCTGCCATGCGCGCCCTTTCGACGCGCAACGATGATCCGGCAGGCGCATGCCGGCCCTGGGACCGCGACCGCGACGGCTTCGTGGTCGGCGAGGGCGCGGGCATCCTGATCCTGGAAGCACTGGAGTTCGCGCAGGCGCGCGGCGCCAGGATCCTGGCCGAAGTCGTGGGCTACGGCATGAGCGGCGACGCCTTTCACATCACCGGCATGGCGCCCGAGGGGGAAGGCTGTTTTCGGGCCATGCGGGCCTCGCTCCGGAGCGCCGGGGTCGCGCCGGACCAGATCGACTACCTGAATGCCCATGCGACCGGGACCGAACTGGGCGATCGCAGTGAAAGCACGGCGATCGGCAATCTGTTTGGCAAGCGTGCCGCCAATCACACCCTGCGCATCAGCTCCACCAAGTCAATGACGGGCCACCTGCTCGGGGGTGCGGGAGGGTTGGAAGCCGGCATCACGATCTACGCGCTGATGCACCAAACTGCCCCGCCGACGATCAACCTTTCCCATCCGGGCGAAGGCTGCACGTTGAACTACGTGTGCAACGTGGCAGAAAAGTTCCCTATCGAGTACGCGCTTTCGAACTCCTTCGGCTTCGGCGGCACCAACGCGTCCCTGGTCTTTAAACGCTGGACAGAGTAGCCGCGCACGCGGCAGGCCCTGTCGTCCCAAAGCACATGCGCCGAGGCTGCGGCTTGGCCCGGCAACCAGGGAGACGGGCGCCGGCAAGTTTATTTCAAGTGCGCCAGGGGATGGATCAGGTAAACGCCGCAGTCGCTGCTGCGACCAGGCTGCACAGGGCAACCCAGCCGAAAACAACGGCAGCAGACTGCCCGAGACTCACATTGGCAACGATCGAACAGCCGATTGCGAGCACAATCAGCTGCCAGATAAGAAAAAGATCGAACCAGCTCAGGAGCCCCACGACCCAGTGCGGCAGGCTGGAGCCCTGGAGATAAAAGCCCGGATTGCTGCCGACCGGATTGTTGATCTGAAAGCTGTCTGCGCCCACGCCGACCAGCAGCATCCCGATGGCCAGCAGGCTTTTGAGCAGCGCCGGCATGGCCGAGAACAGGTACACCGCGAACAGCGGACCGAAGCGCGCCGCGGCGCCAAGGCCGAAGTTGAACGAAGCCAGCAGCACCCCTGCTACGACCGCGCCCACGATCAAAGGGGCAAGAAACTGCAGAACAAAGGCGGATGTGCGCGTGATGCGGCCGATCAGGGCAAGCTGCTCAACCTGTTGCGCGGGCGGAGCCTGGTCCAGGCGCGCCTGCTGCTTGGGCGAGTTAGCCAGGTTATTGCGCGCCACCGTTTCCCAGCCCACCCGGCTGCCGACAGTGGCCGAAAAGCCAAGCCCGACCAGAACAATGAGCAGGTAGGGCAGCCACCAGCCCCGGCCCGGGCCGAACTGCTGAAACGCGCGGGAAGGGGAGGTAAAGGTGAGCAGGACCCGCGCACACGGGCTTCGCGCTCGCTCCGCCTCGAAATCTGCCCCCGCCTCCACAACAGAGGCCCTCGCTCCCCCGCTCC
>CALMAN010000106.1:13673-24161 GCA_937859835.1 uncultured Acidipila sp. | reverse complement strand
GTGGTCAGGTAGTTTGGCTCGTCCGCGCCAAACCAGTTCCAGGTCGCTTGGTAGGGCGTGCCTGGGGCGCTCGCGTCCACGGTGATTGAAACTGGCTGCTGCCCACGCGCCGCTTTCTGCCCGGTGAGGGCCAGGAATGACAGCAGGGGCAGCAGGAGGCACAAAGAAAGCCTTCGGGCGCGGGCTGCGCCGCGGGCCGTTGCGGAAAGCCCGGCGGGAGTTTGGCTTGAGGTTTCAACGGGAGTCTTGACGGCAGTTGTAGCGGGAAACGCGGCAGGAGTCACGGCGGCAGTCATGGGCGCAGCCATCTTACTCGCGTCCCCCGAGGGCCTGCACCGGACTGCCCGGGGCTTCGCTGCTGCTCAGCTAAAATGAGGCCATGCCCATGCCCGCACAGCGCGACCTGCTCTCCGCTCCAGAGGCTGTCCGCGCGACCACCCTGGCCCGCGCGCGCAATGGCCTGCGCTACGGTGTCTTCGGCGAACTTGAAACCACCGGGGAAACGTTGCGCCGCATCGTGGAGGCTGTGCCCGTGCCCGTCGCCCAGGCTATCTCCGCCGATGCCTTTGTCTTTGTGCCCCTTGCGCTTGGGGAAACGGCGCACGCACGCGACACGGAAATTGCCCGCGTGCACAGCTCCGAGTATGCGGATCGGGCCATCTGCCATCGCACGGTTCCCATCGAAGGCGCGACCTACACCTTTATCTCCACGCGCCTGATGCAGGACCGCTTCGCCCTTGCCTTTGAGTTGTTCATCAATGTAGGGCACCAGTACGTTGACGCCCTGGTCGCCAAGGCAGGCGACCCGGAGCCAGACCATGGCCGGAGCAATGGCGCTTCCGCGGAAAGGGGCACAGGCAGTGCACCCGAGGCGGCGGCGGTTCTGCCCGAGCGTCTCACCACCCTGCTCTGGTCCCAGGCGCTCGCCGAGGTGCGAGGCGAAACCTCCCAGGACGCCTACGAAGCACGCAAGCGCGCTTCCGAGCTCAACCGCGGCAGCGCGCACGCCTCGCCGCAGCACGATGGGCGGCCCGGACAGAGTGCGGCCCCCTCGCACGCGCTGGAAGAGCAGCGTACTCGCTTCTTTGAGGCTGCCTTTGCCGATGGGCTCGCCATCTACATGCTGTCGCTTGCGCTCGACCTCGACTACGCGGACCTCCGAGAGCGTGAATACCCGCTGCTTGCCGCCCCGGCGCTTGCCGATCGCTTGCGCTTGATTGCCGATCTTTTTCCGCCACCCGAAAGCTACGAGTTCGCCATTCGCTACCGCCGGCGGCACTGAGACACCGTAGCCGGTTTGCGGGCTGGGTTCGGGGGCTCGGCTTTCTAGCTGGGTTCGCTGACTCAATCATAAAAACGGCATCGGCGGAGTGCGCACTCCCTCCTGCGTAGGGCCGTGCGGAGAAGCCGCACCTCGGCGCGCGTCTCTCACCAGGCAGCGGCGGAAGTCGCCTCGCCTCCCCCCGCGCACGGGACCAGCCGGCGTGGAGGCTGGTCGCGGTCTTGCCCCGGCGATCTTGTTCGTACATCTTGCCCGGGCATCTGGTTCAACGGCATCATAGAGCTGTTGCGACGCTTCCTTTCCATTGCTTTGCTTGGCTTTCTCCTTTTTCCCCTGCTCGCGCCACTGTTCACGCTCAGCGGCGGCTCCGGGAACAAGGACCTCCCTGCCTGTTGCCGTCGCAACGGGGCGCACCACTGCACCATGCCGGCAGTTGGATCCGGGGCGCGGCAGTGGGGAGCGCCGCCTGAGCCCTGCCCGTTCCGTACGGCGGTGCTGGCCGCGGCGCAGCCCAACCCTTTCCATCCCTTTAAGCCGCTTTGGCCTTCCGCCATCCCCTTGCGGCAGTTCCTTTGCGCCATCGCGCAAACCCAGTGCCGGCTGCGCATCGCCGAAGCACGCACCCGCCAGAAGCGTGGTCCCCCTCGTCTTTTTGCCTGATGGAGACAGATCTGCCTCCCCGTGCGGCGCTGCCTGCCGCCCGGGTGCACCGGGCAGCAACCGCTCACCACCAACGGCATACCCGGCCATCCCGGGTCATAAGGCGAATCCATGCCCACCTGTTCGCGCACCCTCGCGGCGACCCTGCTGTCGCCCTTGTTTCTCCTTGCTCCCGCCGCGCACGCCACCATCTTCGGCAGCGTTCAGGGCGTGGTCCACGACCCGCAGCACCGCCCGCTTGCGGGCGCTACGCTTACGCTCGAGTCGGCCGGCACCGCCGTGCTCGAGCGGGGCCAAACGGCCGCCGACGGCAGCTTCCACTTCCCGGCCGTTCCGCTCGGCGATTACACCCTGGCTGCCGCGTCCCCGGGTTTTGGCTCCGCCACACAGCGCTTTACGGTTCACGCCGACTCGACCCCGGTACTCCACTTCGAGCTGTCCCTGGCTCCTGTCCAACAGTCCGCGACGGTTACCGCGCTCGCTTCCGGCCTTGATCCAGACTCCGCCACACCGACGACGCTGGTTCGCGAGCAGGACATCGCCGAAACACCCGGCGCCGCTCTGACGCAGTCGCTGGCCATGATCACCGACTACGTGCCCGGCGCCTATATCACCCACGACATGCTCCACATGCGCGGGGGTCACCAGGTCGCCTGGTTGATTGACGGTGTGGAGATCCCGAACACCAACATCGCGTCGAACCTTGGGCCGCAGATCGATCCCAAGGACATCCAGTACCTCCAAACCTCGCGGGGCTCCTACTCTGCCGATCTGGGCGATCGCACCTACGGCATCTTCGACGTGGTGCCGAAGAACGGCTTTGCCCGCACCCATGACGCCGAGCTGACGCTCACCGGGGGCTCTTTCCTCCAAACCGATGACCAGCTCGCCCTGGGCAGCCACACCGCCCGCTTTGCTTACTACGGAAGCCTGGAGGGCGACCGCAGCGATTACGGTCTTTCCACCCCGACCGGGGAGGTGCTCCATGACGCCAGCAACGGCTTCGGCGGCTTTGCGTCTTTGCTCTTCAACCAGACGCCGCGCGACCAGCTGCGCTTTGTAGCCCAGCTGCGCCGCGACTTCTTTCAGATTCCGTACGACCCTGACCCGAACAGCCAGGAGAACCAGCTTTACAACTCAAGCGGGCTGCGCGACGCCCAAACCGAGCTGGACGGCCTGTCTGCCTTTACCTGGGTCCGTACGTTTTCGCCGACGACCGTGCTCCAGCTCGCGCCGTTCTTTCACTACAACGCCGCGAACTACAACCCGAACGCCGCCGACCAGCCGGTCGCCACGACCTCCGACCGCGGCTCCACCTACGGTGGCCTCCAGGCCTCGCTCGGCCGCGAGGTCGCCCGCAACAGCCTGCAGGGAGGTGTGTACTCGTTTGGCCAGCGCGACTCTACCCTGTTTCGCGACGTCTTCAACGACAGCAGCTTTCCCTCCTTTGCTCTGGCGGCGACGGCCGCCGGAGGGCTTGCCGAGGAGTGGCTTGCCGACAACTACCACCCCCTGCCGGGCATCACGATTCTGGGCGGCCTGCGCGCGTCGCAGTTCCGGTCGGCGCTTGGGGAGAACTACGTCACCCCCCGTATCGGTTTGGCGCTCGAGGTCCCGAAACTCCACTGGGTGTTTCGTGGCTTTTACGGCCGCTTTTACCAGCCGCCGCCACTGCTTACCGCGGCCGGGCCGCTCGTCACCTATGCCCAGGCGCAGAACACAACGCTGGTGCCGCTGCACGGGGAGCGCGACGAAGAACACCAGTTTGGGGTGCAGATTCCCCTGCCCGGGAGCTTGCAGGGATGGCTGGTCGACGCCGACACCTTTCAAACCCGGGCCAACAACTTCCTGGACCACTCCAACATCGGCGAGTCGAGCATCTACGTCCCGGTTACGGTGGAGGGCGCGCTGATCCAGGGCTGGGAGCTGACGCTGCGTTCGCCTCGCCTCCCGCACGACGGGCAGGCGCACCTTGCCTACTCGAATCAAATTGCGCAGCAGCGCGGGCCGATCACGGGTGGGCTGATCTGCTACCCGGTGACCTCACCCGAGTGCGACGTCGCGCCCGGCTACACCCCGGTCGACCATGACCAGCGCAACACCCTGAACTTCGGCTATCGAACAGCCATTCCCTTCCGGGCCTGGGCCGCGACCAACATCTACTACGGCTCCGGCTTTACCAACGGCAACCAGGGTTCGCCGGACGACCCGTACCCCGGCGCCTACCTGCCGCAGCACACCACCTTTGATTTGGCGTTCGGCCGGTCTGTCGGCGAAAACGCGACCCTGGCTGTAAACGCGACCAATGTCGGGAACCGGCGGGTTCTGCTCGATAACTCGCTCACCTTTGGAGGCTTTCACTACAACGACCCGCGCCGGATTTACGGGGAACTGCGCTTCCGCTTTCACTACTGACGGGAGCCCGCGGCCCAGGCCAGGAGCTTCAAGCGAGCGCCGCGGCGCGTCTTTCTACGCCCCGCGCCCTACGCCCTACGCCCGCTGCCCGCGGGGAACCAGTCGCCACAGGGTTCCCGACAGGTGCGAGCGCTCGGCGTGGGTGAGCGAGCGCCACAGCAGGGCGAAAACCACGAGCGTCCCCGCGCTCGCGAGAATCGGCTCAAAGACCGTGCTCTGCGCGAGTGCGGTCGCGAGCAGGGTTGCCGCCATGGCGACCAGCAGGGGCGCGAGCGCGAGCGCCACCGGGCGCAGCGGAAGGTAAAGCCGCTGCGCGATCCACAGCCGCAGCCCGAGATCGAGAGCGCAGCGCAACGCCCAGGCGATAGCCGCGCCCTCGATTCCGGTTGCGCGCACCAGAAAGGTCAGCAGCGGCAGGTACAGGATCAGCTCCGAGATCGAGAACTTGGCGTTGATGCTGGCCTTGCCGATGCCGTCGAGCAGGCCGGCAACTACCCCGTCGATGCTGGTCAGCAGAATGCCAACTCCTAGCCAGCGCAGCACCACGGCGGCGTGGCTCGCAAACTCGGCGCCCAGCCATACGGTCAGCACCCAGTGGCTCAGCGCCACGCACAGCAGGGAGGCTGGAAACAGCACGCCCGCAACCGTCAGGAGGCTGCGGCGAAAGAGCGCCTGCGTGTTTTCAGGGTCGGTCCGGTAGGAGGCTGCCATGGCCGGGTAGGCGGTGCTCATAATGGCCATCGGCAAGATGGAAAAGCGCATGACCAGATCAAACGGGGTGGAATAGTAGCCGGTGGCCGCGGCGGATAACACGGAAGCAATGATGAAGCGGTCGACGTAGGTAAGGATGGGCCAGGTCACGTTGGAAGCTGTCATCCAGCCGCCCATGCGCAGCACCGGGCGCAACTTGTCGAGGTTCATGCGGGCGTGTTTAAGCTCGGGCAGCGCATGGACACAGATGCGCCAGTACGCGATCATCGTCACCACCCGGCAGCTGACCAGCACGCCGATGACGGGAACCAGGCTGTTGTCAAAGCGCAGGGCGATGAGCGGGCCGATGTAGTACATGGCCATAATTGGCACATTGACCAGGTTGGCAGCGCGAAACTCTTGAAACGCGCCGATCACCCCCCACAGGGCGGAACACAGGATGACAATCGGCGCGGACAGGCAAAGAAGATACAGGGAGTGGAGGACCTCCCCGTGCAGCGCGGGCGCAATGTGCAAGCCCCGATCTGCCCAGGTCCGGGCGAGTGAGGCCATGATGAGACCGCCCAGGATACCCAGGATCGCCAGCGCGGCGATGCCGCTCCGGGCAATGCTGGCCGCGTCCTCGCGCCGGCCTTCGGTCAGCAGTTCCGCAATCGCGCGTGTCAAGGACCGGCCGATGCCGAAATCAAAGATGCCGAAGATGCCGATCAGGCTGAGGGCAATGGTAAAAACACCCCACCGGCTGGGCCCGAGATCCCGCACCAGGAAGGGCGTAATCACGACTGCCACAATCAGCGGCCCCGCGCGGCCGATCAGGTTCCACATCGCGCTTGTGGCTACCGTGCGGCTGCTGCTCAGGCGGCGAACTGCTTCTGCCTCGTCGTCTCTCAGCGCCGGCTGCTTTGTTGTGGGCATGTTCCTTCCAGGCTGGCGTCCATCGCTTGCTCCACGGCTTTGTTTCAGACGGGACAACCCGAGCGAATGTCGCAAGCCCTTTCAGCATACTTCGCTTTCCGGTGCGGCAGCCAAAATCGTCAAGTTGCACCATTTCCGCTTCGTGTGTGTTCCAAAACGGGTCGGGGATGCGCCCACTGCGTCTACTGGACCACCAGCGTCACCTGCGCCGTCCGCACCGCTCCCGGGAAAGTGGCGCTTACCGTAAGGGTGTAGGAGCCGGACGGAGTTTGACCGGGCTGGGTGGAACCGGAACCATTGCCTACCCCGCTGGCATGCACGCCGCAGCCAAGCGGGACAATGGTTAGCGCGAGCGCGCCAAGGAGCACCAGCAGCCCACGCCGGATAGGGCGTCGCCGAAGGAAAAAAGGGCAAAGCAAGGCAAGGCCCGTCGCGCCGGCCAACCAGCGGCTAGTCCCCCGAAGCCTGGCCGTTGCCACCGGGGTGGAGGTAGCGACGGTGACGTTGACGGTGCTGGCGATCCCGGCGGCTACGGAAAGCGTAGCCGGGTTTGCGGAGCAGGTCGCATTTGCCGGCGCGCCCGAGCAGGTGATGTTGAGCGTCCCGGCGGATGCCCCGACGGGCGTAATGGTCACCGTGTATGGCTGGGTGGTCTGCCCCGGCGTGATGACCTGGCTCGATGCTCCGGCAACCGTTAGCGCAAAGTCCTCGCCCGAACCCGCAAGCGACACAACCAGCGGCTCGGTCAGCGAAGAACTGGAAACGGTCAGCGTTCCTTCCCGGTTGCCTGCTGTGCCGGGCGTAAAGGTGACCCCAATCTGGCAGCTCGCGCCCGGGGCCAGCGCGCTTCCGCAGCTGGACGAGCTTACCGAAAAGTCGGCGCCGGAGATGGCTGTTTGCACACCCAGCATCGGAATCGCGCCCTGGTTACTGAGAACAACCGTCTGCGGCGGAGTTGTGACCGCCAGCGCGTACGGTCCGAAGTCAAGGCTGGATGGCGAGGCGAAGGCCTGCGGAGGAGCCGCTCCCTGGCCGGAAAGGGCGACGGTTTGAATGCGCTGCGCATCGGCAATGGACAGCGAGCCTCCGGCGCCCCCCACCGCGGTCGGCGCAAAAGAAACCGCGAGGACGCAGGAAAGATGGCCGCCCAGGGTCGCTCCGCAGTTGTTGGCGGCAACGAAGGGACCGGTAGTTTTCACCGAGATTTGTGTCAGCGGTGCGTCGCCGGAGTTGGTCAGAGTAAGGTTCTGGGGCGCCGACGTGGTGCCGACCTCGGTCAGGGCAAAGGTAAGGGCAGCTGCGCTCAGGGTGTCGGTGGCCGGAGCCAGGCCGGTGCCGGTCAGCTGCACGGTAGCTGTTTCGTTGCCGTCGGTCACCGTCATCACGCCCGTGCGCACGCCGCCCGCGGTCGGCGTGAAGGTGACGTTGACGCTGCAGGTGGAGTTCGGAGCCAGGGTCGCACCGCAGGCCGAAGACCCCAGGGCGAAGTCTCCCGTGATGCTGGGCGGCTGGAGGGAGATTGCCGTCTGGCCGACGTTCTCGATGGCCACCAGGATGGGTGCCGAGGTCGCCCCGATCAGCTGCGCCGGGGTAAAGGAGATGCTCGTGGGATTGAGGACCAGCGCTAACCCCGTGCCGCTGAGCGATGCCGAAGCGCTGGGCGTCCCCGAAGGGCTAGCCACGGTAAGCGAGCCTGGCAGGCTGCCGCTTGTTGTTGGCGCAAACTGGACCGCGATGGTGCAGGAGCTGGCCGCGCCCAGCGAGCCGGTACAGCTGTTCGCCGCGATGCTGTAGGCGCCGGTCAGAACGGGCATGCCGAGGCTGGTTGGGACGTCGCCGCCGTTTTCCAGCGTCAGCGTTTGCGAAGGGGAGGTCGTGTTGGCGGCCTGGCCGGCAAACACCAGCGACGGGGGAGAAAACGCCAACCGTGCTGACGCCAACCCCTGCCCATCGAGCGCAACGTGCGCCACCGGAGGGTTGCTGCCGCTGCCGGACAGGGTCAGCGTGCCGGGCCGGTCCCGGTTTGTCGTCGGAGTAAAGGCGAGCGTCACTGTGCAGCTTGTGCCCGGGGCGAGACTGGCGCCGCAGCTGCTGGATTCGATCGTGTAATCGGCTGAAGAAACCGCTGGCGCGAGCAGCGGCACGCTCACGTCCCCAAGGTTCTGAAAAGTGGCTGACTGCGATGGACTGCTGCTGCCCACCACGGTCGCGGCGAAGGAAAGCGAGCCAGGGGACGGGGTCAGGGTGCCCGGCCGCAAGCCGGTGCCGGCCAGCGCATCGGTTGCGGCGCCCACCGAGGAGGGTACGGAAAGCAGACCCTGGGCAGCGCCCTGGCTGGCCGGGGTGAAGGTGACCTCGAGCGTGCAGCTCGCGCCCGGGCTCAGCGTGCTGCCGCACCCGCTCGCTACTCCGAAGGGGCTTGCCGCCGAGGGGGTTGCGAGCGAAACCGGGGCGCCCCCTGTGTTCTGGAGGGTAACCGGCTGCATCACCGTCGTCCCCAGCACCGCCGGGCCCAGGTTCACGACCGGGCTGGGGTTGAAGCTCAACGCACCCGGGGTGACGCCGTTCGCGTCCAGCGAAACAGTTGCCGGGCTGCCACTGTACTGGCCCGGCAGGGTAAAGGTGCCGGGAGCGTTTCCGGCCACCGACGGAGTGAAGCTGATCTGCACGGTGCACTGCGCGCCGGCCGCGAGCGTCGTTCCGCAGCCGTTTGCCGTGAGGGCGTAGCCGCTTCCGCTGACCGCGGCCGGGTTGAGGTTGACCGGGAGCCCGCCGGGGTTGGTCGCGGTGACTGTTTGTGGAGGGGTGGTGGTGTGGAGCACAACCGAGCCGAACTGGAGGCTCCCTGGGGAAAGCGTCACGCTGCCGGGCGCCACGCCCACCCCGGCGAGCGCCGCCTGCGCGCTAGCCGGGGTTCCGTCGTTGCTCAACGTCAGCGTGCCCGCGCGATTGCCGTTGGCGCTGGGGCTGAACGTCACGGCTACGGTGCACATCCCACCGGCCGGAATCGGCGTGCCCACTGCGCAGGTGCCGGGAGAGCCCAGGGAAAAGTCGGTGCTTCCGCTCAGCGTGATCGCGCTGAGATGGACCGCAACCCCGCCCGTGTTTCTGACCGTCGTCGAGAGCGTCGCCGTGCTCCCGGTTGCCACCGCGCCAAAACCGAGCGAGGCGGGGTTGAAGAAAAGCTGGCCGGGAGCCACCCCTTGTCCATCCAGGGACGCGGTGGCTGTGTTCGAACTGCCCCAGGGCACGGTGAGCTGCCCGGGCCGGTCCCCGGTTGCCACAGGGTCAAAGGTGACCGAAAGCGTACAGGACTGGCCTGCGAGGAGCGACGTGGGGCAGTTTCCAGTGACGGCGTAGTCGCTAGGTGTGGCGCTTGCGGCGCCGAGCGCTACCGGGGCGCCGCCCGTGTTCTCCACCGCGACGGTTTGCGTGGCGTGGGTGCCAGTCACGACGGAGTTGAACTGGAGCGCTGCCGGGGCAAGTGAGATGTTGCCGGGCTGCAACCCATTGCCGCTGAGCGAAACGGTCATGGGGGAGTTGGCGACGTTTCCCGGCTGCGAAAACGTGCCGGTTTGCAGGCCAAGACTGCTGGGGATGAACTCAATGGCTATCGTGCAGGTACTGCCCGGCGCGAGCGTGCCCGGGCAGGTATCGTTCTGCACCTGGAATTCACCCGTCACCGACCAAGCGCCGAGCGTGACTGGGACGCCGCCGGTGCTCGTGACCGTGATGGTTTGGGGGGCGGACGAGGAACCTTTCGCCGTGTCCGGGAAGCTTAGGCTGCCGGGGGTAAGCGAGAAGTTCGGGGGCGTTGCTCCATGCCCGCTGAGCGGGATAGCCGCCGGGGAGTTGCTGAAGTTTCCGCTCAGGGTGGCGGCGCCGGTGTAAGCGGCCGTTCCGGACGGTGAAAAGGTGATGGCCAGGGTGCACGTACCGTTTACCGGGAGGGTTTGCGGAGCGACCGGGCAGCTGTCGCTCGCAACCGCGAACGGTCCCGTGACGCTGGTGGACGTGATCTGCGTGGGGCTTCCGCCCGTATTGGTCAGGGTGACGCTTTGGGCAGCGGCCGTTGTGTTTTCGGCCGTGGTGGGGAAGCTCAGCGAAGCGGGGCTCCACCCGAGCGTGCCCGGAGCCGTGCCCACGCCCGAAAGTGTGGCGCTGGTGATCGCCCCGTTGTAGGGGATGGTGAGCGTACCGCCCTGGGTCCCGGTGCCGCTTGGCGTGAACGTAAGGCCAAGGGTGCAGGCCGCCCCGGCGGCGAGCGAGGACGGGCAGCCGTTCGCGGAAAGGGCGAACTCGGGATTGCTTACCCCGGGCGTTCCAAGCTGCGCGGCCTGGAGGCCGGTGTTGGTGACGGTCAGGGTTTGGACGGCCGAAGTCGTTTGCACCTGCTGGGCTGGAAACGTTCGCGGATTGGGTGAGAGGGGGGCCGCGACGCCGCTGCCGTTGAGCGACGCCGTAACCTGCCCGCCGGCAATGCTGGGCGAGGCAAGGGTAAAAAG
>CALMAN010000106.1:8243-13663 GCA_937859835.1 uncultured Acidipila sp. | reverse complement strand
GCCTTGCGCCGTGGGTGCAAACGCGAGGCTGAACGAACAGCTCGCGCCCGGCGCGAGCGTCGACCCGCAGCTGCTTCCGGTCACGATGTAATCGCTGGGGCTGGCTGAAGCAGAACCAAGCTGCGCGGCGACGCCTCCCGTATTGGCAACGGCTAGGCTTGCAGAGGGTGATCGGCTGCCAAGCGGCGTTTCCGGAAAGGCCAGGGACGATGGCGAAAAGGTGAGCGCGGCCGGCGAAACGCCCTGCCCGCTCAGCGAAACCGTAAAGGGGTTGGCCTGCACGCTTGTCGGTATGTCGAGCTGGCCCGTGCGCGCGCCGGTCTGCGTGGGGTTAAAAAGAACAGCAATGGTGCAGGAAGCGCCGCCGGCCAGCGTGTTGCCGCATGCGTTGCTGCCCAGGCTGAAATCGGCGGCAGCCTCGACCAGGGAGGGCGAGCCGAGCTGCACGGAGGCCTGCCCGGTGTTGGTCAACGTGACGCTCATCGGCTGCGAGCTGGCCCCGGTCGCTGTATTCGGGAAGCTCAGCGAGCTTGGGTTCAGAGCGATCGCGCCCGGGGTTTGCCCGGTTCCGTCGAGCGTCGCCGTAAGCGTCCCACCCTGGACGTTGGCGCGCACCGTCAGGGTTCCCGGCTGATCGCCGGTCGCCGTCGGGGCAAAGGTGACCTGGATGGTGCACGTGCTGTTTGCGGCAAGCGAAGTCCCGCAGTTGTTGGTATCTGTGTATTCGCCTGAAACTGCGACCTGCGCGATGGCCAGCGAAACCGAACCCGTGTTTGCCAGGGTGAATGGTGCGGGCGAGCTTTGCGTCCCGGTAGCTTGCGGGGCAAAACTGTAGCTGGCCGGCGTCAGCGTCGCCTGGGCGAGCACGGCGGTCGAGGTCAGCTGCAGCGTCCAGATGCCGCGGCCGTAGGTAGCCGCCTCCAGCACCGTGCCCGACTCTCCGCTGTAAACCTGCAGGCCGGTTACGGGCGCATTCGGCAGCCCGGAGCTGAACTGGCTCCAGCACTGCGCACCTGTGGCAATGCAGTTAGCCACGTTGGCCGTGTAGTACACGCCGAAATCGCCGCCCACGTACACGGTTCCAGGGGTGTTGGGGTCAACGGCGATGCTGTTAAGCGGCGCAAGCGGCAGCGAACTGGTGATGTTTGACCAGTGAAGGCCGCCGTCGGTCGAGCTGTACAGGTTGCCGGACTGGCCGCTCGGGAACCCAGAAATCCCTACGTAGAGGGTTTTGCCCGTAGGGTCGTGCGGATCGACGGCGATTGAGGAGACGGCGTAGCCGCCGGCATTGAACTGCTGGCTCATGGAGCGGTTCGTGACCGGATTCCGCCACAAATCGCTCCAGCTGACGAGCCCGCCCGATTGCGGGACGGTGGCTCCGTAGATGTGCCCGGGCACCGTGCCCCCGCCGTCATAAGGGCCGGCCATGCCCGCATACATCTGCTCACCGCCCGCAGCCGAGTTGTAGCTGCCGCCTGCGCCCACCGCGCGCAGTTCGGCATTGCCGTTGCAGTACGGACCCCCATCGCCGTCCAGCATGGAGCTCAGCAGATTGGAGCCGCTCCAGCTGCCGCCCACCGGGCCCAGCCACATGCGGCAGGTGCCTAGCAGAATGGCGCCGGGGTTCCCGGGGTCGAGGATCCACGGCGCCGCGTCGAGGAAGTAATCCGCATCGGCTTCGACCTGCGAGCGGCCGATCACCGGGGCGGCGCCAAAGCCGGACCCGGCGCAGCTGCTGCCCTGGGCGCAGCTGAAGATATTGACCCCGCCTCCGTCGTCGGCGTACCAGTTCGCCGGCGTGTTCGGGTCGATGGCGACCAGGCTGCCCTCGCCGGTCAGCAGCTGCTGCCACGGGCCCGAGTCGGTCTCTGCATTCGCGCTTTCGCTCGCCACGATCCCAAACTCGCCCATCCCGGCCAGCACCAGCGAGCTGTTGGTCGGGCTGACCGCGAGATGCTCGATTTCGGCAAGCGAGCCGAGGGCTCCGTTCAGGTTCTGGAAGTGGGTGGCGTCGGTTGGGGCGCACACGGATCCGGTTTGCGCCACCAGGTCGGTAGACCGCCACAGGCCCCCATCGTTGCCGAAGTAAACAGGCGGGTTCGCTCCCGCGGCGCCCGCAATGGCGTGTACCGAAGGCGCGACCTGCGCGCAAGCGCCCGTCTGCACGTTGGTGGTGTTGCGCCAAACGCAGCCAGCGGCCAGCGAGCAACGGTAAAGATCTTCCGTACCGGCAAACAGGATCGTGTCCTGTTGCGAAGGCAGGGCGGACAGGGCCAGGTTGTAGTCAGCCTGGTCGATCACGCCGGGAGCCGCCGGGTCATCCAGGGCAGTGTCGTTGATCTGTGTGCCGAAGCTGATGGTGCTCGCGTTGCAACTGCTGGCCTGCGTGCCGCTCGTCGAGCACACGTCTTGAAACAAACCCTGGTCGACGTTGTTGCCGTCGGTGGTGAGGGCAAACGTGTCTCCGGTGACTCCCTGCACAGCAAGGGCGCCGCGAAAGATGGGACAGCTGGTGCTGGGTCCCCGGCCCGGGTTGGCGGGGCACATGGCAGTGGAAAGGCCGGCGCCCGGCTGGTTGGCGAGGCGGCTCCAGTTGATGCCGTCTGGTGACGAGTAGTAGCCGTGGTAACGCACGGCAGCGATGAAAAGCTGCCGCTGCTTGTTCCAAACCACGGCTGTGGCCGGATTGCCCGGCGGCCCATAGCCGTAGTTTGGCGACTGGATGATCTCGTTGCTTCCGTCGGAGATCGTGCCCATGAACCAGGTCTGCCCGGCATCGGTCGAGTAAAACAGCCCTGCCTGGGGCGTCGAGCTGAAGCCGGTGTTGACCAGAGTGCCCTCGTAGGACTGCGACACCGCGGCAACGACCAGGTTCGTGTTCGCTGTGCTCCAGGCAAAGCCTGCAAACCCCTCACCGACAAAGGAGTAATTGCTGTAGCCGCCGTTGAAGGCGTCCTTGCTGTTGGGAATCAGCGACCAGGTTTGCCCGCCGTTGCCCGAGCGCAGCAGGCCGACGCCGTAGTAGGAGTCGAGCGCATCATTCGGGTCTCCGGTACCGGCAAGCAGCACCTGCGGGTTGCCGGGCTGTACGGTAACCGCGCCAATGGACAAGGACGGTATGGAGGTAAACGAGTTGGCAAAGACGGCGAGGTCGTCGGTCAGCGGGGTGAACTGAACGCTGCTGACCGCGCCTGCGGCCCGGGTGCTTTTCCACACTCCCCCGCCCGTAGCCCCGAGGTATACGGTGTTGCCCGACGAGTCATTGGGATCGACCGCGAGCGAGCTGACGCGTCCCGTGACCAGGCCGTAGGCCGCCGTGCTGAGCTGGGAAGGCCCGGCCGGCTGCCAGGAGCTGGTGGTGGCCGTAGGCGGCTGCGCGGCGGGTCGCGCGATGGCGGCAGCCTGCCTGGCCCGCACCGCGCGCAACCGCTCCAGCGATCCCGCGCCTGCGTTCGGCTCCCGCGCTTCGGGCGAGTGCCCGATGCCACGTCGAAGCAGAAACTGGCGGTCGTGCTTGGTCTGCCGGGCCGCGGGAGTGTCCGTCCCTTGTGCGCGCAGGGCCGTGCCGCCTGCTAACAGCAGGAGCACCAGCGCGCCGCACCGCATTGGACCAGAAAGCATGGCAGCCCTTCGTCCACACCCGCGTGCCCCGCAGCGCAGCAATGCTTCTCGAGGCAACGTGCGCGCGCAAAGAAAGGGCACGGCAAAGCCGCGCACGCAAACTGGCAAACAGGGGCAACCGGGGTGTTAGCGCCATTATTCCTGCTGCGGAACGGAAGCGAAACGTTACTTTTGTTCGCTCGGAGTTCGCTCCCAGTTCGGCCCCAGTTCGGCCCCAGGTCGGCCACAGGGTCGGCCCTCAATTGCCCTTAGGGGCTGGGGACCCCGTGAGCCGCTGCGGGCTGCTGCCGCAGCCGGTTCCAAGGAGTGCAACGCGCGGGCTCACCGCGGCGCACGCACCGGCCGCTGGGATCGGGGCGCTGCGTTTTTAGATTAGAGATGGAAACCGCGAATGAGTCGGCTTACTCGCCGAACAACTTCCCTTCGCGCATGTTTTCGATGTAGCGCTTGGAGTTGAACTTCTTCCCCGTGGAGGCGCCGGACATGTAGCGCACCTTGCCAAAGATAGGCCGCTCAAACCAGGGCCGGTCGTGCACGCCGCAGATGGCCCAGGCGATGTTGGCATAGCCATTCGGGTCGCGGCCGTCGAGGAAGTACCGATCGTTCAGGTACACGCAGGTATCAAAGGCTTCGGCCGGCGTGGGGCTCCACTCCAGGATCTTTTTTGCCCAGTACATGCGGAGCATGTTGTGCATCCAGCCGGCCTCCACCATCTGCTGCTGGGCGGCGTTCCACATGTCGTCATGCGTTTGGTGGTTCTGCAGCTGCTCGCGCGTGTACACCACCGGCCGCGGATCGCGCAGGTGCTTGCGCAGGCTTTCCCGCGCCCAGTCCGGTGCGCACTCAAAGTTGTCATAGTTGGGCACAAACCGCACAAAGTTCACGCACAGCTCACGCCAGGCGAGCACTTCGCCGTAGTAGGCATCGCGTGCTTCGGGAGTGCAGTTGCCCTTCGCAACGGCATCTTCAATGGCGCGGGTGATGCTCAGTGCCGAGATGTGCCCGAAGTGGAGGTAGGGCGAGATGCGGCTGGTGCCGTCACGCTCCGGGTGGTTGCGGACCGAGTCGTAATCGGCAAGCTTGTTCGTCACAAAATCCGCAAGGAGCTTTTGCCCGGCACGTGTACCTCCGGTAAAGGTGTCAACCGGACGAACGGAACGGTCGAACGGCGGGCCCCAGCCCTCGGTGAGGTCATTGCCGACAGCGAAACTCTCGAAGCCGCGCGGGCGCTTCCAGTTGTGGCGGGCGTCGCCCGGCGAAGGCCAGGACAGAAACTTGGGCAGCTCGGCGAAAAACTTGGGCCGGAAAAATTGAACGGCATAGAAGTGCTTGGTAAACGTGTTGGCCGGTACGATGTTGTCGGCGTCGACGGTCCAGTAGGGGATGTCGATGCGATGAGCGAGGACTTCCCGCCAGCGCCCGGGCTCGCGCATGGCGTTTTCATCGGCGACGATGGCGGCGGCGCCAAGCTCCACGGCCAGCTTTTCAAGCGCGTTATGCGGGGGGCGGCGCACGATGAACTCCACATTGCGCGCGCGCAAATCCTCCTGCGCATCCACCAGGCCCTGGCTCAGGAAGTGGTAGTGCCGCCAGTTCGCGTGGGGAAAGTTGTTGATGGCCGAGAAAAACGCGATCACCGGCAGCCCCAGCTCGTTGCCGAGCTCGATCGCCTTGTCGAGCGCCGGGTTATCCATGCCGCGCTCGGCGCGCTGCATCCAGTAAAGGACGCACCTGGCGTCGCGCGGGGGGGGACCCCCGCGGCCGGCGGGTGCGGGGGGGGGGTGGGGGCGGGGCCGGGG
>CALMAN010000106.1:0-8233 GCA_937859835.1 uncultured Acidipila sp. | reverse complement strand
GCGCTGCCGCCCGCCTCGGGTCCCTACCTGGTGGCGGTCTGTGCCGCTTCCCGGGCCTGCTTCTTTGGCGCCTCGCTCTTGCCGGCTGCCCGCTTTGCAGCGCCGCTGCCCTTGGTGCTGCCAGAGCGCCGGGCAGGCGCGACCTCTTTCCCTCGGCTGTCCGTCATGCCCCGATGCTACCGCCCGGCCCGCCCGGCGGTTCCGGCGCCTTTGACCGGATGGGAAACCCCGCTCCACCCCCAACATGCGCTCTACACTGGGTGCATGGCAGACGGCCGCCGCATCCCTCGCTACGACGTTGCCGAGGCCTGCCGCGCCCTGGCCGCAGCGGACAGCAAGCTGGGCGCCTTGATGGCAGCCGCCGGCCCGTTTACCCTGCGGCTCAAAAGCCAGCACTCCCCTTTTGAGGCGCTGCTGGAAGCGATCCTTTCGCAGCAGCTCCACGGCGCGGCCGCCCGCGCCATCCTGCACAAGCTGCTGCGTCTTTTTGGCGACATCCACCCCACGCCGGAGCTGCTGCTGGCGCAGCCGGACGAGGCGTTGCGGGCCGCGGGTCTGTCGAAAAACAAGATGCTCGCCCTGCAGGACCTGGCGCGCAAAACGCTGGACGGCACGGTGCCAACCCTGCCCGTGATCCGCCGCCTGCCGGACGCGGAGGTCGTGGAGCGGCTGACAGCGGTGCGGGGCGTGGGCGTGTGGACGGCCGAAATGCTGCTCATGTTCCGCCTGGGCCGGCCCGACGTGCTGCCCTTGAGCGACTACGGGGTCCGCAAGGGCTTTGCGCTCACCTTTGCGCGCCTGCCCCGGTCCCGGCTTAAAGCCACGGGGTTCGATCCAGCCCTGCTTGCCGACCCGAAAGTAATGGCTCGACGCGGCGAGCGTTGGCGGCCATGGCGCTCCGTGGCAAGCTGGTATTTGTGGCGGGCCTGCGACTTGGCGGGCAAGCCCATGGATGTGCCGCCCGCGGCGTGAGCGAGCGCGGCCGCCAGGGCGAGGGGATCAAGGCCCCGGCTGGAAGGAAGGCAATGAACAAGGCAAGTCCGAACAACCGCTTCCTGGTGGTCCATGGCCACTTCTATCAGCCGCCGCGCGAGAACCCCTGGATCGAAAGCGTGGAAACGCAGGACTCGGCTGCGCCCTACCACGACTGGAACGACCGCATCACGGCCGAGTGTTACGCCCGCAACGGGGCCTCGCGGGTCCTGAACACGCGCAATGAAATCCTGCGGATCGTGAACAACTATGCGCAGATGAGCTTTAACTTCGGGCCCACGCTGCTGTCGTGGCTGGAGGCGCACGCGGAGCTGACGTACCGGTCGATTCTGGAGGCCGACCGGCTCAGCGCGAGCCGCTTTTCCGGGCACGGCTCGGCGATGGCGCAGGTGTACAACCATGTGATCATGCCGTTGGCGAGCCGGCGCGACAAGGAACTGCAGGTGCGCTGGGGCATCGCCGATTTTGAACATCGCTTTGGCCGCAAGCCGGAAGGGATGTGGCTGGCCGAAACTGCGGTGGACATTGAAACGCTGGAAGTGCTGGCCGCGCACGGGATCCTCTTCACGGTGCTGGCTCCGAGCCAGTGCGCCGCGGTGCGGCCGCTGCCTCGCCCCTCGTCCAGCTCTCAGGATGAGGCGAAACAGATGGAGCGCGGATATGCGGAGTGGCTGCTCGAGCGAGGCGACAGCGGCTGGCACCGGACCGCCGATGCTTCAGTCGACACGCGGCGCGCGTACCGGGTTGCTTTGCCGGAAGATCGCTCCATCGCGGTGTTTTTCTACGACGGGCCGCGCTCGCGCGCCATCGCCTTTGAGCGGCTGCTTGACTCGGGCGAGGGGTTTGCACGACGCATGGCGGGCGGGTTCTCGAGCCATGCGCCGACCGAGGGGGAGCTGGTGCACGTGGCCACCGATGGCGAAAGCTATGGGCACCACCATCGCTTCGGCGAGATGGCGCTGAGCTACGCGCTGCAGTACACGGAAGCCGAGCGGTTGGCCACCATTACCAACTACGGCGAGTTTCTCGCGCGCTTCCCGCCGCAGTGGGAAGCGCAGGTGGCCGAGAACACCAGCTGGAGCTGCGCGCACGGGGTAGAGCGCTGGCGCTCGGACTGCGGCTGCAACGGCGGCCGCGCAGGCTGGAACCAGCGCTGGCGCACCCCTCTGCGCGCAGCGCTCGACCTGGTACGCGACGGTGTGGCGGCGCCGGCAGCGGCGCTCGGCGCCCGGCTCTTCAAGAACTGGGAGGGAAGCTGCGACCGGTACGTGGAGGTCGTGCTGAACTGTTCGGAAGCAGAAGCCTTTGTGGCGCGGGAACAAGCGCGTCCCCTTCGGGAAGATGAACGGGTACAAGCGCTTATCCTGCTTGAACTGGAGCGGCACGCGCAGCTGATGTACACGAGCTGCGGCTGGTTTTTCGATGACATCTCCGGGATCGAGACCGTGCAGATCATCGCCTATGCAGCGCGCGTGCTGGAGCTTGCCGCGCGTCTTTTTGGCCAGGAGGGCGCGGCGCTGGAAGCGCCCTTTCTTGCCCGGCTTGCGGAGGCGCAAAGCAACGTGCACAGCGAAGGCACGGGCGCTGAGATCTACCGCAAGCGGGCCAAGGCGCTCGAGGTAGGGCTCGAGCAGGTTGCGGCGCACTATGCCGTTTCTTCTGTGTTCACGATGTATCCCGAGCACGCGCGCGTGTTTGCCTTTGCCATCGAGAACCGCGGCCGCGAGGTACAGAACTCCGGGCGGGGACGCCTGCTTACCGGCGAGATCAAGATCCGTTCCACCCTCACGCACGAAGGAGATTGCCTGTTCTATGCGGTGCTCCACTTTGGCGATCAGAACATCGCTGCGGGCGTGCGGCGGCCGCGCCCGGGCGACGGGCATGAGCGTTTTGTGGCCCAGGCACGCGAGGCCATGCTCCACGCTGACCTCCCGGCGGTGATCCGGCTCTTTGACCGCGAGTTTGGAGGCCGGACGTACACCATCCGCTCGCTCTTCAACGATGAACAGCGGCGGGTGATGAAGCTGATCCTCAACAACACGGTGGCCGAGGCCGAGGAAAGCCTGCTGCGGCTGTATGCGGACCATGCGTCGCTGCTCCAGTTCCTAAGCGAAACAGAGATACCGCGGCCGTCGGCGCTCGCCCTGGCTGCCAACTTCGCGATCAACGTCCGTCTTCGGCGGGCACTCGAAAGTGAGCCGGTAGACACCGCGCAGGTGCGCTCCACGCTTGCGCTCGCCGGGCAGGACCATGTCGAGCTGGACCGGGGGGAGCTGAGCTTTGCCGCCGACGGGCGTATGCGCGACGCCATGGCTGCCCTGGCGGCGCGGCCCGGCGATCGCGGGCTGCTTGAAAGCGCGCTGGCCGTTGCGGAAACGCTGCAACTGCTGCCGTTCGCGGCGAATATCTGGCAGGCGCAGAACATCTGGCAGCGGATTGCGGAAGCGCAAAAACAGCATCCCGCGCAACTGCTTGCGGACCGCGAGCAGTTCCAAGCGCTCGGCAAAGCGCTCGGCATTTCGCTTGAGATGATCCGGGGCGGGCAGGAAGCGGCGGCCTAAGCCCGCCCTGTCTGCTCGGTGGCAGGGGCTGGACCCGCGACTGGGGCGCCGGGGCACGAGGCGAGAAGGGTCATCGGCTCCTGAGGGTGGGGCCTGCAGCCGAGCCCGGAAACGAGGTCCGCGCGCTACAACTCGGTCGAGTAGGTTTCCGAAAGGGTTTTCGCGCGGTCGATGAAGTTCCCGGTTGCCATGGAACCTCCATCGCCCTTGCCGCGCGTGCGCACACTTACCGCGCCCGCTGCCGCTTCCTTGTCTCCCATGACCAGGATGTACGGCACTTTCTGGAGCGTCAGCTCGCGAATTTTCGCGTTCATTTTCTCGTTGCGGCTGTCGAGCTGCACCCGGAAGCCGGCCTCCTGAAGCTGTGCTTTGACCGCTTCGGCGTAGGGAAGATGGCGTTCCGAGATGGGTACCAGGCCCACCTGCACGGGAGCGAGCCAGAGCGGAAACGCGCCCGCGTACTGCTCGAGGAGCACACCGAAGAAGCGCTCGACCGAACCGAACAGCGCCCGGTGCACCATCACCGGCTGGTGGCGCTCGCCGTCCTCGCCGACGTACTCGAGCCCAAAGCGCGCCGGGAGATTGAAGTCGAACTGCACGGTGGAAAGCTGCCACAAGCGGCCCAGCACATCGACCAGCTTGATGTCGATCTTGGGGCCGTAAAAGGCCGCTTCGCCCGGGATGGTTTTGTATGCAATGCCCTTGCGGACGAGCGCCCGCTCCAGCGCGGCCGTGGCGCGAAGCCAGTCTTCGTCCGAGCCCGCCCAGGCTGCGCGATCCTTGGGGTCCCAGGTCGAAAGCTCAACCTGGAAGTCACCGAAGCCGAAGGTTTGGAGCACGGTCTGCGCGAACTCAATGCAGCCGACGACCTCATCTTCAATCTGCGCGGGGGTGCAAAAGATGTGCGCGTCATCCTGGGTAAAGCCGCGCACCCGCAGCAGGCCGTGCATGGTGCCGGAGCGCTCGTAGCGGTACACATTGCCAAGCTCGGCGTAGCGCACGGGCAGGTCGCGGTAACTCTTGGGCGAGTGCTTGTAGATCAGAATGTGAAACGGGCAGTTCATGGGCTTCATGCGGTAATCCGCATCATCGAGCTCCATGGGCGTAAACATGTTCTGCGCGTAATAGCCCTCGTGGCCGCTGATCTGCCAAAGATCGACCTTGGCGACGTGAGGCGTGTAGACGAGCTCGTAGCCGCGCCGGGTACACTCGTCGCGCATCCAGTCTTCCATGGTCTTGCGGATGGCAGCGCCCTTGGGGTGCCAGAAGATGAGGCCCGCGCCGGCGACCTCCTGGATGGAAAACAGGTCCAGCTGCCTGCCCAGAACGCGATGGTCGCGCCGGGCGATCTCTTCGAGCCTGGCAAAGTGCTCGTCCATCTGCTTCTGGTTGAAAAATGCCGTCCCGTAGATGCGCTGCAACTGCGGATTGCGCTCATCGCCGAGCCAGTACGCGCCGGCAAGGGAAAGCAGGCGGAATGCCCGGACCCGCCCGGTTGCCGGCACGTGCGGTCCACGGCAGAAGTCCGTGAAGCCCCCGTTGCGGTAGAGCGAAATCTCGTCGCCCGGGCTGGTAAACCGCTCGATGAAGTGGACCTTCATGAAGTCGCCCTGCCCCTCGTAGTCGCGCAAGGCTTCCGCGCGCGGCTCCCACACACGCACAAAGGGCTCATTGCGTGCCACGACCTCGGCCATGCGGCCCTCGATCAAGCGCAGGTCTTCTTCCCGCAACGGCTGCTCGCGGTACACGTCGTAAAAGAAGCCCGCATCGGTTGCCGGTCCGTGGCCCAGCTTGATCTCCGGGTACAGCTCGGTAAGCGCGGTGGCCATCACGTGCGCGGCCGAGTGCCGCAGCACCCGCAGGGCGTCCGGGTCGGTTTCCTTGAGCAAGGCGAGCGCCACGTCTTCGCCGAGAGGCTCGCCGAGGTCGACCAGGCGCTCGGCCCCGGCTTCGGCCGCGCCGTACATGGCGGCTTCGGTGACTCCGGCCTCGGTCGCCGCATCGCGGCCGGCAACTGGCTCCGGCACGCGCAGGGGCCGCACCCTTGCCACCACCACGGCCGCGGCCAGCCGCGGCGAGATTGCTTCCGCGATGGCGAGCGGCGTGGTCCCCGCGGGCACCTCGCGCACGGCGCCGTCAGGCAGCTGCACGATGATTCTCCTCTCCGGCAACGGCGCGCGGTCCTGCTCGGCTTGTACTTGTTCACTCATAGGTAAGCACCAGCATAGCGCCTCACCCGGCGGCGGCAGGGGAGTTCCGGGCGCGCCGGGGCGAAAGGCGCGGCCCCTGCACGGTAGTCTGGAAGCGGCATGTTGACTGTTGTGGAACTCGGGCGGGTTGAGTACGCGCGCGCGCTGCGCCTGCAGGAGCGCCTGGTCGAGCTTCGCCGCTCCGGGGCGATCGGCGATGTTTTGCTGCTGCTTGAGCACCCACCCGTGCTGACCCTGGGCCGAAACGCGGGACGGGCCAACATCCTTGCTTCCGATGAGGAGCTTGCCGCCCGGGGGATGGTGCTGCACATGGTGAAGCGCGGCGGGGACGTGACCTACCATGGGCCCGGGCAGCTGGTCGGTTACCCCATCACAGACCTGCGCGAGCAGCGGCTCCCCAGCGGAGCGCGCCTGGGCGTGGTCGACTTTGTGCGGCGCATGGAAGAGGTGTTGATCCGCATAGCCGGAGAGTACGGGGTGCGTGCCGGGCGCGAGCCCGGGCGCACCGGCGTGTGGACCGCTCCGGGCGGAGCGATGGCCGGGCGCAAACTCGCCGCGATTGGCATCCACGTTTCGCGCGGGATCAGCTCGCACGGCTTTGCGTTGAACGTGTCGACCGATCTGCGCGACTTTGGGCTGATCGTGCCCTGCGGCATTGCGGATCGGGCCGTGACCTCGCTCGAAGAGGAGACGGGGTTCCCGCTGCGCCTGGCGGAGGTAGCCGGAGCCGCCGCCCGCGGCTGGGGACGCATGCTCGGCACCCAGGTACTGGCTGTTGAAAGCCCGGAAGCGCTGCACGGGGAACTCGCGGGCTGGTGAGGGCCCATCCTCCTGCTCCCGGGGAGCTCCGCTCGCCGAGCGCGCTGCGCGTGGCCCTGCGCCGGGCAGCGCACCAGCTCCTCGACCGGCCTCCCTTGCTTGACGACCCGTTTGCCGTGCCGCTGCTAGGGCCGGAGTCCCGGGAAGCCCTTGCGCGCACACCACGGCAACGGCCCTGGTCCCGGGCGCTGCGCGCCTTTGCTGTTGCCCGGCAGCGCTACAGCGAAGATCTGCTCGCGGCGGCCGTGGCCCGCGGGGTCCGGCATTACTGCCTGCTGGGCGCTGGCCTGGACACCTTTGCCTGGCGCAACCCGTACCCCGGTTTGCGGGTGTGGGAGCTGGACCGCGCGGAAATGCTCGCGTGGAAGTTCGAGCTTGCGCGCCAGGCCGGTCTTGGTGAGCCGCAGGGCTGCGTCAGTATTCCGATCGACTTTGACTCCGGGGGGCTGGAGCGAGCGCTGGCAGGACTGGACCAGGAGCCGGCGCTGTTCGCGATGCTGGGGGTTGCGCCGTACCTCGGGAAGCCAAGCCTGCGGGCCGTCCTCCGCTTTGTCCAGCAGAAGGGTCCTGGCCACGGGATCGTGCTGGACTACCGGCTACCGCGTGCCACTCTCGGCTGGGAGGAGCAGCGGCAGCATGATTCGCTCGCCGCCCGGGTGGCCGAAGCCGGCGAACCCTTCCGCTCGGCCTGGACCAGAGAGGATATGCAGGAGGAGTTGCACGGCTTTGGCGCCGTTGAGGATCTCGGCACCGAGGCGATCAACGCGCGCTACTTCACCGGGCGCGCCGATGGGCTCGCAACGCGCGGCGAGGCTGTGCGGCTCGTTTCTGCCTTCGTTTGAGCGCACGCGTAATGGTGCAGGTTCACTGCGCCGCGGCAAGGGGGGAAGCAGGAGCCTCCCGGGAGCAGTGCGACCAGAGACAGCGAGCCTGTGGGAGGTTTGTCGCGAGTGGCGAGGATGGGCCTGGGTGCGGGGTTGGATGGTCGGGGCGGAGGGATTTGAACCCCCGGCCCTCTGCTCCCAAAGCAGATGCGCTACCAGGCTGCGCTACGCCCCGACTGCCATTGATTGTAGCCGACCTCCGCCTGCCCAAATACCCCGGCTGCGCCCTCAGCGAGGGTGCACCAGGGCCCCAAGCAGCAGCGCAAGGAGCACGAGCGGCAGTGCGAACAAGGCGAGCAAAGCCGCGAGGAGCAGCAGCAGAAACACGCCGTCGCGCCACCCGTGGCGGCCGGGTGCGGCCATGTGGCGCGACAGCAAAGCGTAGTTGCGGCGGTTGGCCTTCCACGCAATGTCAAAGGCGTCGCCCAGCAGCGGGACGACGCCGATCAGCACTCCCAGGGCGAGATTCGCCAGCATGCGCGCCAGAAGCAGGGGAGGGGCCCCGCGAAACCAGGCCGCCACCAGGATGAGCGAAGAAAGCAGTCCGCCCAGGGCGTCGCCAAGCGCGGGAATGAGCCCCACTACCCCGTCAATGCCGAAGCGAACCCCGGTGCCGGGCACGCGGAAGCAGTCGTCCAGGAGGTGCGCAAGCAGGTCGAGCCGCTCGTTTGAGAAGAGGCGCTCGCCGACGCGGCGGCGCCAGCCGGGGTCGGCCGGCAGCAGCGCATGAGCCTGCGCCGGTTCCGGCACGGTGAGGGAACGGGGG
>CALMAN010000105.1 GCA_937859835.1 uncultured Acidipila sp. | reverse complement strand
GCTGGGGGAGCTCGGCACGCTGCACGGGGGAGGGCCGGTGTACTTCCGTCCACACAACCTGCTGACCAGCGGCAATGGGACGCCGGCGCTGAAGTGGGGATCGACCAACGTGTACACCCAAGATGCCGCGGGGCGGCCGGTGTACAGCTGGACGCTGACCGACGGGATCTTCGACGCCATGCTCGGGGCAGGCGTCACCCCCTTTGTAGAGATCGGCTTTACGCCAGAAGCGCTGTCGCCCCGTCCGCAGCGCTACCAGCACTCCTTTCCCAAGGGCGACCTCTTTACCGGCTGGAGCTACCCGCCCAGCGATGACCTAAAGTGGGCCGCGCTGATCGAGGCCTGGGTACGGCACCTTCGCGGGCGCTACGGAAAGCAGGTTGCCGCTTGGCGCTGGGAGGTTTGGAACGAGCCGGACATCGCCTACTTCCATGGCACGCCGGAGCAGTACTTTCACCTGTATGACATCACCGCGGCGGCGGTCGAGCGTGCGCTCCCGGGCGCGCAGATCGGCGGCCCCGCGGTGACCGGTCCGTATGAAAAGAACACGTTTCTGCGCGCCTTTCTGGAGCATTGCGCGCGGGGACGCAACGCGGCAACCGGCTCTGCCGGCGCGCCGCTTCGCTTCATCTCGTTCCACCCCAAGGGCTCGCCCCGGGTCGTGGAGGGGCATGTCGAAATGGGCATCGCGCACCAGCTCCGGGCGATGGAAAACGGCTTCCGCACGGTTGCGGCCTTTCCGCAGTTCCGCACCCTGCCGATCGTTCTAAGCGAGAGCGATCCGGAAGGGTGCGCGGCCTGCACCGGACCTGCGAATGGCTACCGCAATGGCGAAGCGTACAGCGCAAGCGTGCTGGAAGCGACCGCGCGCTCGGGAGAGCTGGCAAGGCAGTACGGGGTCAACCTGCAAGGGGCGGTCAACTGGGCCTTTTTGTTTCCAGGGCAGCCGCCCTTTGCCGGCTTTCGCGAGCTGGCGACCTCGCTTCCCGGCGCGGCTTCGCCGGTCGACAAGCCTGTACTCAATGCGTTTCGGCTGCTCGGGGCGCTCGGCGGTGAGCAGCTGCCGGTCGTGAACCTCGGCCAGACCCCGTCCCAAGAACTGGTGACCCCGGGGCCGCATACCGACGTAATGGCCATCGCGACGCGTCGACGGGGCGAGCTGGACCTGCTGGTGTGGAGCTATTCGGATGCGCTGACGGAGGCGCCGCCTACGCCCGTGACGGTGACGGTCAAGGGGCTCGCTGGCGCGCACGTGCGCGTCGACCGGGTGCTGCTCGATCACGAGCATGGCAACGCCTACACCGCATGGCAGGCGATGGGCAGCCCGGCCCGGCCCACGCCGGAGCAGGAGGCCCAGCTACACAGCGCGGCCCTGCTTCATCCGGTCAACGATTCCCAGGCTTCGGCGCCCGGCTTTGCCGGGGAGGAAAGGAGAACCCGCACCTTTCCGCTCGAGCTCGAAAGAAACGGGGCGGTTCTTTTGCGGTTTCAATCGCAGTAACCCCGCTGCAAGAAGCGTGCCCGGGCACGCTCTACCATAGAGTTGTGCCTTTTCTCATCGAGTTTGCGCGACAAGCGCTGGAGTGGGACCGTTTTCTCGCGCTCCTAGCGCCGTATGCGGCTTCGCCGCTGGGGCGGGAGTGGTTGGGGGCACTCCGCCCCTCCTCGGATCTGGAGTGGATCGAGCGTGAGCAGGGGCTGGTCGGCGAGATGCGGCTCCTGCTGGCCGAGGGGGTACAGCCCTCGCTTGGAGGTTTGGCCGATCCCACCCAGCTGCTCGCGAAGTCCCGGCTGACCGGGGCGGCGCTCGAGCCGGAAGAGATCCGGACGCTGCTGCGGCTGGCGGAAGCAGTTTCGTCGTGGGCCGGCACCATGCGCCACCCGCCCGACCGGTACCGCGACGGGGGTCTGCCGGGGCTGCTGGCGCTGTCCGGGCCCATTCTGGACGCAGACCTGCACTCGCTGGTCGAGTCGGTCTACGCCAAGATGCTGCCGGATGGCTCGCTCGCGGACACGGCGTCGCCAGAGCTGGGGCGGATCCGGCGCGAAATCGACCGCCAGCAGCGGGCCATTGAGGACTCGCTGCGCGGCGCCCTTCGGCGGCTGGCCGAGGGCGGCGCGGCCCAGGAAGAGCTGATTACCATCCGCGGCGACCGCTTTGTGATCCCGGTCAAAGCAGAGGCCAAGCGCCGCGTTGCGGGCGTGGTGCATGGGGCCTCCTCGTCGGGGCAAACCGTATACCTGGAGCCGCTTGAAACCATCGACCTGAACAACGACCTGGTGCGCTTGTTTGAGGACGAGCTCGAAGAGATGCACCGGATCTTTCTCGCGATCACCGCGCAGCTGGCCGCGCAGGCACACGTGCTGGAGCCCGGGGCGGCCATCCTCGGCACCGTGGAAACCCTGGTGATCCGGGCGCGCTTCGCCGGGGAGTACGACGCCGTACGCCCTCGCTTCACCACCGGGGACAAGGCAGAGCTGCGCCTGGTGGCGGCGCGGCATCCGCTGCTCGAGCACCGGCTGCGCGCACAAGCCTCTGCGCAGATTGTGCCGCTGAGCCTCGCGCTGGAGCGAGACCGGCGGCAGCTGATCATTTCCGGGCCGAACACCGGCGGCAAAACCGTGGGGCTGAAAACCACCGGGCTGCTGGCCGCCATGGCGCAGTCGGGCATCCCGGTGCCCGCGTTTGAGGCGACCCTGCCGGTTCTCACCTCCGTGCTGGCCGATATCGGGGATGCGCAGTCGATTGAGCAGAACCTGTCCACCTTTTCGGCGCACATCACCAACCTGAGGCGGCTCAGCGCCCTGGCTGGGCCCGGCACGCTGGTGCTGATCGACGAGCTGGGCTCGGCGACCGATCCGGAAGAGGGTGCGGCGCTGGCTGTCGCGATCGCGGAGCACTTCCTCCACCTGGCGGCGTGGTCCATCATCTCAACACACCACACCTCGCTCAAGATCTATGGCGAAACCACCCCCGGCGTAGGAAATGCGGCAGTGGGCTTCAATGCGGAAACGCTGGCCCCGACCTATGAGCTGCGGCAAGGGGTTCCGGGCGCTTCGGCCGGCATCAACATCGCCGCCCGCCTGGGCCTGTCGCCTGAGATTGTGGAGCGGGCGCGGGCCCGCATGACCACCCAGGCGCTCGATATCGGCGCGTTTCTGGACCGGCTCCATGCGGAAATCGGCTCGCTTGGCGAGGAGCGGCTGCGGGTGCAGGCCGAAGAGCGCGCCCTGCGGAAGGAGCGGCACCGGCTGGAAACCGAAGGCATGGCGGAGTGGCGAACGCGGACGCGGGAGCTGGAAGGGGAGCTCAACGGGCTTCTGCGGGAGCTGGATGCGCGTGCTAAAGAAACCGTGCAGGCCATCGAGGACCGGGCTGCGCGGGACAAGGCCGCGGCCGAAGCAGAGCGCCGGACGGCGCGGCTGCGGCGGGAGTTTTCCGAGCAGTTCACGGCCCAGGTGCGGGCGCGCAAGCCCAACGCGCTCCAGGCCGCCGCGGCCCAGGCCGCGGCGCATCTGCGCGATCCCCGTTTGGCTGCCCCGGGCGACACGGTCAAGCTCAGGATCGGGCAGCAGGGCCGGGTCACGCGCGAGCTCGATCCGAACACGATCGAGGTGGCGATCGGGAGCATGAAGATGCGCGTGCGCCGAGGAGACGTCGCGGCGATTCTCCAGTCGGCGGCCCCGTCCCCGGTTTCGCCGACCCCGGTCGAGTCTGCCGCGCGGCGGCGCAATGTAACCGTGCGCACGGCAGAGCCGGAAGGGGATCTGCGTCCGGAGATCAATGTCATCGGGCTGACCGCCGACCATGCAGAAGATGAAGTGCAGAAGTTTGTCGACCAGGCGTTTCTGTCCGGCTTGCAGCGGGTGCGCATCGTGCATGGAACCGGCATGGGCGTGCTGCGCAGGACCCTGCGCGCAGCCCTCGGGCGGCACCCTCATGTCGCAACGGTTACCGAAGCCGACCAGTACGAGGGCGGCCAGGGCGCGACCATCGTGGAGCTGCGGCAGTAGGGAAGCTCCTCGTCGGCTGGACGGGAAGCGCCTCCTTTGGCGCGGGGCGAGTATCGCCAAATGGCTCTTTCGTCATCAGGCCAGCGGTCGATCGCGTGGCGCTGCTCCCGGGTTGGGTGGGCGGCGGCTAGAAGATGCGGAACACGAAGCCCGTACTGAGGATGGAAGGGGACGCGCCGGAACCCGCATAGATATGGCTGCGGCTGTACTCGGCGACTCGCCAATCAAGCCGCGGGGTCACGCGCAGGTCGGTGCCGAAGTCCACGGTCCAGGCCGCGCCAAAGCCCGCCAGCAGCGGACGCGGCGAAACCGTGTACCCCGAGTGACCCAGGCCGCCCAGCGCTTCGGCGTAAGGGTGCACAGGGCCAAAGCGGTAGGACACACGCGGCCCTGCCTCGCCAACAAAGGTGTGGAGGGGAACGCGCGCGGTAAGCACCACCCCGCGCAGGTCAAGCGCAAACCAGGGGCTGTGCTGCAGGATGATGCCGCCGCTGCCGCCCAGGGCATGGCCGTAGTTCAGTTCGTGTTCGGCGCCGCTTGCCTCTGCGTATCCGTAGACGGAGGAAAAGCGGGTCGCGGCAGGGCTGATCTGGGCTTGCACGGAAAGAGCGGAAAGAAGGAGGAAAAGGGCGCAGAAAAGGCGCAAAAGTGGGGTACAGTTCATCGTTTACAGTCCTTGAAGTGCAGTCATACGAGCCGGGGCTCGGGCAGAAACACAAGTGGCACAAAGCAGACGGGGCACACCCGTCTGCAGCACTGGGATGCAAGCCGCGGGCGCGGAAAGGTGCCCGGGTGACTGAAGACAGCGCCGACGCGTTACCGAAGCAGCATCGCCGCACGCTTGGCGAAGTAGGTGACCAGGAACCCGGCGCCCGCGCGGCGCAGGCCAACGAGCGACTCGAGGATGGCACGGTCCGGCTCAAGCCAGCCCCGCGCGAAAGCGGCCTGCAGCATGGCGTACTCGCCGCTCACCTGGTAGGCGCCAAGCGGCACGTCGAAGCGGTCGCGGGCGGCGCGGATCACATCGGCATAGGGCATGGCCGGCTTCATCAGGATCATGTCCGCGCCTTCCTGGAGGTCGCCTTCGATTTCGCGCATGGCTTCGCGCAGGTTGGCGCCGTCCATCTGGTAGGCGCGGCGGTCGCCAAACTGCGGGGCCGAGTCGGCGGCCTCGCGGAAAGGACCGTAAAACGCCGAAGCAAACTTTGCCGCGTAGCTCAGGATGGGCGTGTGCTCGCGCCCGGCGGCATCGAGCGCCCGGCGGATTGCGGCCACGCGGCCGTCCATCATGTCGCTGGGCGCGACCACGTCGGCGCCCGCCTTGGCGAGCGAAACCGCCGTGCGCGCCAGCGGCAGGAGGCTCCGGTCGTTGTGCACGTGCTGCTCGCCATCGACCGAATGCAGCACCCCGCAGTGGCCGTGCGAGGTGTACTCGCAAAGGCACACGTCGGCAATCATCACCAGCTCGCGCAGGGCACTGTTCGCCTTGAGGGCACGCAGGCCGCGCTGCACAATGCCGTCCTCGGCCCAGGCGCCCGAGCCTTCTTCGTCCTTGCTTTCCGGCAGCCCAAAGAGCAGCAGCCCGCCCAGGCCCAGGCGCGCCGCCTCTTCGGCCTCCTTTTCCGCCTCCTCGAGCGACAGGTTAAACACCCCCGGCATGGAGCCGATTTCGCGCCGCACTCCTTCGCCCGGGCACAGAAACAACGGGTACACCAGCTGCGATGGCTCAAGATGCGTTTCGCGTACCAGCGAGCGCAGCGCGGAGGTTTGCCGCAGCCGGCGCATGCGCAAAAAAGAGGCGTCCATAGCGGTCATTCTAGTCAGAGAAGATCTCCATCTCGCACACTGGGTGGCAACGGCGGACGGGAACACCCGCCGGAGGCGACGCGGGCCTGGTTTGGGAGGCCGGCAGCGGGGAGTTCGCGCCAGGGTAGGGTGGCCGTTCACGCCCTCAGTAGGAGCGAGGTGCATCATGCTCCTGCTTCCAAGGCCGCGGAAGGAGATCGCCAGCGATCTCCCGATGGAACCCCAGGCTCTAGCAGGGCTGGGGTCCCGTTTGCTCCACAAACCCGGCTCCACAAACCCGGCTCCACAAACCCGGGCTACCCTTGGCAGGCTCCCCTCCTGTGTGCCCGGCTACGCGGCATGGGGGTGAAGCACCACCTTGGTCCAGCCCTTGTCGCGATCGTTGAAGTGCTTATAAGCGTTGGGCGCGTCGGCAAGCGAAAGATTGTGCGAAACGATGACCGACGGGTTGGCCTTGCCCTGGTGGATCAGGTCGCGCAAACGGCGGTTATACGCCTTGACATTGCACTGCCCCGTTCCCATCTTCTGCCCCTTGAACCAGAACTTTCCGTAGTCAAAGGCGATCTGCCCCTTTTTAGCCAGGGCGTCGGACGCGTCGGGATCCTGGGGGACGAAGACACCGACGACGCCGATCTGCCCGGTCGCCTTGACCGCGTCGACCAGCGAATTGAGCACCAGGTTCGGGACCTCTGCTCCCTTGGCGTTGTGGCATTGGTAGCCGATGCACTCGGCCCCGCAGTCGGCCCCGTAGCCGCCGGTCTGCTCGCGAATCTGCTCGCCGATCTCGCCGTCCAGGGTGTTGATCGGCGTCGCGCCAATCTCCTTGGCCAGGGCCAGCCTGTCCTTCAGGCCATCGACCACAAAAATCTGTGCGGCGCCCTGGATGCGGGCGGCCATGGCGGCCATCAAGCCGACCGGACCGGCGCCGTAGATGACGATCGACTGCCCGGGTTCCAGATTGGCCAGCCGGGTGGAGTGCCAGCCGGTCGGAAAGATGTCGGAAAGCATCACGTAGTCCTGCTCCTTTTCGTCGGCATCGGGCGGCAGCTGCAGGCAGTTGTAGTCCGCGTAGGGAACGCGCAGGTACTCGGCCTGGCCGCCGGAGTACGGTCCCATGCCGGCAAAGCCATACGCGGCGCCAGCCATGCCGGGCATCACCGACGGGTCGGCGCAGGTGAGGCAAAAGCCGGACAGGCCGCGCTCGCAGTTGGCGCAAAAGCCGCAGCCGATGTTAAAGGGCAGGCAAACCTTGTCGCCTTTCTTGACCGTATCCACCGCGCCGCCTACTTCGACGACCTCGCCCAGGTTTTCATGGCCAAGAATTTTGCCTTCGTTCACCTGCGTGCGGCCTTCGTACATGTGGAGGTCGGAGCCGCAGATGTTGGTACTGGTGAGCTTGATCACAACGTCGGTCTGCTTTTCAATCCTTGCGTCTGGCACAGTGTCGACGGAAACCTTTTTGGGGCCGTGGTAAACAAGCGCTTTCATGAGGCGGAATCCTTTCAGGAGCAACAGGGCTGGGGTTGAAGAGGGGATTGTTGCCGGCTCGGTCGAGGGAAAAGAGGCGCCCGTGCGCCCCGGGGGAGTGAGATGCTTGCGGCCGGGTGTTTGTGCGTTTGCCGAACCCGGTGGGGAAAACGCCCGATCCGCTCTACACTGCAGGCAGGCTAGTCGGCAGTTAGGCGGGCGGTCTGGGCCGGATCGACGGAAAACAACCCATGGGGGCGTACATGCAGCTGGCGGAGCAAAGGGCGGCGGGCGAGCTGATCGGTCTTGAGGAGCGGTACGGCGCCCACAACTACAACCCCCTCGATGTCGTGGTCGAACGCGCCGAGGGCGCCTGGGTTACCGACGTGGAAGGGCGGCGCTACCTGGACCTGCTGGCCGGCTATTCGGCGCTCAACCAGGGCCACTGCCACCCTGCGATCCTTCGCGCCATGGTCGAGCAGGCCCACCGCGTCACGCTTACCTCGCGTGCTTTTCGCAATGATCAGCTGCCCCTGCTGCTCGAAGAGCTCCATCGGCTTACCGGCTTCGAGATGGCCTTGCCGATGAACTCCGGCGCTGAAGCGGTTGAAACAGCCATCAAGGTGGCGCGAAAGTGGGGCGTCACCGTCAAGGGCATCCCGGATGGAACGGCCGAGGTGCTGGTGTGCGAGGGCAACTTCCACGGCCGCACCATCGCGGTCGTCGGCTTTTCTTCGGAGCCGCAGTACAAGATCGGCTTCGGCCCCTTTGCCGGCGGCTTTCGCGCCGTGCCCTTCGGCAATGCCGCCGCCCTGAAAGAGGCGATCACGCCGCGGACTTGCGCCTTTCTTGTGGAGCCGGTGCAGGGCGAGGCCGGCATCATTGTGCCGCCGGACGGCTACATGCGCGAGGTTGCCGCCATCTGCCGCGAACAGAACGTCCTGCTGATCGCTGACGAAATCCAGTCAGGCCTGGGGCGCACGGGCAGCTTGTTTGCCTTTGAACACGACGGCATCCGGCCGGATATGACAACGGTGGGCAAGGCGCTTTCTGGCGGCTTTTATCCCGTTTCGGCGGTGCTCTCCTCGCGGGAAGTGCTGGGAGTGCTGCGGCCTGGCGACCACGGCAGCACCTTTGGCGGTAACCCGCTGGCCTGCGCGGTGGCGCGCGCGGCGCTGCGCGTGCTGGTCGACGAGCACCTCCCAGAAAGGTCGGCCGAGCTGGGCGCCTTCGCGCTGGAGCGGCTCCGCGCGCTCCGCAGCCCCCATGTGGTGGAGGTGCGCGGGCGCGGGCTGTGGATCGGCATCGAGCTGAATCGCCCGGCTCGCCCCTTGTGTGAGCAGCTGGGGCAGCGCGGCGTGCTGTGCAAGGAAACGCACGACACGGTGATCCGGCTTGCGCCTCCGCTTACCATCAGCCGCGAAGATCTGGACTGGGGCCTCGGCCAAATCGAGGCCGTGCTCGCCTGAGCTCCTGGGTCGCTAAGCCGTCCGGGCCGGCCGCGTCCCTCCTCAAGACAAGCCCTCGAGTCGCGACCCGAGGGACCGGGAAGCTGCCGCGCCTGGTTTCAGCCAGCTTGCAAGCGACCCCGGCCGCCCTTCGCCGCGCGGGTTGCTTCCTTCGTACCGGCGGGCGTAGGCTGGGGGCGCTTCAGCAAAAAAGCCCTCCCCCAGGAGCCTTATGCGCAGAGCCCAGCGCGTTGCACGCCCTCTTGTACGGTCCTTGTTTCTTTGCGGTTTCTGCCTGGCCTTTGTGGTTTCAGCACGGGCTCAGTTCAACGCCAGCCTGTCGGGCACGGTAACCGACAGCAGCGGCGCTGTGGTGACCGGTGCGAAGGTGCAGCTCACCGAAAAGGCGAGCCAGGCGGTACGGAGCTTCACCACCAGTGCCGCGGGCTATTACAACTTCAGCGAGCTGCCGCCCGGGCACTATTCGCTCCAAACCACGGCCGCTGGCTTTCAAAGGTCCGCTTTTGAGGACGTGACCCTGGTTGCGGAAACGCCGCGCGACCTGGATGTCAGGCTGCAGGCCGGGGGCGCCTCGGAAACGGTCACGGTTTCGGCCAGCGACGTCCCGGAGCTGGACACCTCGGACGCCAATGTCGGCACCAATCTTTCGGCCGCGGATGTTACGCGGCTGCCGGTCTTCGGCCGCGACCCGTACGAGCTGCTGCGCCTGGTGCCGGGCACCATCAGCGACGCGGCGCGTGGCGGCTCGGGAACCAGCGTGTCGCTGCCAAACAACCAGAGCGGCAACCAGTCGAACGCAGGCATTTTCCAGACCGAAAACCAGATCCAGGCTTCGGCCGCCGGACAGCGCGTGACTTCAAATACTTTCCTGATCGACGGGGTGAGCGTCGACAGCCTGTCGCACGGCGGCTCGGCCGTCGTGACGCCCAATCCCGAATCCGTTGCTCAGATCACGGCGACTTCGACCAACTTCGACGCGACCGCGGGGCGCAACGTCGGACTGCACACCTTTACCGTGACCAAGGCCGGTTCCAACGACGTGCACGGGAGCCTCTTTTTCCAGTATGACCAGCCGGGGCTGAACGCCTACCCGTCCTACGGCGGCCCCGCGGGCGCGCTGCCCATTCGCAACGACAACCAGCAGCGCGAGTACGCGGCGAGCATCGGCTTCCCGATCGTCAAGGACAAGCTCTTTTTCTTCGGGTCGTACGAGGGAATCAGCAATATCAACAAGGGTTCGTCGGAGCAGTATGTGCCGACGCCGCAGTTCATCGCCGGCTTGCAGGCGGCGCGGCCCGGGGGCATCGTGGCGGGCGTGCTGGGCGGCCCGGGCGGCGGGCCGCAGGTGCTCAAGGTGCTGCCGATCAGCTGCGCCAACCTTCAGGCGGTGTGCAACCCCGTGGCGGGTGGGGCCGATATTGGTTCGTTCGCCGGCGGGCTTGGCACCTACCTCCCTGGCTATGTCGCGGCCACGCCCACCCTGCCGAACAACGAAACCGGCGGTGGCCTCGATGGCATCCCGGATGTGGAGTACGCGCAGATCCTGGCCGTGTCGCACTTCCGCGGCAACCAGTTCAACGCGCGGGTGGATACCAACCTCACCCCGCACGACCAGCTGGCCGTGAGCGGCTTTCTTGTGAAGCTCGACCAGTCGAGCCCCGACCCGAGCACCGGCGCCCAGCCGCTTTCCACCATTCCCTTCAAGCCCTTCAACGCGTCGGCAACCGTGGTCTATATCCACACGGTGAACCCTTCGCTGATCAACGAAGCACGCGGGAACTTTACCCGCTACGCGGATAACCAGATCAATGACGCCGGCAACTCAGTCGACTTCGGGATCCCCCGCTTTGAAGTGCAGGGCTTTGTCTTTGGCCGCTTGTACGACGGGCCCATCCAGGGCTCGACAACGCCTGCCATCCTGGCGCAGAACACCTATGAGCTGCAGGACACTCTGGTGCAGACCGTGGGTGCACACACGATCCGCTACGGAGGCTCCCTTCGCTGGGAGCAGGATAACGACAACCTGAGCGCGGCTTCGCGGCCGGACTACGTGTTTCAAGGGCTGTGGCAGTACGCCAACGACGCGACCATCGACGAGTCCATCGCCGCAAACCCAAACACCGGCGGGCCCGCGAATGGGCAGCGCTACTTTCGCGACAAGGACATCGCGGCCTTTGTGCAGCACGACTGGAAGATCGGACCCAACCTGACCCTCAACACCGGGCTGCGCTGGGAGTACTTTGAGCCCTTGTATAACAAAGGCTCGCTGACCAATGAACCCGTGTTTGGGACAACGCCGGCGACCTTTCTTACCGCGGCGGTCCTGAAACCTGTCAATCACTTATTCAATTCCAACTACAACAACTGGTCTCCACGCATCGGCTTTAACTATGCCCCGAACGGCAGGCTGGTGATCAGCGGCGGCTTCGGCATCTCCTACGACCGGCTGGATGACGGCTTGTTCGATCCCGGTTTTGAGAACGGCCCGGGTTACGCGCAGTTTGGCTTGTGCTGCGCCGACGCGACCGACACGCCGCAATCCAAGAGCATCGTGATTGAGCGCGGGGCAACCCGGTCGGCCTACAGCTTTGCCCCTAACCCGTACCTTGCCGTGGGCACCAATGCCACCACCGGGCTGCCAAACGGCGCCGGCGAGATCGAAATCTACGGGGCAACGCTCCACACGGCGCAGCCAATGCTTGAAAGCTTTTCGCTGCAAGTCCAACGGCAGCTGCCGTACCAACTGGTTGTCGGCCTGGCCTACCAGGGCTCGGTCGGGCACCACTTTCCGCGCCTGGTGGACCAGAACTTCCTGTATCCCACCTGCGCGAACATCGCCGCCGATGGCAGCTGCACCAGCGGCCTTACGCCCTTTACCGCTTCCTACATTCCGACTACCGACGTGGGCACCAACTACAACGGCATGAACGCGACGCTTGAAAAGCGGTTTTCCCACGGCTACAACCTCCATGTCGCCTACACCCTGGCCAAGAGCATGGACCAGGGCTCGAACGAGGGTCCGGGCGCCTTGTCGAACCAGACCGACCCCGCCGACCCGGTTACGGAGTATGGACTTTCCGACTTTGACGTGCGGCACAATGTTACGGTCGCGGGGAACTGGGATCTGCCGAAGTACCGCAACGGGCAGGGCTTTCTCGGAGAAGCACTTACCGGCTGGCAGGTGAACGGCATCTTTCAGTACCACACCGGCTTCCCGTGGACCCCGGTAACAGGGCAGCCTACGGTTGCCGTGGTGCAAAGCGCCGCGACCATTGCACCGACCCGGCCCGTCGGCTACTACGGAGGGGCGCATAACTCCTGCTCCAATAGCGCCTTTATTAATGGCTCGAACTTTCCCGGCGGGGGCAAGCAGTACTTCGACATCAGCCACCCCGGACCGCCGGGCATCGGCCGTAACTCCTTCACCAATCCCTGCTATCTCGACACAGACGTGACCGCCGCCAAGGAGCAAACCATTACGGTGCATGGCCACGAGTCGCAGCTGCGCTTCCAGGCTAACTTCTATAACGTCTTCAATAAGTTGAACCTGGCGCCGATCCTTTTCGGAACCCCAAATGCGACTGTCGAGAACACGCTGTTTGGCTTGTCGCCCGCGGCGGACTCGGGGCGGGTGATCGAGTTCTTCGCGCGTCTGCAGTTTTGAAGGATGGAAGCAGGGTCAGAACTCAAGCTGGGCTGAAAACTGTAGCTCGCGTGCCGGCAGCTGGTTGGTCACCCCGGCCAGCGGCGCGCCAAAGCCCTGACCCGGCTGCGCCCCATTGCCGTACGTGCCGCTGAAGCCGACAACATTGCGGTGGTTCAGCAGGTTGAACGCTTCGGCCCGCAGGTTGGCATGGAGCCGTTCGCTGCCAAGTGCCACGCGCTTGCCGACAAACGGGTCAAGGTCGTAGATGGGCGTCCCGCGCCCGGTGTTGCGGCCAACCACCGCGCCCCCTAGGACCGGCCGGTCGGTGGTGGCGCCGGTGTCGCCGCTGTTGGTCACCCCGGTCACAACGTTGTAAGGGAGCCCGCTCGCCACCGTGGCAATGCCCCCGGCGGTGAAGCCCCCCGGCGCCGCGTACACGCCGCTCAGCACCAGGCGCTCGCGCTGGTCAAAGATGGCGCTGCCCAGCTCGGCGGCACCGGGCGCGCGCGGATCATTCGGGTTCTGGCTCGGCACGTCCGGGTCCACCGTGTCCAGCGCGTGCGACCACGTGTAGCTCGCAAGCAGGGCAGAGCCGTTTGCGGCGTGGTGGCTCAGGTTCAGGTCCAGCGCCTGGTAATAGGCCGCCCCGTCGTTGGTATCGCTTTGGATCACGGCGTAGGGCGGCGCCGGCCCCGCGTTCCTGACCGGATCGCAGGTGGCGCCCAGACCGGCGTAGAAGGCGATCCAGTAAGGACGCGTGCAGTTCGCCGCCTGCGCTGTGCGTACCTGGCCGGGCGCGGTCCGGGCAAAGGAGGCGGGCGGGTCCACGTCGAGCGGCCGCACAATGCGCAGCGTGTGCGAACCGAGGTAGTCCCCGGCGAGCACCCAGCCGGGCGCCAGTTGCTGCTCCAGGCCAAGCGTCCACTGCTCGTTGTAGGGGTTGAGCAGGGCGCCCGGGTACCCGAGCAGCGTGTTGACAGGAAAGAACTGGTTGTACACGCGGGCTCGACCCGGCCGCAGGTACAGGCTGCGCAAGGGCAAGGCAGCACCGGAGGGAAAGGCCGGCAGGGGAACGGCGGCGACGCTCGACGGGAAGCCCGCCTGCCCGGGCGCTGCCGTGTAGTTGAAAACGCCCGTTGGCCCGGTCAGCGCGTAGTTGGCTTCCGCATTGTCGACCACTTGCGCGTCGTAGATGCCGAAGCCACCGCGCACCGTGCTGCGGCCTCGCCCGGCCACGTTGTAGGCAAAGCCCAAACGCGGGGCAAGGTCGGCGCGCGCATCGGTAAAGGTTTGCAGTTCGTACCGGGCGCCCAGGTTCACGGTCAGGTCCGGCGTCAGGCGCAGGTCGTCCTGCACAAAAGCGCCAAGCAGCGTGTCGTCCACCGTGTACTGCGCATCCCCGTAGCTTTGGGTGTAGCTTTGCACGTTCGCGAGATTGCCGAGATAGGCAGGGCTTTCGCAAAAGTCGGCCGTGCCGGCGCAGCTCTTGTAAAGCAGTTCGCCGGCATAGATGGGGCCGCCAAACTCCTTGCTGTTGCCGCCATTGCGCGCGTGCAGCAGATCAAAGCCGGCCCGCACCTCGTTCCGCGACCAGGTTTTCGTCAGGGTGTTGGAGACTTCAAACTGCCGGTTCAGCAGCAGCGCGGACTGGGAGGTGCCCGAGGTAAAGGTGCCGCCCGAGGAGATCGGGATCGACACTTCCGTCCCGTAGACGACGGGCGAAAACTGCGTGATGGGCGAAGCCAGCCCGAACTGGAGCCGGAGATCATTGTTGACGGAAGCGCTCAGCGCGGCGGTGTCGCCCCCTTCAGCCGTGTACGTGCTGCGGTGAAAGACCCGCGCCACGCTCGGCAGCGTGTTGCCGCCGACGATGCCGTTGGGATTGGTATCAAAAAAGCTGTCCGAGCCCCCGTGAAAGAAACTCCGGTGCCCCTCGGTAAAGCTGTGATCCAGCCGCAGCAGACCGAGCCAGTCACGGTAGTGGCCGATGTAGTTCCCGGGCGCGAGCGGTGAGGTGACGGGTGAAGCGCGATTTTGCCAGCTGTACTCGGCCGAGCCAAGAAAGGCGGTGCGGCGCCCCCGAGGGCCGGACACGGTCGCCGCCCCCGGGGCGACGGTGTCGCGGGTGATGTCGTTGCCGGTGGTTGCGCTTGCAGCGGAAAAGCCCGAAAGTTCGGCTTCCGGGGCAGACGGCCGCCACAGCCCCAGCAGGTTGCCGTGGTACGCCGGGCCGCCGCTGCGGGTCACCAGGTTGACCACCGCGCCCTCGCCAAAGCCGTAGTCCGCCGCAAAGGCGTTCGTCAGGACCGTCAGCTCGCCCACTGCCTCCAGCGGCACGTTGGTGAAGATCGTTTGGCGTCCCCACAGGTCGTTTGCCCCCGCGCCGTCCACTTCGAACCAGGTTTGCCGCCGCCCGCTTCCATTCGCGGTAAACAGGTTCTGGTTCATGAAAATGTCGCCCTGGTTGATCGCCGGCCGGTCGGCGGCATTGAGCAGCGGCAGGTAGGTGATGCGCCGGTTCGGCAGCGGCGTGCTTTGCGCCTGCCCGGCGGTCAGCCGGTCCCCAAGCTGCGGCTCGTCGGCGCGCACGCCGCCGCCGGCTCCTGTGACGGTGACATCGGCCCTGGTCCCGGCAAGCTCCAGGCGCAGCTGGAGCGCCGCCGTTTGATCGCCGGCCAACAGCAAGCCGCCGGTGGTGGCAGGGGTAAAGCCAGGGTAGGTCGCGGTCACCACCACGGTGCTCCCGGCGGCGAAGCCTTCCGCGGCAAAGCTTCCGCCCCTGTCCGTCTGGAGCGTGCGGCTTCCGGACCGGCTCGCAATCTCCAGCCGCACGCCCCCCAGCGGCCTGCCGTCCGGGTCAACCACGGTGCCGCGCACCGCCGCTGTGTCCGGCGTTTGTGCCGGGAGGCTCGGGCCTCCCAGCGCGCACAGCCATGCGGCGCAGGGAAGCAGAAGGGCGGTCCGGGGTGAGAAGAGCGGCATCGGTTTAGCATCCCTGATCTCCGGCGTTCGCGCCATATTGAATTTTGTGCACAATGTCGTCACAGGCGTCTTGCTCTCAGCCGGGTTCCCCTTCACAATCGCAGCAGCTATGAACTTTCTCGTTCTTCCCAGCCGTTTTTGCCGGCTTGTGTTTGCGGCCGTCGCGCTTGCCGGCGTCACCGCGGGCGCGCAAACCGTTTCGCCCGCCTTGTTCAGCGGGCTCGAGTGGCGACTGATTGGTCCCTTCCGCGCGGGGCGCGTGGTTGCGGTCAGCGGCGTGCCCGGCAGCAGCACCTTCTTTTTCGGCGGTGTCGACGGCGGCGTGTGGAAAACCGCGGACGCCGGTACGGTGTGGCAGCCGCTGTTTGATGGGCAACCCGTCGCATCGATCGGCGCGCTCGCCGTGGCGCCTTCAGACCCCCACGTCCTTTACGCCGGCACCGGCGAGTCCGACATTCGCTCCGACCTGGCTTCCGGCAACGGCGTGTACCGCTCCGACGACGGAGGCGCGACGTGGAAGCACATCGGGCTGACCGACACGCGCCAGATCAGCCGTGTCCTGGTTGACCCGACCGACCCGCGCACAGTCTGGGTCGGTGCGCTGGGCCACGCCTTCGGGCCAAGCCCCGAGCGCGGCGTGTACAAGTCCACCGACGCGGGCGAGCACTGGCAGCGTGTGCTCGACAAGGGTCCCGAGGTCGGCATTGCTGACCTGGCGATCGCGACGGGGCAGCCAAAGATCCTGTTCGCCGCGACCTGGAACGCGCACCGCACCACCTGGAGTACCTATGCGCCGCTGGAAGGGCCGGGCAACGGGTTGTACCGCTCCACCGATGGCGGCGAGCACTGGACGCCGGTCACCGGGCACGGTCTGCCCGACGGCAAGTGGGGGCGCACCGGCATCGCCGTCAGTGCGGATGGGCGGCGCGTGTATGCCACGCTCGATTGCCCGGGCGCGACGCTGGCGGGCAATCATCCCGGAGCCCTCCCGGCAGGCGCCGGAAACCAGTCGGGCTTATACCGGTCCGACGACGGCGGAAACACCTGGACGCTGGTCAACACGGACGCACGCCTGACCAGCCGGGCCTGGTACTTTTCTTCGCTCACCGTCGACCCCGGGAACCCGGACGTCCTGTATATCCCGAACGTCGCACTCATGCGCACCAACGATGGCGGCAAGACGATGGAAATCGTGCGCGGTGCCCCGGGCGGCGACGACTATCACCAGGTCTGGGTTGATCCGAAAAACAGCGACCACCTGATGCTGGGCGTCGACCAGGGCGCAACCGTGAGCCTGGACCGGGGACGCACCTGGACCACCTGGTACAACCAGCCCACGGCGCAGCTCTACCACGTCACCACCGACCACCAGTTCCCCTACAACGTGTACGGCGCGCAGCAGGACTCGGGCGCCATCGCGGTGAAAAGCCGCTCCGACCATGGGCATCTCGACACGCGCGACTGGTTCCTGCCGGGCGGCACCGAAAGCGGCTACTTTGCCATCGACCCCAAGGACGAAAACATCCTGTACTACTCGGGGACCTACGGGACGGTACAGCGCATCGACCGGCGCACCTCCTTCAGCCAGACCATCACCCCCTGGCCGCTGGGCAGCTTTGAGCAGCCGATCGACAAGCGGCGCTACCGCGACCCGTGGACGCCGGTGCTGGTCTTTTCGCCCGCCGACAAGCAGTCGCTGTACCTGGGAACGCAGTACGTGTTGAAGACGGTGGACGGCGGGCTCAACTGGCAGCAGATCAGCCCCGACCTGACCGGCGCTGTGCCCGGCAGTGCTCCAGACGCGGGTCCGGTCACGAACGAAAGCGCTGAAAAACGCGGCTATGGCGTGGTGTACACGATCGCGCCTTCCCCCTTGAAGGCGGGGCAGATCTGGGCCGGCACCGACACCGGGCGCATCCAGCTGACCACCGATGGGGGCAAGAACTGGCACGACGTTACGCCGCCGGGCCTCGCCCCCTGGAGCAAGATCACGCTGATCGAGGCCTCGCACTTTGACCCCGCGACCGCCTACGCGGCGGTCGATTGCCACAGGCTCGACGACCAAAAACCCTACCTCTACATCACGCACGACGCGGGCAAAACCTGGACGCTGGCGGTGAACGGCATCGCGCGGACGCACTTTCTCAATGCGGTTCGCGAAGACCCCGAGCAGCGCAACCTCCTGTTTGCCGGAACCGAGTTCGGGATCTACGTTTCCTTCGACGGGGGCGCGGCCTGGCAGCCGCTCCAGCGCAACCTGCCGGTCAGCTCGGTCCGCGACATGAACATCAACGGCAGCGACCTGGTGGTGGCGACCCACGGGCGCTCGTTCTGGGTGCTGGATGACATCGCCCCTCTGCGCCAGGTGGCCGCGGCGCGCTCGGCCTCAGCCTACCTGTACGCGCCGCCGGTCACCGTCCGCGTCGACAATGACGGATTTCTAGGCACGCCGCTTCCGCCCGAGGAGCCGCAGGCGAACAATCCGCCCAACGGGGCGATCGTGGACTACTACGTGCGCGACGGGGCGAAGCAGATCACCCTGCAGGTGCTCGATGCGGAAGGTCACGTACTGCGGCATTTTTCAAGCGATGACAAGACCACGATCGAGCGCCCCCTGCTGCCCATCGCGGAGCGCTGGTTCCCCAAGCCGCAGGTTCTGGAAACCAGCGCGGGCGAGCACCGCTTCGTGTGGGACCTGGCTTCTGGCGGCTCCGGGACCGGCCTCGGGGACGATGACGATGAAGACACCGCGGGCATGCCGCCCGGACCGCGTGTGCCGCCCGGGACCTACATGCTGAAGCTCACGGTCGATGGCGCCACCCTGCAGCAGCCCTTGCGCGTGGCCATGGACCCGCGCGCGCAGGTCACGGCTCCCATGCTTGCCGCGCAGTTCGCGCTGGCCGACCGCATCTACGGCGAAACCCGCCGGAGCCGCAAAGCCATGGCCGAGCTCCAAAGCGTAGAAAGCCAGCTGAAGAAGCTGGACGGAGGAGGGGAACCGGCCAGGGTAACGGCAGCCGTCCAGACCGCGCTGGCCAAGCTGCAGGCCATTGAAAAGGGTGGTGGGGGCGAGGCGCACGAGGGAGCCGGGGAAACAGAGTCAGGGCTGGCTGAAGCCAACACCGGCCTTGGCGTAGCCCTGCGCGTGGTGGAAAGCGGCGACCGCACCGCTCCCGCGCAAGCGGTCACCATCTTCGACCAGAGCAGGGAAGCGTCCAGGGAGGGGGTAGAGGCCTGGCAGCGATACAAGGCAAGCGAGCTGCCGGCAGTGAACGCAGCGCTGACTGCCGCAGGTCGCGCACCCTTGCAGGTGGCGGCGATCGAGGAGCAGGTGCACTACGCGATGACGCGCT
>CALMAN010000104.1 GCA_937859835.1 uncultured Acidipila sp. | reverse complement strand
CCGTGCAGCGGCAGCTCGCGCAGGATCTGCCGGTGCTCAATCTTTGGTACCTGGATACGGTTGCGGTCGTAAACAAGCGCCTAAGCCCGCTGCCGCTTTCGCCATCCGGCAACTTTGACTTTCTACGCACGGTCCACTTCGTCGAGCCGTGACGCCGGCACCCTTTAGCGCTCGCCCCACTTGAGCTTGGTGCGCAGCACGTCGTAGAACGAGCCCGTGCCTACGCGCAGCAGCTTGACGCTGTGCTCGGAGCGCCAGCAAAGCAGCTCGTCGCCTTCGCGCAGCGATTCTGATTCCTGCCCATCGACCGTGAGATAGGTCGGCTCGGCGCCATCGCTGACCCGCAGCTTGAGTCGCGCATCACCGCGTACCACCAGCGGCCGCATGGTGAGCAGGTGCGGGCACACCGGGGTCACGATGTGCGCATTGACTGAAGGGTCGAGCACCGGGCCGTTGGCTGAAAGCGAGTACGCGGTCGAGCCGGTCGGGGTCGCGACGATCACCCCGTCGGCGCGGTACTCGGCCGCCAGGTGGCTGTCCACCGTGACGCTGAACTGGCCCATGCGCGCGATCGTACCCTTGGAGATCACGGCGTCGTTGAGCGCTTCGTGCTCGCAGAGTTTTTCCCCGTCGCGCCACAGCTCGGCATGGAGCATGGAGCGTGTATCGAGCAAGCCGCACTCCCCGCACCAGGCCTCAAGCGTGGGGTACAGTTCGCTGAGCCGCACCTCGGTCAGAAAGCCAAGCGAGCCAAGGTTCACGCTTAGGATGGGCGTACCCAGCCGCGCAAACACGCGTGAGGCCGCCAACACGGTTCCGTCGCCGCCCAGCACGATGACCAGCTCCGGGTTGTAGTCGCCCATGTGCTCGCGCGGAGCCACCGGGGCGGCCGCCGTGTACGTGCCGCTGATGGTGTCGAGCACCGGGGCGAAGTCGTGCGCGCGCAGCCACGTGATCAGCTCGTTGAGGATCACTCCCAACTCAGGCTTGTTCGGTTTGGAAACGATGGCGATCCCGCGCATAGGAGAAGTGTAAAGGAGCGTCTCTACCCGGGTTCGGACGGCCAGAGTGCGTGGAGCAGAAACTCGTGATTGCCTTCCGCGCCTGTGATGGGCGACTCGATCACGTCCGTTGCCGCCGCACCGTGCGAGAGCGCGCATTGCCGCACCTGTCCCTGAGCCAGCGCGTGCGCGGCGGGGTCGCGCACGATGCCCCCCTTACCTACCCACTCGCGGCCGGCCTCAAACTGCGGCTTGACCAGGATCACGGCTTCGCGCACCGCGGGAGCCGCGCGAAGCACGGCCGGCAGCACCAGCGTGGCCGCAATGAAGCAAACATCCATCGCCAGAAAGGAGAGCACGCGGCCCGGCGCAGCGTGGGCCAGCTCCCCGGGCGCAAGCTTGCGCGCGTTGGTCCGCTCCAGCAACGTAACCCGGCTGTCGGCGCGCAGCTTCAGTGCGATCTGGCCCCAGCCTGTATCCACCGCGAGAACGCTTCGGGCCCCGTGCTGCAGCATGCAGTCGGTAAACCCGCCCGTGGAGGCCCCAACATCGATGCAGTCGCGCCCACCGAGATCGATCCCCCAATGCTCCAGCGCCCGCTCAAGCTTGAAGCCTCCCCGGCTTACATAGCGCAGATCGTTACCGAGCACCCGCAGTGCGGCGCCCTCGTCCACCAGGAGGCCCGGCTTGGTTTGCTTCTGCTCCTCAACCAGGACGCGGCCCGCAAGCAGCAGCGCCTGGGCCCGTTCCCGGGAAGGGGCGAGACCGCGATGCAGCAGCAGGAGGTCGAGCCTGCGCTTTACTGGCAGAGCGATCCGGTGGTGGGCTGGAAGGAAATCGTCGGCGCGCCGGAGCCGGGCGAGTTGCTCGTGTTCACAATCGTGTTCACGTTGCTCAGTGCCGGGCCGCCCACATTGCTTTGCCCGGCGTACTGGTAGTTGGTATGCACGTCGACGCCGCAGCCCTGCAGCTGCAGCTGCGCCGAGATCAGGTCGGTATCGGTGCGCAGAATGGTCAGCAACTGGCTGTCGGGCGCGACCACGTACACCTTGCCCGCGGGGTAGTTAAACGTGGAGCTGATGACACGGGGGTGCCCGGGCACGGCGACCGTGCTTTGGAGATTGAAGCTGGTCAGGTTCACGACCGCGATCGCCCCACTGGCGGCGACGTCCGTAGGGTCACCCTGGAGCGCGACGTACACGCGGCTACCATCCGCCAGGATCGAAAGCGCGGCCGGGAACGCGCCGACCGGAGAGGTTGCCAGCACGGTGCCGAAGCCCGCTCCATCGTTGCCGAAGCTGTCGATGGGCACGTTGATGAAGCTCACCGTGCCTGAGTCGTAATTCGCGGTGACCAGCAGGGAGCGCTGCGGATAGTAGGCGGCATAGACCGGGCCTGCCCCGACCCGGATGGTGCCGGGCTGGCCCGTGTTGCTTTGGAAGCCGGTGTCAATGGCATTCTGTTGCGCGTTGATTACCGTGATGGTGCCCGATCCGCGATTCAGAACAAAGGTGCGCAGTCCATCGGGCGAGGTCAGCCCGAAGACCGGGCAGTTGCCTAGCGGCAGCCGGCTGGACACTGCGTCGTCCGCGACGTCGATGCCGTCGGCCTCGCCGTTGGTGGTGACCGCACCTGGGGTCGCGCATTGCCCCCACTGCACGGCGCTGCCGGTAGCGCCCTGGCTGATGGCGTACACGCGCTGCGACGTAGGCGAACCGGCCAGCGCCACGATGGCCGGGGCCACGCCGATCTCCTGCAGCAGCGAGGGCGGCGAACCGGCATTGAGCGCGCCTACCGTGTTGCGGTTCTTATCCACAACGTAGATGGCGGTGTTCTGCACAACCAGGTTGCTTTCAATCGAAGGCGGGCCCAGAGTCGGGGCTCCGGGCGGATTGGTCGTGAACAGGGTGGTGGTGGTGATGGCGTTGGTTTGCAGCACCGACGGGGTGGGCGCGGAGCCTCCAAACGGAATGCCGTTCAGCGTGCCGTCGCAGTTAACGCTGTACACCTCGTTGCCGCCCGGCGAGATCGCCGAAGTCAGCGGGCCATAGGCCAGGGTCGCCTGCGCGTTGACGCTGTCTCCGGCAAAGTCGACCTGGGTGGCCACGGCGGGCTGCGTGTAGGGAGTGGCCGTAAGCTGGCCCCCCGCGCCCGGGATCGGGGTGCCAAGCGGGCACGGGTTGCTTGCCGAAGCCGCGGGCTGCAGCCCGGGCTGCGAGATGACGAGCACGTAGGCGCCCGAAACAACGCCGGCAGGGCCTGTGGGATTGATGGGGGTGATGACCGGCGCTACTCTGTTGCCGCAGCCGGCCGTGGCTGCCAACGCTGCCGCGGAAAGCCCGGCGGCCAGCCAAGCCATGCTTCGCACTCGTGTGTATCCTCGCTCACCGCGGCCGGGCACCGAACACTGCCTGCGTCGAAAGGCGCGGCCCATCTGCCTGGCCGCCCTGCCGCAGACCCGATTGTAAATCACGCGTCGGGCGGGGAACCGGCCCGCGCGCCAGGACGAAGCCCCAGCAGCCTTGCTGTAGAGTGGGGGGCGTGCGGCACCCTGGATCAGCGCGTTTTCTGCTCCCGTTCCGCATTGCGCTTTTTGGCGCCGTGCTGCTTTCCGCGTCCCTGTTCGTCGCCTGGTCGTGGCACTGGCCCCTGGTTGGCGATGCGTCGCAGGTCCACTACATCTGCTTTCTGATGGACCACGGCATGGCTCCGTACCGGGTAAGCGGCGACATGAACATGCCCGGCGCCCTGCTGGTGGACTGGACCGTGATGCACACCCTGGGCGCGGGCTCGCTCCCGTGGCGCCTTTTTGATCTCCTAACGGTTGCGGGCGCAACCCTCTCGATGGCGCTGCTTACCGGGCGCGGCCACCGGCTCCCGGGCGTGGGCGCGGGGCTGCTGTTGCTGGTTCTCCACGGCGCCGACGGCCTCAACGACCTGGGGGAGCGCGACCTCACCATGGCTGCCCTGCTGCTCGCTTCCTACGTATGCCTGTTTCGCGCCATGCGGGAAGAAAGCCGCTCCCGGTCGTTTCTCTTCGGCCTGGGTTGCAGCGTGGCTGCGACCATCAAACCGACCGCGCTGCCGCTTGCCGCGTTTCTGCTGCTGCTCGGCGGGGTGACCCTGCGCAAACGCGGGGCCCGGGTCGCGCCGTTTCTCGCCCCGGCTTTCGCGGGGCTGCTGCTGCCCTTTGCCGGGGTGCTGCTGATTTTGTGGAAGCAGCGGGCGCTGGGAGCCTTTGCGCATGGGCTCGAAACCGCCGTTCCCTACTATGCGAGCCTTGCGCACCAGCCCCTGCCGTTTCTCCTGCTCCACAGCGTGTCGCCGGTGCTGCCCGTGGTGGCCTTGTGGCTGCCGGTCACGGTGTTTGCGCGGCGGTGGCGCAGCTTTGAAAGCCTCGCGCTTGCCGGGGGCCTGCTGTTTGGGCTTTGTTCCTACCTTGCGCAAGCCAAGGGCTTCCCGTATTACCGCTACCCGCTGCTCGCCTTTCTGCTGCCCATGGTCGCCGAGGACTGCGATCGCGCCCTCCGCGCTTGGGGAAACGCGCCGGCGCGCTTTCCCTTGCGCGCCCGGCCGGCTCTTGCCGCGTGCGCGGCCGGGGCGCTGGCCTATGCGGCGTTTCTCGTGGCGCCGGTTTCCGCTGAGAAGACGCACCGGTTTGCCTGGCGCGACCAGCAGTTCATCCACTCCCTCACGGGCGATCTCCTCGCCCTCCATGCAGCCGACCGGGAAGTGCAGTGCATCGATTCGCTCGCCGGCTGCGGCACCACCCTGCTTCGGTTACACCTGGTACAGGCAACCGGCCTGCTGTCCGACTTTTTCATCTTTGGGCCGGACCACGTCGACCAGGCGGGTGCCCGGGCCATTCGCGAGGCGCGGCAGGGCTTTGTCGACGCGGTGGAGAGGCAAGGGCCGCCGCGTATCCTCATCGTGAGCACCGGGCTGCACCTGGTGCCCGGGGTTGAGGGGTGGACCAAGCTCGACCGGTGGCCATGGCTGGAGAACTACCTGGCGGCGCACTACCAACTGGTGTTAACGCGGGTGCCGACGCGGCCGGTACGCTGGTGGGCGCGGGCCTCGCTCCCTTCGGCCTACCGCGTGTATGTTCGGGACGGGGACGCCCCGGCAGCCCGGGCCGCGCTCGCCGGGCTCGCCGGGCAGAGCCGGCTTCCACCGGTGCTGCCCGAACCCTGACGGGCTTCGGGCCCGGGCTCGCAAGCATGTTGAACCGGAAGCGAGCAGGAACAACCGAGGGGGACAACCGACCCAAGCGACCATGAGCGATCTCGCCTGGCAGTCCCGCGCTGTGTTGCTGCTGGTGTGCCCGGCAGCCGCCGTCTACGCGGTCGTGGAAGCAACGGGACCGGCATCGACGCGCACGGTCGCGACCGGCGCCGGGATCAGCATCCTGTTTGCCGCGATCGTTTGGTCGCTTCGCGCCGCCACGCCCGCCGCTGCCTGCCTGGGCGCCTTGCTGGCCTTCTGCTACGCCCTTACGCCGTCGTACGGGCACTCGGCGCTGTGGCCGTTGCTTGGGACCCTGGTGCTCACGCTCGGTGCGTCGCGGGTCCACCGTCGCGCGCGGCAAACCGCCACCGTGGAAGCGCGGCGCGGCCGTTCGGCCTCCCAGGTCGCGGCGAACCTGGGTGTCGGCGCGCTTGCCGGAACGCTGGTCAACGGCGAAGGGATGTTGCTTGCGGCCATTGTGATGACGGCCGCCCTGGCTGAGCTGTGCGCCGACACGCTTGCCTCCGAACTGGGGACGCTCGCGGCAGCCCCGCCCCGCCTCCTGCTGACCGGGCGCGTCGTCGCAGCGGGCACCGATGGCGCTGTTTCGCTCCCGGGCACGCTGCTCGGGGTCGCAGGCGCCATCGGGGTTTCGCTCGGGTGCCGCTGGAGCTTTTTGCTGCCCTGGCGGGGCGTGGCTGTGGCGGCCGGGGCCGGGATCTTTGGCCTCTTTTTCGACAGCGTCCTGGGCCAGATCCCCGAGCGGCGCGGCTGGCTCAACAACGACGGGGTAAACTTCCTGTCTACGCTGGCCGCGGCTCTGGTGGCGCTTGCGTGCGGCAGGCTGCTGTTTTAGCGCGGCGCCGTGGCCGGGCGGGTCGAGTGCGGCGGCGATTCCTCCGCCGCACGGCGAGCTAGCGCAGGATGCCCAGCCGCCAGGCCGTGTAGCTGAGCGCCTCATGCGCGATCCGGGCCACCCGCTCCCGCCAGCTTAGCCGTACCTGTTCCCCGCGCGGCGAGGTGTACACGGTGAGCCCGGCGCGCTCGCACAGGGCGTGGATGCGGAACAGGTGCGTCCCATCGCTGACCGCCAGGATCTCGCGAAGATGGTTGGCGCGCGCGATACCGGCCAGCCGCGCCGCCGACTCGCGCGTGTCGTGGCTGCTGGTTTCTGCGATGATGGCGCGTTCCGGGACGCCGCGCGCCAGTAAAAAGTCTTCCCCTACGCCGCCCTCCGAGTGCGTTTCGCCGCTTTCGCCCCCGCCCAGCGTGATCACCAGGGGCGCCAGCTTTTCCTGGTACAGCGCGAGCCCATGCAGCAGGCGCGCTCGCAGCACCGGCGAAGGGCGGCCGTCGTATTCGGCTGCCCCAAAGATGGCGATCGCGTCGGCCGGCTGTGCCTCGTCGTGGGTCGCGTAGTAGTGGATTTCCGCGCACACGTAGGCGAGCCAGCCCGCGCCCCCGGCCGCAACAATGGCCAGCAGAGCGACCAGCCAGCGCCGGCGCCTGGGTGCCGGCTCCCGGGCCTCCGGGCTCCGGGCGGTCATCAGAGGCCCGCTCGGGTCATCGCCCCAGGGCCAGGGCGATGTCGTAGGTCGGAATGGCTCCTTCGCGCAGGATCTGCCAGCGCTCATCTCCCTGCGACAGGTCGACAATGGTGGTCGGCAGGCTGCGACCGGTCGGGCCGCCGTCCACGATCAGCGGGATGCGCTCGCCGATCTGGTCGCGCACGCAGTGGGCGTAGGTGCACTCGGGGGCATTGCGCAGGTTGGCGCTGGTCGCCGTGATCGGGAGGCCGAAGGCCTCGACCACCGCGCGCGGTATGGCGGCATCCGGGATGCGCAGCGCCACGTTGCCGGTGTTCGCCGTTGAGCGCAAAGGTAGCCGCGAGCTGGCGCGTACGATCACGGTCAGGGGGCCGGGCCAAAAACGCTCGGCCAGCTTGTCGAAGTTCACGCCGAGCTCTCGCGCCAGCTCGTAGGCCTGCGTCACGCTGGCCACCAGCAGCGACAAGGGCTTGTTCTTCACACGCGACTTGATCTCGTAAATACTTTCCACCGCGCGCAGGTTTACCGGGTCGACTGCCAGGCCGTAAAACGTATCGGTGGGCATCGCGACCACCTGCCCACTTTGCAAGCAGCGCACCACATAGCGCACACGGTCTGCTTCCGGCTCATCCGGGTGCAGACGCAAGATCTCTGCTGACACTCTTCGCTCCGCGGCTGGGTTACTTAAACGACCGTGCCTCCGGAAGTCGAGCGCTAGAATCGCACTCATGGGCACACCGCTCCCCGCACATACCCGGATTGTACAGAGTCCGGGCAATCGCTGGGTCAAGGCGATGCGGGCCGCGCTTCGGCATCCGCCCGCGCTCGGCCGCCAGAGTGACCCGGTTGAGGGCGCTCCGCTGGTCGCCCTGGAAGGCTTTCACCTGGTTTCGGAAGCGTTCTCAAGCGGGCTGGTACCCGCGGCCATCTTTCTGAGGCAGGGCGAGGATGTGGAGGCGATGCACACGCTGACCGGGATGATGGAGCGTCCGGACCACGGCATCGAGGCAGGCGTTTCCGGCGACCGGCTGGCCAGCGGGGTCGATGTCCTGGTGCTGCCGCCCGCGCTCTTCAACAGTATGCTCGGGACAAAGTCCCCGCAGGCGCTGGCCGCGCTGGTGGTCCTGCCCAGCCCCACGCCCGCATCCCTGTTTGACAAGCCCTTGCCGCTGGTGCTGGTGCTGGCCGGCCTCCAGGATCCAGGCAACGTGGGCACCTTGCTGCGCTCGGCAGAAGCGTTCGGCGGGAGCGGCGCCCTGCTGCTGCCGGGGACAGCGAGCCCGTGGAACGCGAAGTCGCTGCGCGCTTCGGCCGGCTCCTCGCTGCGGCTGCCGCTGCTCAACCTCAGCGACGCCGAAGAGGCTGCGGCGATGCTGCGCAAGCACCGCGTCCGCTCCTTTGCAGCCGTTGCGCGCGACGGCGACAGCATGGAGGACGCGCCGCTGTATGAAGCTGCTGCCTTGTGGATCGGCAACGAAGGATCGGGACTTACGGAGCGCGAAATGGCTTGTTGCGAGAGGCAGTTGACGCTGCCGATGGTGCGCGAGGTCGAATCGGTCAACGCCGCGATAGCCGGCAGCCTGCTGCTTTACGAGGCTTCTCGCCAGCGCGCCCGCCGGGCCTCTTGAGTCTGTTCGGCGCTTCCGTTTCCCCCGGCGGGCAGCGGGCGCCGCTTGCCGAGCGCATGCGCCCGCGCACCCTTGCCGAGTTTGCAGGGCAGTGGCACCTGCTAGGGCCGGGCAGGCCGCTGCGCCTGCAGATCGAGGCCGACCAGGGCGGGTCGCTCATCCTGTGGGGACCACCGGGCACGGGCAAGACCACGCTCGCGAAGATCATCGCCCCGAAGACCGCGGCTACCTTTCTTGAGTTTTCAGCCGTACTTTCGGGCATCAAGGAGATCAAGGCCGTGATGGCCGAGGCCGAGAAAGCCTTGGCGTACGGCTCGCGCACCCTCCTGTTCATTGATGAGATCCACCGCTTCAACCGGGCCCAGCAAGACGCGTTTCTTCCCTACGTGGAGCGTGGGGCTATCCGGCTGATCGGCGCGACCACTGAGAATCCTTCGTTTGAGATCAACGCCGCGCTGCTGTCGCGCTGCCGCGTGTACACGCTGCTTGCCCTGAGCGGGGAAGAGGTTGCCGGCCTGCTCGAGCGCGCGCTTGCCGACCCCGAGCGCGGGCTGGGCGCGCTTGGGCTCAGCGCCGGGCAGCAAACGTTGCTGGGCATCGCGGACGACACGGGCGGCGACGCCCGCAACGCGCTGAACGCGCTGGAAGCCGCCGCGCAGCTGGCCGCATCCTTGCCGCCCGGAACCGACCGCCGCATTACGCCGGAGCTGGCCGCGCAAGCCTTGCAGCGCCGTACGCTGCTCTACGACAAGAGTGGCGAAGAACACTACAACCTCATCTCCGCACTGCACAAATCAGTGCGCAACTCCGACGCCGACGCGGCGCTTTACTGGCTGAGCCGCATGCTCGCAGCCGGCGAAGACCCCGGCTACATCATGCGCCGGGTGGTGCGCATGGCGGTTGAAGACATTGGCCTTGCAGCGCCCGAAGCGCTGAACCTGTGCCTGTCGGCGCGCGACGCCATGGATTTTCTAGGCAGCCCGGAGGGTGAGCTCGCGCTGGCCGAGGCAGTGGTGTACCTGGCTCTCGCCCCCAAGTCGAACGCGGTGTACACGGCATTCGCCGCGGCGCGCGAAGACGTGGAAACAACGCGCGCCGAGCCCGTGCCGCTGCACCTGCGCAACGCGCCCACGCGGCTGATGGAGGAGCTTGGCTACGGCAAGGGCTACCGCTACGCGCATGATGAGGAAGGCCGGGTCGCCGCCATGACGTGCCTGCCCGATGCCCTGCGCGACCGCCGCTACTACCGGCCCACGCAGGGAGGGCGCGAAAAGGGGCTGGCGCAGCGGATGGACGAGATCCGGAAAATGCGGGAAGCGAAGCAGAAGCAAGGGACTTGAGCCCGCTTTCCCGGGGGCAGGAGAGAACGCCGGGACGCCCGCGCTTGCGCCGTACGCGGTAAGTGGCTGGCTCGGGCGCTCAACGGAGCAGCGCCCCATCACCGGGGTCGGCAAACAGATCCTCAGCAAGGCGCAGGCACACACACGGTTTGCGCGCGGGCGGACCGAACCCGCGCCGCACGGAAGCGTCCTCAGCTTCCCGCTGCCTTCACGACCGGCAGGCTGTTAAGTGCAGCAAACACGCTGCCGGTGGTCAGCACCTCGGGCAGCATCCGGGGAGCCGCGTCCGGCGAAGCCGGGTACAGCACATAGGTCGGGATCCCGCTGCGGCCCAGGGCCGCCAGGGCTTCGCCGATGGCTGCGTCATGCCGGGTCCAGTCGGCGCGCAGCAGCACCACGCCGCTTTGGCGGAAGCGCTGCTGCACGTCCGCGCGATCGAGCACCACGCGCTCATTCACCTGGCAGCTGAGGCACCAGGCCGCGGTGAAGTCGACCAGCACCGGTTTGCCCTGCGCCCGGTACATGGCAACCGCCTGGGGGGTAAACGGCTTCCAGTCGTTGCCGGCGCTGCTTGCCGCCGGGGCGCCGAGCGGAGCACCAAAGGCACGCACGGCGTACACCGGCAGCGCCGCGGCCAAAAAGCACACCGCCACCGCCCAGGCCGTGGCACCCCGCCGTGCCGGCCAGCGGCCCAGCACCGCGCCGGCCAGGCCCAGCAGCAAAAAGCCGGCCAGCAGCCCCACCAGCGCGTTGACCCCGGCAGCCTGCGTAAACAGCCACACCAGCCAGATCACCGTTGCAAAGATGGGGACCGCTGTCAGCTGCTTCAACAGCTCCATCCACGCGCCCGGCCGGGGCAGCAGGCGCGTCCAGCCGGGGTTGTAGGCCAGCAGCAGGTACGGGCAGGCGAGCCCCAGGCCGAGCGCGGTAAAAACGGCAAAGCTGGCCAGGCTGCCATGGGCCAGCGCATAGCCGATGGCCACGCCCATCAGCGGGGCTGTGCATGGCGTGGCGACCACCATGGCCAGCACGCCGGTAAAGAACGAGCCCGCGTAGCCGCCTTTGCCCGCCAGCTCGCCACCGGCGCTGGTCAGCGACAAACCGATCTCAAACTGCCCGGCCAGCGAAAGCGAAAGGAAAAACAAGAACAGGGCCATCAGCGCCAGAAACACCGGCGACTGGAACTGAAAGCCCCAGCCCACGCCGCTGCCCGCTGTGCGCAGGAGCAGCAGCAGGGCGACCACAATCCAAAAGGAGATCAGGATACCCAGGGTGTACACGTGCGCGTGGGCACGCATCCGGCCCCGCTCTTCGCGCGAAGACTGCAGAAGCGACAGGCCTTTGATGAACAGCACGGGAAACACGCACGGCATCAGGTTGAGGATCAAACCGCCCGCAAAGGCGAGCGCCAAGGCCCCCGGCAGCCCGCCCTCGCGCGCCGACGGCGCCAGCGCGGGTGGAATCGCACCCGGAACCGCAGCCACGGTATACGCGAGGCCGCCGGGCAGCACCACGACGCCATGGAGGGTCGCGAGCCCGCCGCTTTGGCTCTCGTCCCGCACCATGGCAAGGCGCACACCCCGCGCCAACGGAGCGGCAACCTGCGGCGCGGGGTCCGAAATCACGCCTGGATCCGCAGGAAAGAAAAGCGCCGAGCCGATCTGCTGCCCGACCAGCACGGCCAGCGTGTAGTGGGCGCTGTCGCCGGTAAACCGGGCTTCGGCGCCGGGTGGCAGGGGACGGGGAAGCGAGCGGAGTCCCTCATCGACGATCTCCCTGGCGTCCGGATCCACGGACGCTTTGGTTCCGGCGGCCGCCACCGGCCGACCGAGCGCAACCGTCGCCTTGCCCGGCAGACACACCTCGCGGCAGACCAGCCAGTCCACATCAGCTCGCAGCGTAGCCGGGCCAAGCGGGGCATCGGCCGCAACGCGTACCGGCACCGGAAAGGTGACGGCACCCTCGTAGCCGAAGTCCATGAGTGGACCAAGCGGCAGCCGCTGCGGCGCCGGGTATTCGAACGGCTGGGCGGTCACGCCGGCCGGCAGGGTCCAGCGTACGCGCGGGGGCTCGCCGGAGTCGCCGGCGTTGACCCAGTAGATGTGCCAGCCTTTATCGAGCTGAAAGTGGAGACCGGCGGTCAGGGTTGCGCCGCGAACGAGCTGCTGCTCGGGTACGGCCAGGCTAACCGCCAGGTGCTCGGCCTGCACGCGCGCCTGCGCCTGTACCTGGGCTTGCGCTCGGGGCCCGCACAGCAGCCCGGCAACCGCCAGCAACGGGGAAAAGAAAGAAACAAGGAAGCGCGTCATCGGACTAGCTATCGCTCCAGCGCGTGGTTGCGCTGTGCGGGGCAGCCGCGGCATCCGTGGCCGTCACCACCAGCGTGTGCTCCATGCCCGAGCCGGCGCTGCCCACATGGGCAAAGGCGCGGGAATAGCTGTCCGTGCCGTCCGCCAGTTCCAGTTCCTCGAGCAGTTCGCCATCAAAGGTCACCACCACGCTCGCAATCGACTCCTTGTCTCCCGCCGTGACGCCGACCGTGAGATCGCAGCCCACAAAGGCCCGCGTGTGCGTGGCGGTAAAGGTCACGCGCTTGCCTCGACCTTGGGAGCTCGCTTCCAGGCCGCATGTTCCTGCATCAGGCAGCGGTCCATCACCGTGAGCACGCCGGCGCGCTCGGCCCAGTCGGCTGCTTCCCCGTGGCAAACCCCCAGCTGCAGCCAGACGGCCGGGATCTTGAGCCGCATCACGTCCTTCACAATCTCCGGCACAAACGAGGGTGCGCGAAACACATCCACCAGGTCGATTTCGCTTCCCTCGGCCGCGAGCGCCTCACAGGCCGCGTCCAGGGTCGGGTACGCTGTTTCGCCGAGCACGCTTTCGACCTCCGGGTTGACGGGCACAATGCGATACCCGGCCTCCTGCATGTAGCGTGACACGCCCGTGCTGGCGCGGCCGGGCGTGTCGCTCAGGCCCACCACGGCAATCGTCTTCGTGCTCTCAAGAATCTTCTGGATGATTTCCGGCTCGTTCATTCGCGCTGCCTCTTCTCTGCCCTTGCCCCGCCGCGGCCAGGGGTCGAGCTATACGTCCATCTCGTCTGGAACGGCCAGCGCGGTCGTGCCGTTCCGGCGCATACGCAGGTAGCCGCGCAAAAAGGGTTCAATGCCACCATCGAGCACCGCATCCACGTCCCCCACTTCGACCTTGGTGCGGTGGTCCTTGGCGATGCGGTAGGGCTGGAGCACGTAGGAGCGAATCTGCGAGCCAAACTTGATGTCGAGCTTTGCGTCCTCGACCTGGCGGGTCGTTTCCCGCTTTTTCTCAAGCTCGAACTCGTACAGCCGCGAGCGTAGCATCTTCATCGCCTTTTCGCGGTTTTTGTGCTGCGAGCGCTCGTTCTGGCACTGCACCACAATGCCGGTCGGGATGTGGGTGATGCGCACCGCCGAGTCTGTGGTGTTGACGTGCTGGCCGCCCTTGCCGCCTGACCGGTAGGTGTCGGTCCGGATCTCATCCGGCTTCACGTCGATCACGATCGAGTCGTCGATCTCTGGCGACACGTACACGCTGGCAAACGAAGTATGCCGGCGCTTGGCCTGGTCGAACGGCGAAATGCGCACCAGCCGGTGCACGCCCGTTTCGCCGCTCAGCAGACCAAAGGCATACTCGCCGGTGACGGTAAAGGTAGCCGACTTGATCCCGGCCTCTTCCCCATCCTGGAAGTCGTTCATGTCTGCTTTAAAGCCCGACTTTTCAGCCCAGCGCAGGTACATGCGCATCAGCATCTCGGCCCAGTCCTGCGACTCGGTGCCGCCGGCACCCGGGTGTACGGTCACAATGGCGTTCAGCGCATCGGTCTCGCCCGACAGCAGGGTGCGCTCTTCCAGTTGATCGCTGAAGGAGGAAAGCCCGGCGATCTCACGGTCAAGCTCGCCCTCAACCAGCTCGCCTTCGCGCGCCAGGTCAAAGTAGGCGTCGATGTCGCCGGTGCGCCGGTCCAGCTCCACGGCGTCGGCCAGCAAGGCTTCCAGGCGCCGGCGTTCCCGCATGATCGGCTGCGAAGCCGCGGGGTTGGCCCACAGTGCCGGATCAGACAGCTGCCCTTCTAGGCCCGCCAGCTGCGCGCGCATCCGGTCCGGGTCAAAGATACTCCCGCAGGTCGGCGACTTTTGCGCGTACCGGCGTGTAGGCAAACTCGAGTTCGCTCAACATAACGCCCCACCTGTCTTTATCTCAAGAGCTCGCGCGCACGGAGCGCCAGCGCGGCTATCGTGAGTATTTCACACAGAAACGCGAACACGTCGCCAAAGCGGGTGTAGAAGGTCCGGTCGCTGCGGTAGCCATAGTCGGCGGTCAGGGCGCCCAGCTGGTGGCGGGCCATGGACTCGGTCACGCGCCCCAGCGGATCGATGGCAGCTGTTACCCCGGAGTTGGTGTCGCGCACGATCCAGCGATCGTTTTCAATGGCCCGCATGCGCGCCATGTTCAGGTGCTGCCAGGGGGCGCTGGTGTCGCCATACCAGCCGTCGTCAGAGATGTTGACGAACAGCTCTGCCCCGTTCTTCGCAAACAGCCGGATCTCGTCGGCGAACACGGCTTCGTAGCAGATAAAGATGCCCATGGTGTGCCCGCCGGGCAGCGGAAACACCTGCCGCCGGGTGCCGTGGGTAAAGCGGCCCACGTTGCCGGTCAGCGTGCCGGCAAAGGCAAAAAAGCGGGCAAAAGGGACGTACTCGCCCCATGGCACCAGGTGCATCTTGTCGTACTCGCCGGCGCGTGCGCCTCCGGGCGCGGTCACAATGGCGGCATTGAACAGCCGGTCCCTGCCGTCAAGCACCGGGGCGCCCACCACCGTGGTCGCCCCGGCCTGCTCGCTCAACTGCCCCAGCAGCAGCAGAAAACGCGGGTCCCAGGAGCGAAACGGTGCGGGCGACTCGGGCCAGGCAACCAGCGCCGGCCGCCGTTCCGGCCCGAAACAAACGCGCCGCACCTCGAGCGGCGCAGGCTGGGGCATGCCCAGCAGGTAGGAGGTGCAGGTTTCCCCGCTCAGCCGCAGGTACTGGCCGGTGTGCCGGGTCCAGGCCGGGTCTGTCGCCGTATCCTGCCAGTCGTTCTCATCGGCCATGCCCGCGCCGACCCGCAGGTCGGGCTGTACCAGCACGGCCTGGCTGCCGGCGGCCTCGGGCGGGCGCTGCCACAGGGATCCGGCCTGCAGAACGCAGGTCAGCACGAGCGACGCAGCGGCAAACCGCACCTGCCTTCGCTTTGACCGCGCGAAAAACACACCCAGCCAGACGGCATTGACCGCCGCAAGCACCCAGGAGATGCCGTACACGCCGGTCCAGGGCGCCAGGCGCGTCAGCAGCAGGTTATCCACCTCGGCGTAGCCAAGCTGGTCCCAGGGCACGCAGGTAAGGTGGGCCGCCAGGTACTCGACCGCCACCCAGGCGAAAGGCACGGCGCAGGCGGCGGGCAGCCATCGGCCCCAGCGCTTCCGCACAAAGGCGATCACAAAGGCAAACAGGGCGAAATAAGAACCCAGAATGAGCGAAAACAGGCCGACGATGCCGAGCGAGACCAGGGGCGACAGGCCGCCGTACTGGTGCATGGTCGCGTAGATCCAGTAGCAGTTCAACCCGTACCAGAGCACGCCGGCGGCATAGCCGGTGAGCGCGGCCCGCAGCAGATAGCGGGGCTCTCTGGCGCCCTTCGGCTCGAGCACCGCGAACAGCAGCGGCACCAGCGCCAGCATGCTGAGTACGGCGCGCATCGGCGGCAAGGGGCCGGCGACCGGAAAAGCAAAGTCCAGAAGCACGGCGCTGCCGGCGGCCAGGGTGAGCCGGGTGCCGGAAGCACGGGAAAGGGGGAGGCGCATCCGCGCCAGAGTAACATCGCTTTGCCCCGGGGGAGCGATGCGGGCGGAGGAGGCTGGGGTAGAATGCCTCCATGGACCAGCTCGCCCAGGTAGGCGTCCATCTCCTTGAAGCGTTATTCTTTGTCGGTCTCGCCGGCTCGGCGGGCGTCGTTCTTCTCTCCTTTGTTGAGGATCTGCACGAGCTCTTCCAAAGCGATGAGCGCAGCTAAGCCCGCCACGCAGCGCCCACGGCGGCACCCAACTCCTCCCCAGGACGTCCGTCCCCACGTCGCCTGCGAAAGGCGAATGCTTCGATGAGTTCGACTTCCATGCCCGGCTCGCCGGCGGGCACCACCGTCACCGCTCCGAAACTGGGAAGCTCCAACCGCGTCCGGCTGGTGGTGGCGTCCTCGGTCATGCTGACCTTTATTTCCTTTTGGCGCGCCGCCGCGGTGGTTCTCAACGACCTTGGCTCCTCGGCTTTTTATGCCGGCGGCATCGCGGAGCAGAATATCGGCAAGTCCGCGCCCTGGTTCATCCTCGGCGTCATGCTGTTTTCCTTTGCCGTGCGCGCGGTGTACGTCGAGAGTTGCTCGATGTTTACCCGCGGCGGGGTGTACCGGGTGGTCAAGGAAGCGCTCGGCGGCACCTTTGCCAAGCTTTCCGTGTCGGCGCTGATGTTCGACTACATCCTGACCGGGCCGATCTCGGGCGTTTCTGCCGGGCAGTACATTACCGGTCTCTTAGACGAGTTGCTGCAGGTCGGCGCCACGCACGGCCTGCTGCCGCCGGTGCTGCTCAGCGCTGCCCACACCGCCCGCCAGCTGCCGATGAACGCCACTTCGGCGGTTTTCTGCGCCCTGGTGACCGTATATTTCTGGTGGGAAAACACCAAGGGCATCAAGGAGTCGACCAGCAAGGCGCTCGAAGTGATGAAGATCACCACCGTCATGGTCGTCATCCTGCTCGGGTGGGGCTTCTTTACGGCGCTGCACATCCATGCCAAACTGCCGCCGGCGCCGACGGTCGGCAACCTGCACTTTTCCTCCGGTTCGCTCGGCTTCCTCAGCGGCACCAACCTGGCCAGGGACTTCGGCCTGTTCGGCATCATCATGGCTTTCGGCCAGTCGATCCTGGCCATGAGCGGCGAAGAAACGCTGGCCCAGGTCAACCGCGAGATTGAACACCCCAAGCTCAAGAACCTGAAGCGCGCCGCCATCGTCATCGCGATCTACTCGTTTCTGTTTACGGGCATCGCGTCGCTGCTTGCGGTCATGATCATCCCGGACCCGGTACGGGTTTCGGTCTACAACAGCAACCTGATCGCGGGCCTGGCGATGTACATGACCGGGCCGATCACGCTGCGCATCATCTTTCGCATCTTCGTCGTGGTGGTCGGCTTTCTGATCCTTGCCGGCGCGATCAACACCTCCATCATCGGCTCCAACGGGGTGCTGATGCGCATCGCCGAGGACGGCGTGCTGTCGGACTGGTTCCGCAAGCCGCACCCCCGCTTCGGCACCTCCTTCCGCATCATCAATCTGGTCACCGGGCTGCAGCTGTTCACCATCATCGCCAGCCGCGGCAACGTCAACATGCTGGGCGAGGCCTACGCCTTCGGGGTGATCTGGAGCTTTACGTTCAACGCGCTCGCCATGCTCGTGCTGCGCTGGAAGTACAAGGGCGAGCGCGGCTGGAAGGTGCCCATCAACATCCGGGTCGGCCGGGGAGAAAACAGCCGTCAGCTCCCGGTCGGCCTGCTCTGCGTGTTTCTGGTGCTGCTGACGACGGCGCTTACCAACCTGCTGACCAAAAGCGTGGCCACGGTAAGCGGCATCATCTTTGCGATCGCGTTCTTCATCATCTTCACCGTGTCCGAGCGGCAGAACGCCAAGCGCCAAAAGCACACCGCCAAGCAGATGCGGGAGCACTTCCAGCTTGAGCACGAGGAAGACATCGGGCGGGAAAACCTCCAGATCCGGCCCGGGGGCGTTGTGGTGACGCTTTCGGACCCGACCCGCGCCGCGGCTCTGAAGTGGGCGCTGGCCCGCACCGATACCGAGGAGCAGGACGTGGTGGTCCTGCGCGCGCGCATGGTGGGCGCGGGCGGCTCAGAATACCTTGACCCTTCGGAGCAAAGCTTTTCCGAGCACGAGCAGATGCTTTTTACCAAGGCGGTGTCGGTCGCGGAAAGCTTTGGCAAACACATAGCACTGCTGGTGGTGCCGGCCGCGGACATCTTTGCCGCGCTGGTGCGAACCGCCGCTTCCCTTGAAGCGGCCCTGCTGGTTTCCGGGCTTTCCTCGACCATGACCGCTGCCGAGCAGGCCTTCCAGATCGGCCAGGCTTGGGAGTCGCTGCCCAGCCCCAAACAGCAGTTCACCTACGTCATCGTGACGCCGGACGGGCAGGCACAGAACTTCTACCTGGGCGCGCACGCCCCGGCGCTAAGCGGCGACGATGTCCAGCTGGTGCACCGCCTTTGGCTGAACATCAGCCGCGATCCCAGCTTTGCCAACCTCCACCACTCGGACATCGTGACCTACGCGCTGACGCGACTGGCCTCTGATTACGCGCGCAACAAGAACGACGTGGTGAACGGGCTACGGCGCCCTGAAGGCAGAGCGGCGCTGCCCTCGCTCCGCACCCCGGTTTCCACCGCGACCGCAAACATGCCGATGCGCGCGCTGGGCGACAGCGAGCGGGAAAGCTAGCCCGGCTCTTCGCCCGGGGCTCGATCGCCGCGGGAAGCCGATTCGCTCTGCTTTTCCCTCCTGCCTGCGCGACTGTGGACGCTGGGCGCCGATCCGGGCCGAAAGCCTGCTCGTGCCATAAGGTTCGCTTCGGTGCCGCGCGCGGACATAGGCCGGGGCTCCCCTTTCGTGGTATACAAGGGGCGACCCGCTCAAGCCGTCGGGATTGACACGCGATGGCAACCCGGATCAGGCCCTCTATCCCTGCTGCCTTGCTTGCCCCGCGACGCTCCGTACTGCCCTCAGCCTTTGCCTCCTTCGCCGTGATGTCACACGATCAGAACGCCCGCGCACCCAATCCGCCCGCGCACCGAATCAAGGAGAAGCCCGGAATGAAATCGCTCCCACGATATGCCACATACTGCCTGTCTGCCGGCCTGTCCGCCGGCTTTGCTGCTTCCGTCCCTGCCTTTGCAGCCGAACCACACCTTGCACCGGCCATTACGCAGATCGGGAAGAACCTGGGCCAGGAGAGCCCGTCGACCCCGCTCACGCTGACGGCATGGCTTAACCTGCACAACCGCGCGGATCTGGATGCGCGCGTCAAGGACATCTACACGCCCGGCTCTCCCAACTTCCACAAGTGGCTGACCGCTGCCGACCTGAAAGCCTACGCGCCTACCCCTGCCGAGGTCGCGGCCGTAGAAGCCGAGCTGAAGAGAAACAATCTTGCCGTGGAATCAGTCGACGCGATGAACCTTTCCGTGCGCTTTTCCGGCAGGTCGTCGGACGTGGAACGTGCTTTCGGGACGCAGATAAACCGCTACACGGTAAAGGGTGAGCTGACCCGCGCGAGCACCAATCTTCCTCAGCTTTCGGGCGCCGCCGCGGGCCTGGTGCACCACCTGGCCGGCTTGAACACGCTCGCCCCCAGAACCAAGGCCGTGTATCCGGTGGACCCGCGCACCAAGAAAAGGCTGGCCGGGATCCCGGTCAGCAGCGGGGAAGCCAACGGGCTTTATTTCTCCAGTCAATGCTTCAACAACCCGGCGACGGTTTCGGAGTTCGGCGTCAATGCCGTCACCCCGACCGAGCCCGAGCTGGGCACCTTTAGCGGGCTGGTGTATGGCACTGCGTCGAGCAAGGCGCCCGCCGGGTCACCGCCCAGCTGCGGCTACTCACCGTCCGAGGTGCAGCACTTCTACGGCCTGGACACTGCCTTTGGCCTGGGCTACACGGGGAGCGGCGAGACCATCATGATCGTCGACGCCTACCAGCAGCCGACCGCCCTGGCCGACCTGACCACCTTCAGCCGGATCTACGGCCTGCCCGCCATCACCTCCAGTAACTTCAAGGTCGTCAACCCGTATTCCGCCAACCAGCCCGGCTCGCTGTATGGAACGGATGAGGAAACCGACCTCGACGTGGAGTGGGCGCACGCCACTGCCCCTGGCGCCAACATCGTTCTGGTCGAGGCCTTCTCGGAAGATGAGGAAGACATGCAGGCCGCGCTGCTGTACGCGGTCAACAACAAGTTCGGCAACGTGCTTTCGCTCAGCTACGGGTACCAGGAGTTCTACTCCGGACCGCTTGCCCTGGATATCTGGAGTGAAGTGGTCGAGATGGGCGCCGCACAAGGCATCGCCTTCAACGTTTCCAGCGGCGACGATGGCGATCTTTCTGACTACGAAGGGCCGGGCAACACCGATGTCGATGCCCCTTCCGATTCGCCCTATGCCACCGCGGTGGGCGGCACCAGCATTGCCACCACGGGCAGCGGCGGCACCGGGCCCACCATCACCACCGGCTGGGGCACCAACATTGCTTTCCTGGCCTACAAGGACAGCGGCGCCGAGTACCTGTATGACCCCCCGGTCAACGAGTTCTACGCGGGCTCGGGCGGAGGAGTCAGCGCGTACTTCCCCAAGCCTGCTTACCAGAGCAGCCTGCCCGGCACCAAGCGCCTGATCCCGGACGTTTCGGCCCTGGCTGACCCGTACACGGGCGCGGAGTTTGTCTACACCGATGCCACGAGCGGGGATCAGTATGTCGGCGTGATCGGAGGCACCAGCCTGGCCGCGCCCATCTTCTCGGGGATCTGGACGATCGCCGATGAGTTCAGCGGGAAGCCGCTCGGGCAGGCCGCTCCTTATGTCGCCACCAGTGTCGGCTCCTTTATCAATGACGTGCTCCCGGTAGCCGGCCCGGCAAACGTGACCGCTGTGCTGACGAACCCGACCGGCACCACCGACTTCAGCGCAGAAGAGCTGGCCCAGCCTTTGTTCACGACCACGCAGTTCACCAGCGCGCTGTGGAACTACGAGGCGGGAGGCGTGGACCTGGTCTCCTTTGGAACCGATTCTTCGCTCACCGTCACCCAGGGCTGGGACAACGTCACCGGCTATGGCACGCCGAACATAGGAACGGCGCTCCTGGACATGGGCGCCAAACCGAAGCAGTAAGCGCGATGGGCAGGCGGACCGCGGTGGTGCGCCTGCCCAACCCTCCTTTTCGCCCGGTCGCGTCGCCGGGCCGCGGGTTCTTGACGCGAAGCTCGAGCCCGGCTAGCTCGCCGCTTCGCCCGGCGCCAGCCGCAGCACCTGCACTCCGGTGTTGCCGATGTGGGTTTCCAGCTCCTCCGGAGTCCCGGTAAGCTGCGGCATGGTGCCCCAGTGCAGCGGCAGAACCACCTCCAGCTCGAGAAGCTTGACCGCCAGCGCCGCCCCGCGTGGATCCATGGTGAAGTGACCGCCGATCGGCAGCATGCCAAACTTCGGCCCGTACAAGTCGCGGATCAGCTGCATGTCCGAGAACACATCAGTGTCGCCCGCGTGGTACAGCACCGGGCCGTCGGCCACGGTGAGCACGTAGCCGGCCGGCTCGCCTCCATACACAAAGGTGTTCCCGTCCTGCACGCCGGAGGAGTGGCGGGCCTGCGTCATCGTCATCGTCACGTCCTTGTGCGTGTGGCTTCCGCCGTAGCCCAGGCTGATGGTGTTTTCGACGCCTTTGGACCCAAACCAGCCCGCGAGCTCAAACATCGCAACCACGGGCGCCCCGGTTTTCTTCGCCATCGGAATCACGTCCCCGATGTGATCGAAATGGCCATGCGTGACCAGGATCAGGTCGAGAGTTTGCGGCAAGCGAAAGTTCTTGGGAAACTTGGGATTCGCTTCAAGAAACGGGTCAATGAGGATCTTGGTTCCGGCAGCGGTCTCGACCAGCACCGTTGCATGACCCAGCCAGGTCACGGTGGTTCCTTTTAAGCTGGACATGTGCTTGTTCTCTCCCGGGCAGATGCGCTGTGGCGCTGCCAGCTCTGTACGCTGGTGAGATGCATACCGCTGAGGATGCTCTGCGCGTTCACTGGCCGGGTGTTGCGTGGATCCGCGTCGAGGCCAATGGAATCACCTTTGAGGTCGCTGCCATGGGCACCGGGGACCGGCTGGCCCTGTGCCTCCATGGCTTCCCGGAGCATGCCATCTCCTGGCGGCACCAGATGCCCCTGCTCGCGAGCCTCGGCTACCGCGTATGGGCGCCCAACCTCCGCGGCTATGGCAACACGGACGCCCCACGGACGGTGTCCGCCTACGATCTCCCGGTACTGGTTGAAGATATCGCTGCGTTGATCCGCGCCTCGGAAGCGCGCGAGGTGCTGCTGATCGGGCATGACTGGGGCGGCCTGCTTGCCTGGATACTTGCCATGCGCGGGGAACAACGGGTGAGACGGGCCGTGGTCTGCAATCTGCCGCACCCGGCCTGCCTGCTCCGGGAGCTGCGCCATCCGCGCCAGTTCCTTCGCTCCTGGTACATCCTTTTCTTCCAGATACCGAAGCTGCCCGAATGGCTGCTCGGCCTTCGCGGCGGGTACCTCGTCGGACGCGTGATCCGGGGGACCGCACGCTTCCCGGAAGCAGTGCTGGATGTGTATCGCCGCAATGCCGCCCGGCCCGGCCGGCTTACCGCCATGCTGAGCTGGTATCGCGCCCTGGGTCGCGGAGGCTGGCGGCGCATGCCTGGGCGCCGGCACTGGCCCACCATCGAGATTCCCGTGCTGCTGCTTTGGGGCGACAAAGACGTGGCTTTGTCTGTCCACACCACGGACGGGACGGAGGAGTTTGCGCCCCGGCTGACGCGGCACATCCTGCCCGGCGTTTCGCACTGGGTGCAGCAGGACGCGCCCGAAGCCGTGAACACCCTGCTTGCAGCGTGGCTGCAGGGCTGACCCCACCGCCGCGCTCGAGCCGTGTTCGACTTTGGTCGAAGCTGTGCCGGATCAAAGATGCCGTACGCCGCGCGGAGTAGCTCGGTTTTCAACCATGTACACTCAGCCGCAGTGAGCACCTCCGTCGCAGCAGAGCCGGTGATCCGCGCCAGGCCCGGAAGTCCCTATCCCGAGGGCCCTACCTTTCTGTCGCGCGTTCTGGCCGGCGATCTGTTCCGTCTCAATCCCCTGCCTTTCATCACCGAAAGCGCGCGCCGCTTTGGCGACCTCCTTCACCTCCGCGCAGCCGGCCGGCATGTTTTCCAGTGCAATCATCCCGACCTGGTGCAGGAGATGCTCATCCGGGACGCTCGCCACCACCATCGCGGCCTGGTGATGCAAAAGGCGCAGCTGGTGCTTGGCCGGGGCCTGCTGTCGAGCGAGGACCCGCACCACATGCGGCAGCGCCGGCTGGCGCAGCCGGCCTTTCACCGGGATCGCATCGCCGCGTATGGAACAACCATCGGCGAGTATGCCGGGCAGGCGAGCCAAAGCTGGAGGGATGGGGAAGTGCGCAACCTGCACGATGACATGCAGCTGCTGTCGCTGCGCGTCGTCGGGAAAACCATGTTCAACTCCGAGATGGAAGCAGACAACCGCCGGATCGGGGACGCGATCGAGGCGTTCATGGCCTTTATGCCGCTGGCATTTTTGCCCCGGGCTGACCTGCTGTACCGCTTGCCCATTCCCATGATGCGCCGCATCCGGCAGTCGCGCCGCGACCTAGACGATCTGATCTACCGGCTTATTGCGGAGCGCCGTGCGGACAGCGGCGACCGGGGCGATCTCCTGTCGATGCTGCTGGCCAGCCAGGATACGGAAGGCGGCACCGGGACCATGAGTGACGAGCAGGTGCGCGATGAATGCGTGACCGCGCTGCTGGCCGGCAATGAAACCACGGCAAATGGGCTTTCCTTCGCGCTCTGGCTCCTGGCGCAGCACCCCGACGCGCAGGCGCGCCTGCAGGGAGACGCTTCGCGGGCCCTGGATGGGCGCGACGCGGACGCTGCCGACTACGCCGCGCTTCCCTTTGCGCATGCCTGCTTTGCCGAAGCCATGCGGCTGTATCCGCCGGTGTGGACCATCGCCCGCACCGCCGCCGAAGAGTACAGGTGGCGGGACTTCCGCATCCCGCAGGGTTCCATCCTGCTTGCGCCGCAGTGGGTGGTCCATCGCGACCCGCGCTTCTACCCGGAGCCTGATGCCTTTCAGCCGGAGCGCTTCCTG
>CALMAN010000103.1:12029-38849 GCA_937859835.1 uncultured Acidipila sp. | reverse complement strand
CTCTACGACACCGACCTCAACCAGAGCGTGTCCTTTGCCGCCAGCAAGCCCGGCGAGACCAGCTGGGTCCAGTACGAGTTCCCGCAGCCGGTCGCCATCCAGTCCGTCACCTTCGCCGAAGGCGCTCCGCGCGACCCGCTCTCGCTGTTCCGCGGCGAAACCAGCGACGGCCCTGTCCTCCAGTCCTCGACCGACGGCGCCACCTTTACCGACGTCGTCCGCTTCCCCACCGCGGGCGCCGTGCAGCACACACTTGACTTTGCTCCCGTGACTGCCCGCTTTTTCCGCCTCGCCTTTGCGGAAAAGGAACAAGGCAACTCGCTCGACGGCATCGATCCCGGCGACTTCGGCGTGAAGCCGCAGACCGGCCCAGCCATGCACCACATCGCCGAGTTCGCCCTCTACACCACGCCTCGCGTCAATCGCTTCGAGGAAAAGGCAGCCTACGCGCCCACCCCCGACCTTTACGGATTCGCGACGCTCCCTTGTGCCCCCACCAGCGTCACCCAGCAATCTGACGTTCTTGACCTCACGGGCCAGGTCAGGCCTGATGGCTCCCTCGACTGGACTCCACCTGAGCCCGGCTCGCACTGGACCATCTACCGCTTCGGCTACTCGCTTACCGGCATCACCAACCATCCCGCTCCGCCGGAAGCCACCGGCCCCGAGGTCGACAAGCTCAACAAGGCAGATGTCTTCGCCTAGTTCAACCACTACCTCGACGGCTACGAGCATGCGTCTCACGGGGACATCGGCGCCACCGCTCGCACCAGCGCCGAGGCTGCCCCCGCGCCTGGCGGCTCTCCCGGCCGCGTCGGCCTCCAGTTCGTCATCACCGACTCCTGGGAGGCCGGCACCCAGAACTGGACCGACACCATGCTGGCGGATTTCCAGCGCCTCCGCGGCTACGATCCCCGCCCCTGGCTTCCCACCCTCGCCGGCCGCATCATCGGCTCCCCTGCTCAGTCAGACCGCTTCCTCTGGGACTACCGCCGCACGATTGAAGAGCTGCTTGCCGAAAACCACTACGGCACGCTCAACGCCATCCTCCACCAGCGCGGCATGGGGCAGTACGGCGAATCCCACGAGTCCGGCCGCGCCACGATCGGCGACGGCATGGAGATGAAGCGCTACGACGACGTGCCGATGGCTGCCATGTGGACCCAAAAACCCGGTACCACCGAAGATCTCCCCATCCCCAACGCCGACATCCGCGAGTCCGCCTCGGCCGCCCACATCTACGGCCGGCCTTTTGTCGCCGCCGAGTCGATGACCGCCGGTCCCCAAGCGCCCTGGGGCTGGTCGCCCGCCACCCTCAAGCCCACGGCCGACAAAGAGCTCGCCATGGGCCTCAACCGCTTTGTCATTCACTCTTCTGTCCACCAGCCCCGCACCGGCAGCAACGGTGCAGACGCCGGGTCACCGGCTCCCGGCCTCACCCTCGGGCCCTTCGGCCAGTGGTTCAACCGCAACGAGAACTGGGCCGAGCAGGCCACGCCCTGGATCACCTATCTTTCGCGCGCCTCCTACATGCTCCAGCAGGGCCGCTTTGTTGCCGACGTCGCCTACTACTACGGCGAAGACTCCAACGTCACCGCCATCTTTCAAAAGCACAACCCCCAGCTGCCCGAAGGCCATAACTTCGACTTCGTCAACGCCGACATCCTCGAGCACAGCTTGCGCGTCGAGCACGGCGACCTCGCCACCGCCAGCGGCATGCGCTACCAGGTTCTCGTGCTCGACCCCTATGCCCTGCACATGTCGCTCCCTGTGCTGCAGCGTATCGCCGAGCTCGTCCGTGAGGGCGCAACCGTTGTCGGCCAGCCCCCCACCGACGACCCCTCCCTGGCCGATGATCAAGCGCGCTTCGCCCATCTTGTGCACGAGCTCTGGTCCACGCAGCCCGGCGCCCACCGGGTCGGCAAGGGCCGTGTCTTTGCCGCCTCACCGGCTGAGCTCGTCAACTCGATCGCTGCCGCCTTTTCTGCCATGCACCTCGCACCGGACACCACCTACACCCGGACCTCGCCCGACACGGAGGTCCTCTTCGTGCACCGCACCATGCCCGGCGCCGACCTGTACTTCGTCGACAACCGCTCCGACCGCCCCATTGCGACCGAGGCTTCGTTCCTCGTCACCGGTCGCGCCGCCGAGCTCTTCCACCCGGACACCGGTGCCGTCGCGCCTGCCGCGTTCCGCATCGCTGGGGGCCGCACCACCGTTCCCCTCTCGCTCGAACCCTGGGGCACGGTGTTCGTCGTTTTCCGCCACCCCACCGCGGAAACCACGCACGCGCTTCCCCGTACCGCCGAAACCGAACTCGCCACCCTTTCCGGTCCCTGGGACCTTCGCTTTGAAGACCGCACGCCCAAGCCCGAAGGCGAACCCCGGACCCTCCGCCTCAACCAGCTTTCGTCCTGGTCTGACTCCGCCGACCCCGGCGTCCGGTACTTCACCGGGCACGGCCTGTACACCAGGCGCATCGAGGCGCCAGCCGGCTGGTTTCGCACAGGCATGCCGGTCCTGCTCGACCTCGGCGACGTACGCAACCTCGCCGAAGTCACCGTCAACGGCAAACCCCTGGGCATCGTTTGGAAGAGGCCCTTCCGCGTCGATGTGAGCTCGGCCATGCACCCCGGAGAGAACGAGGTGCAGATCCGCGTGGCCAATCTTTGGGTCAACCGCCTCATCGGCGATGCGCAGCCAGACACGCAGAAAGTCACCTTCCTCACCATCCATCCGTACAAAGCCAACTCACCGCTGGTGCCCGCCGGTCTGCTTGGGCCTGTCCGGCTCGTCCGCGAAGATACCAGCGCGCCATGATGCCGCGTCCGTCGCGACGAAACGTCCTCGGCGGCGCGGCGGCCCTGGCGTGCACGGCCCTGGCGCCGGAATCCCTCGTGGCCAGCCTCCTCCCACCTGCGCCCATCCTCGACGCGCACATCCATCTCTTCGACCCGGACCGCCCTGGCGGCGTCCCCTGGCCGCCGCCCACCGATACCGCCCTTTACCGTCCCGCGCTTCCACCCCGCTACAGCGCCCTTGCCCGGCCCGAGGGTGTCGTCGCGGCCATCGCCGTCGAGTGCAGCCCGCTGCCCGCCGACAACGACTGGCTCCTCCACACTGCTGCTTCCAGCGATCTGATCGTCGGCATCATCGGGGACCTCGACCCCGCCAAGGACACCTTTGCCGCGGAACTCGACCGCCTCGCCGCGAACCCACTCTTCCGCGGCATCCGCTACGGCAATCTTTGGGATCGCGACCTCGACCAGCACCTCGCCGATCCCCTGTTCCTCTCGAACCTCCGGCGCCTCGCCCGCCGCGACCTCGTCCTCGAGAGCGCCAACCCCACGCCGCAGCTCGTCGCCGCCCTGCTGCGCCTCGCCGCCAGGCTTCCCGACCTGCGCATCATCCTCGACCACCTGCCGCAAGCTGTCCCACCCGAGGACCCCGCCTTGCGCACCCACTACCTCGCCCTCCTGAAACAACTGAGCGAGCGCCCCAATGTCGTCCTCAAAGGCTCGGAGATCCTCCGCAGGGTCGATGGCAGCGTTCCGCTTACCCTGGCCACCTACACCCCTTGGCTCGACACCCTGTGGCAGCTCTTCGGCGAAGACCGTCTCTTCTTCGGCAGCGACTGGCCCAACAGCGACCACCTCACCCCGGTGCACACCGTGTTCACCCTGGCCCAGGCCTACCTCGCCACCCGGGGCCCCACGGCCGCCCGCAAGTTCTTCTGGACAAATGCCGCCGCCATCTACAACTGGCGCCCCCGCACGGACGAGCAACGCCTCGCCCGCGGATAAGCAGTGCCGGGGCCGGGGGTGGTTCCATTGGGTGATGGCACGAAGCTAAAGAAACGACCTGGCCTTCCCGGGCAAGCGCTAAAGCTAAAGCTTCAGAAAGATCTTTCTCCCGTAAAACGGCCACAACACTGCCATGACGACCGCGACCGCAAGCAGGCCGTAAAGCAGGGACACGTTGTACGGGCCAACCCACCCGCATCCCTTCGCATAGAGTGCTCCAGGGAGCCAAAACGCCGGCGCGTGCGCACCAGGGATCCGATACAAACCTTGCAGGTCGAGCACCAAGGTGTAGACAACAAAGCCGAGAATCGCGTTCGACCCGTAAACCAGGGCCGGCGTCAGCCACCATCTGCGGCGACCCTCGTTCAAAACGATGCCTGCCCCATCCAGCCAGGCGTAGAAGAGCGCAAACACTCCCAGGCTTACCCCGCTGCTCAGAAGCGTAAAGCTGTCCGTCCAAAGCTTCCGGTTGATCACAAGGTAGGGATTGAGTGCAAGCGCCACGGCAACGAGAACAGCAGCCACAAGTGCCATTCCAGAAACTGTTTTTCGAAGGGACTCACCCCTTCGCACCCACGCCGCCGCCAAAACGCCCAGCAGCAGATTCGGGATCGACGTGATCGAGGAAAGCAGCCCATCTGCATCCCACATCCGCCGCGGGCCGCCCCAGTCCGAAAGGTGACGATTGCCGAAGATCGCCCGGTCGATCACTGCCCCGAGATTGCCGTCGTGATCAAACCGCCACGCTCCGTACCCGGGCACCCGGACAAACCGCACCGCCGCCCAAACCCCGACCAGCACCAGCAGCATACATCCAACAACAGCCGGTACGTTGACCTCGAATCGAGGGCCGCGCCTGCCGCTCGCCAAGACAAGAAGGCCGCCTGCGAGGGAACAGAGTGCGATCCGTTGCAGCACTCCGAACACGTGCAGCGTGTGCCAGTCAAAGGAAGGAAACGCGTTCAGGATCAGCCCCAGAGCGAGCAGCAGGAAGCTGCGCAGCCCCACGTGCCGGGCTAGTTGGCTCCTGGTCTCACCCCGTTTGGCGCGCGAGGCAAACGAGTACACCATCGAAAATCCTGAAAGAAACAGGAAGACGGGAAAGATCATGTCCGTCGCGGTCGCCCCATCCCACTCCGCGTGTCCAAGCTGGTGATAGCGCAGAACCCAGTCCGCCGGGAAGTTCACCAGGACCATGCCCGCCACGCACAAACCCCGCAGAACATCCACGGAAACGACGCGCTGGGGAAGCTGCAATCCGGAAGCAGCGGTAGACGTGTGTGGATCGACTTCTGTGGCGGCAGCGCTTCGGCGCAAGGTCTGTTCCATAGCTCACCTTTTTTGAGAGCAACAGCTTCCACGGAAGCATTGCTGTCCGCGGTCTTACCTGGTCGTCATGCCGGCCGCGCAGCCAACCAGTTGCGCCCCAGGGTCAATGCTGCTGTGCCGCCTGCGCCGCCGGAAGCGCGTGTTGGAGCGTCATGGCATAGATCTGAAGATCGCTGTCGTGGTCCCAGGCGGTCCCCGTCAACCCCGGTGCGACCCAGATCGGCACCGAGCGAAATGGCAGGGAGATGGCGCGGATCTGCTTGTGTGCGTCCAGCTGCAGGCTTGTCTGGTATAGGGAACTCGGCACCGCGCTCTTCCCCCCGGCGCCCAGCCGGTAGGGCATGCGCAGAGCTACGCCGTTGCCGAAGTCGGGCTGGCGGCTGGCCCAGTTCGTAAACCGGAGCGGGGCTGCGGCGGTGCTGCCGTCCTGGTAGGTAACGATGGCGGCAAGGCCGTCGCTCCCCGTGCTGCCGTTGCTGGCGGCACCCACTATGTCGAGCCTGCTGTAGCGGCCGGTGGGAAGGACCACCGCCTGGCCGTTCGCCTTGACGAAGTTCGGCTCGGCGCCCGTCGTCGGGGGCGCCTGATAGATGACCCCGCCAAAGGTGGCCGGGCCGGGCCGGGGCAAAAGGCCGGCAGCGTAGCTGTTGCCCTGCCCGTCAAAATTGCCCTCCTTCGGGTCAACCTCCGTGGCCACCCCGTCCCCGTTGTAGGCACCGCTGAGGTCGACCGCGCAGGCGGTGCTCGTCGTGATCGCGCAAGCGCCGGGCAGCTGGGCCAGGATCGTTGCCTGCTTGCCGACCGGTGCGGCTCCAGGCATGCTGGCGGTGACCAAGACCCTGTAGGCGCCTGGCTTCGTTCCCGCCGGCGCGGTGATCTGGAGGGGAACCTCTACCTCCACGGGGAGGCTGTGGGAGGCCACCGTCACGCTTGTGGGAGCACCTGACACCGACCACCCCGGAGGCGCAGTGGCGGCCATCTGCACCTGGGCTGTGCCGGGCGTCGTGGCCAAGAGTGTAAGGGTCAGCGTCTGCTTCGACGAGCTGCCCGCCGAAGGCTCCACCACGGCCTCGGCCGGCGAAAACTGCGCGCCGAGCTGGGGCCCGGTGCTCGGGGCCGCGTCAACCGACGGCGGAGCGTCCTCTGGGGCCGTGGCCCAGGCCGTGGGTGCGGTGCTCAGGGCGTAGTCGATGGTGCCACCGTGGGCGATCGCGGACTGTCCGACCCAGTCCCGGTTCCACGTCTTGCCGTTGAGCTTCGCCGAGGCGATGTACCGCGTGGTCATGCTGGCCCCGGGCGCCGTGATGACGAGGGTGCCGCCCTGCTCCTGCTTGTAGGCCCCGATGCGCACGACCGTATGCGGGAACAGGGGGGTGGTCACGACGTAGAAGTTGGACCCGCTCATGGTGGGGTAAAGGCCGATCGCGGACATCACGTACCACGCCGACATTTCCCCCATGTCGTCGTTGCCGGTCATTCCTCCGGGGGCGGTTGTGTACAGGGTTTCTGCGGCCCGCACTACGGTCGCCGTCTTGTCGGGCCGGCCGGTCCATGCGTACATGTAGGGGGCCAGCAGGTTCGGCTCGTTGTCAGGGTCGTACGTTGTCGGGCCGTAGTACAGGTACGGGTCGCTCACCCACGTGTGCGCGGCGGTTCTTCGCGGGTCCACAAGCAGGCCAGGGTAGTCGAAGAACCCGTCCAGCCGGCTGGTGGCCGCCTTGCGCCCACCCAGCATCTCCACAAGCCCAGCCGGGTCCTGGGGTACCAGCCACTGGTACTGGCTCGGGTCTCCCTCGTGGAAGGCGTGGTCGCCGGTGTCCGTGTTGTACGGGCTCAGCCAGGTGCCGTCCAGGGTCCGTGGGCGAAAGAAGCCGATGTTCTTGTCAAACAGGTTGCGGTACGCCTGGCCCAGCTGGGCAAACCTTTCCGCGTCCTTTGCGTGGCCCAGTCCCTTCGCCATCAGCGCCAGCGACGCGTCGGCCGCTGCGTACTCGAGCGAGGTCGAAACCGCGTAGTAGCAGTCATTGTCGGAGCCGTGCGTCGGGCAGCAGGCGGCGCCCGCGCCCTCGGCGGCAGGGCAGCTGGCCGTCGAGGTCACTTTCAATCCGTACGGCAGGTAGCCGAGCCGCTCGAAGTACCCGGCCCCCGCGCGGCCGTTCATCGCGACCTCGGGAGGGGGTACCGCCGTTGCGTTCTCGCGAATGTACTGGTAGGCCTCCTCGGCGTACTGCCCCGAGAGCAGGCCCTTGGACCAGCCCTCGACCAGAAACGAGGTAATCGGGTCGCCGGTCATCACGTTGCCCTCCCGGGTTCCGAGGAACCAGCGTGGCAGCCATCCATCCTGACGCGCGATGGCCAGGATCGACAGGTCGACGTCGCGCGCGACCAGGGGGGCCAGCAGCTCCACCAGCTGGTTTTGCGTGCGAAAGGTGTCCCACAGCGACAGGTTGCTGTAGGGGGTGAAGTCCTCGGCCCGGTGCAGCTTGCCATCAAAGCCCATGTACTGCCCATCCACGTCCCCGATGACGTTTGGGTCCAGCAGGGAGTGGTACAGCGCTGTGTAGAACACGACCTGCTGATCGTGTGTACCGCCGGTGACCTGGACCTGCGAGAGCAGGGCGTTCCAACGGGCGCGCAACGCCTCCCGGGCGGCGTCGAAGTCAAACCCGAGCGCCTTTGTTTCGGTGTCGAGATTTCTCCTTGCTCCCTCAATCCCGGTGTAGGACAAGCCCACCTTGACCACGACCGGGGCGTCGTCCGTTGTTGTGTCAAAGCTGACCCAGCCGCCGTTGGCCTGCTTGCCGGGCTCGGCGGCATGGCGCGATCCGGGGGTCATCTGCGATCCGTTCCAGGTGCCGTACGCGGTGAACGGGCGGCTAAGCTTCGCCACAAAAAAAGCCTTGTGATCGGCGTACTGGGCCCAACCCTCGACCGTTTGGTCGCCCACGATCTGGATCTCGGAACCGGACGCCCTTGCCCCCACGTGGAACAGCACGTTCGCCTCCCTCGTCCGCGGAAAGGTGTACTGCTGCCAGCCGGTGCGCGTGGTGGCGGTCAGCCGTACCTGGACGCCACTGCCCAGCAACACCTGGTACTCGTGGGGGCGCGCCTGCTCGTGGGCGTGGGTAAAGCTCGCCGCATAGTCCGACGGGTTCGACGAGGTAACCGGCCCGGTCGTCGGCATCAGCGGAAGGTAGTTGAAGTTGCACGCGTTGATGGTGGACTGGCTGAATCCGTAAATCCTGTCCGCGGACGGCGAGTCGCACTGGTTGCCGTGCGTGCCGGGACGGTTCAATACCAGCGGGGCCTCCTGCACCATGCCGAACGGTTCACCCGCGGCGGGAATGTCCCAGCCCTCGTTCTCGGTGCCGATAAACTCGTTGACCAGCGCGCTGGGGTCCGCAGCAGGGCCTGCCCCGAACGAGCCCAGTCCGGCAGCCGCGACCAGGGCGAAAAACAACATGGCGACCTTCCATGGCCAACGTCGAACAAGTACGGAATGCAAGGGATGCATGATTGGGAAATCCTTGGGAAATGACCCGAGCATTGTAACCCTGCGTTCTCGGGGCAGGGTCAGGCCCAGCCAGGCATGAGAAGGTCGGGCTGCAACCGCGGTCCCCCCCTTGTGTGCTACCCACCGCATGCATCGTGAGCTGGGCCCGGCGAAACCCCCTGAGGTCGTCCTGGATTCGCTACAACAAACAAACTGGATCGCACTCTGCCTGCTCGGCTACACTCACGACGGAATTATGAGGACTGCCTGTGTTTGACATCGGCATTGCCGGCGAGATCAATCTCGATCTGATTCTTTACGGCTTGCCTGCCGCGATGCCGATGGAACGTGAGCTCCTTGCCGCCGACTTTGTCACCACCCTTGGCGGCTCCTCCTCGATCCTGGCCCACAACCTGTCCATGCTGGGGACCTCCGTCGGGTTCACGTGTGCCGTTGGCCGGGATGAGCTGGGTGCGATGGCGCTCGCGCGCTTGCGTGCGAGCGGCGTCCAGCTTGTTGATGTGCACTACCACGCATCGCTAAGTACGGGGGTCACCGTTCTGCTCACTCACGGGAGCGAACGGCGTATCTTGACTTACCCGGGAACCATGAGCGAGCTCACCGTCGAAAACCTTTCGCTTGAGTTCTTGTCTTCCCTACGGCACTTCCATGTGTCTTCATTCTTTTTACAGAAAGCGCTGCAGCCGGGCCTGCCGCGGCTTTTTCGAGAACTCAAGCAGCGGGGATGCACCCTTTCCATGGATACCAACGACGACCCTGATGACCGCTGGGCAGGCGTTCTCGACGAGTTGCTGGACCTCATCGATCTGCTGCTTCCCAATGAAGCCGAACTGCTTTGCATGACTCGGGAGCCTACAGTCGAGCGCGGATTGGATGCGCTCGCACACCGCGTCCCTTTGATCGTGGTCAAGCGCGGCGCGAGGGGCGCGACCATTCAACAAGGAGCGCGGCGGGAGGATGTTCCCGGGGTCCGCGTCGTCCCGGTGGACACGATCGGGGCTGGAGACAGCTTCGATGCCGGCTTTCTCCACGCGTGGCTCCAGGGCGCGTCTGCGCTCGATGCAACGCGGCTCGGCAACCTCGCGGGAGCGCTCTCGACACAACGTCCGGGCGGTACGGAGGCTTTCCGGGAACCAGCTTTGATGCGGCAGTTCCTCCGGGACCACGGATGGAACGACATTCTGCCCGGCGCGCCCAGCGGAACATCCTAGCGGCTGAGGGCACTCTGTCGTTCCATCAGCCCCACTGCGGCTGCCTCGCCGTCTTCCATGGAACCGTGGTCGTCTACACAACGCTTGAAGCGTCGTGCAGTCGAAACGGCCGCACCACCCGGGTGATCGCTCCGTCCGGACTCGGATTGTCCGGATCGATGCCCGCTTGGACACTAAGGTGATACGCAAGCAGCTGGATAAGTGGTATCTCAAAGGGAGTACGCAGGGTATCCGGGAGCGCAGGAGCCGCTGCAGGGAGAAACCATTCGCGCTCCGTTTGCGAAAGCGCGGACTCGCCGATGACAACGAGCCGGCCAAGCCCTTTGGCGCGCAGATCCTCAAGCACGTCCATCTCGTAAAGGCGTGTCAGCGGGTCGGAAGACAGAAAGCAGAGAACCGGGGTGTCCGCTCGTAGAAAGCCAACCGGACCATGCCGAAAACCTAGAAACGTCTCCGGCATCGCCGCTACGTGACCGGCCGTAAGCTCCACAATCTTCAGCGCCGCCTCCCTCGCAAGTGCCTGCATCGCGGAAGCGAGAACAACAACGCGATCCTTGCAGCCACGAGCAATCTCCTGGAGAACACGATTGTGACGTTGGAGGTTCTCCTCGACCCGCGCCGAAATGGCAGGAAGCGCTTTGGCTAACTCCGGTTGGTGGACCAGGCATAGTCCGGCGAGAACGAGGTTCGAGAACGAACCCGTCATGGCCAGACTCCGGTCGTTTGTTCTCGGATCAAGACAAAGCACTTGAACACCCGGCATCCGCGCAAGCCGGCCCGCTTCGTTGCAAACCATGGCCAGGTGCTGGACCGCGGGCAGCAGCCTCTTCACTTTCTCGACAACCGCTACACTTTCAGGGCTGTCGCCGGATCGGGCCAGGGACACAAGCCATCCGCCCTCGCGGAGCGCCGGCCAGGCCGGCAGAAAATCCGCTTCCGATGCAAGGAGCAGGTCCGTGCTGGGGATTGCCCATGCCCCGGGCCAGGCCTCGGCGATCGCCGACGCAGCGTAGGCTGACGTGCCCGCGCCGGTAAGAAGCACGGGCAGCCCGGCAAGGTGGGGAGCACCGCCCATCGAGTGCACGCGCTCGAGGGTAGTGGGCCACACGGTGGATTGCTGGGCTATCTCGAAGGCAAGTACGCTGTTGCTTGGATACGATCGGGCAGCCATGATGGAGTCCTCTCATGGTTCTTGGTGCGGTGCGACCGTCGGGTTTAACCAGCGAGTTTCACGATCGATTCAACCAGCGGGTTTACCGAGCAGTCCAAGCAGATACGCTCGGTCGCAAGCCCACCGGCATTGGACCGCGATCTATATCACGCAGTTTCGCCCGTCTGCTTCCTCAGTGGCGTAAATGCGAAAAGCTTACTGATTGCCTTGCGTTTATGCAAGCGCTTCCCGGCCCTGATTTGCAGGACCTCGCGCGCTCTGCGCCCGCCTGCGAAAGTACTCTTACCTTGGGTGACAACAGATAGGTTACGAACGAGATCGCCCGAAGTATCAGCCTGCATTCGTCAAAGGTCCGCAGTCGCAATAAACTTCGGACGCACGTTTTCCCAGCATTGATTTTCACAAGAGTGAAGGATAGGATGTGGGAACTTGATCCAGGGGAAAGAAACGAAGGCCTTTGTACCGGAGGTCATTTGCACTTCAATCGGCGGCAAGCGCTCATCAGCATCGGCCTGGCAGTGTTTCGTAAAGCGGCCTGGTCACTCGCCACGCCACTGCGACCAATTGCCTGGGGAAGAAATCACGCCGATCTCGATGGGTCGCAAACTCCAACGGATACTGCGACCGAGGATCGCCTGCGCGCAGATCTCGCGCGGCTTGCCCCACGTGTGTACTCGGAAGAAGGGATCCCGGTGTTTCTTGCCTGTGTCAACCTTGTACCGGCCGGGCCGTCGCATCAAGTACCCAAAGTCAACCTCCCACCGTTCAGCGCCGCTCTCGCATCCACATTCCATCGCAATGCGCAGGCGTATCAACGCATCCGTCCAGGCGCGGTGGCGAAAGATGTGGCGCCTCTGATCGAGGTACTGGCCGACCGGGACTTCTCGCGGGGACAGGCGGCGAAAGGATGACGACTCCTCCCCGAACCTTCACCGAAAGTGCTGCGCAGATCGAGCAACTTTTCGCGACCGAGCCGGTCATCCGGGCGGTAAACTTCCACAACGCGCCCCGGGCAAAGGCGGACGAGTACGACAGGCAGCTTGCGCAGTACAGTAAGTTGTTTAGCTCGGTTACTGAGGATCAGCTTGATCACTACCTGGCCACTGGTACCTGGACGAATGCAAAGCCCGGGCTGATCGTTTCCATCTACGAGGGCTACAGAAACGGGTATGACGTGCTTCTGCCTCTCGTCGAGAAACACGGCTTCATTGCCTGGTTTTTTGTGATCACAGGGTTCATCGACTCCGTGGGGAAGGACCAGTTACCGTTCGCGCTCAACCACGAGATCGATATGCTGACACGCGAGTATCCGGATGGGCGATATGCGCTTACATGGGAGCAGCTGCGGCAGATCGACCGCAAGCATGTGATCGCGTGTCACTCTCGATCCCACCAGAAGCTATCGGATATGGGCCCCAGCAAGCTCCGGGAAGAGGTCGTGGGGTCGCAGGATGAGTTTCGGAAGCAGCTCGGCCATGGAGTCCGTGCTTTCGCTTCACTCACCGGCCCTGCTTATGGAGAGCACGCACGTACAGATCGGCTCATCAGAGCTGCGGATTATGATTTTGTCTTTTCTAACTTCCGCATACAGCGGATTCGGGCTGAGCCCAGCCGGCGAGCCTAGGGCAGCCTGACGGCGGAGCTATCCCGATTCGCTTCCGTCAGCCATCGTTCTACTTCGCTCTTCACACTGTTCCGGCGGCGCCCCACGAGAAAGTCCATCACAGCTCCGTCATGGCTGTATGGAGCACAGGACCAGCCGAAGGAAGCATGGAAACCTCCCGCATCCTTGTTCTCTCCGATAGCTTTCACACGATGCCGGAGGCAGTGGCTCTCCTCAATACGTCAGGTCACACGATTCACTACGTGTTTGACCTCACGCCCTGGTCGAACCTGGCCTCGAAGGACGCCGTCGCTCTCAGGCAGGCCGACGCCGTGATCATGGGTCGCGTTCTCAATACCGGGGCTTCCGCCCTGTCCCTCGCGCCGAACCTGAAAGTGATCGCGCTGCACACATCCGGTTCCGACACGGTGGATCTTGAGGAGGCTACCCGCCGAGGCGTGCTCGTGACAAACGTCAAGGGCGTCAACGCGGAGCAGTGTGCGGAGTTTGCCATCGGCCTGATGCTTTGCGTCGTGCGGCAAATCCTCGTTGGGGATCGCGCCCTCCGGGCGGGGCTCTGGGCAGCTCACACGCACACCAGCCCCGACATCCACGGTTCAACCGTCGGGGTCATTGGTTTCGGTCAGATCGCGAAAGCATTTGTCGTGCGGGCACGGTCTTTTGGCGTCCGGGTTCTTGTGCACACCCGCTCCCAGGATGAAGAAGTGGCGAAAGCCTTCGCGATTGAATACGCGTCTCTTGACGAAGTTCTGAGGGTGTCGGACATCGTGTGCCTGTTTGCTTCGTTGACCGAGTCAACCTACCACCTGATCGGCGCCCGCGAGTTGAGCCTTATGAAGCGTTCTGCGTTTCTTATCAACATTGCGCGTGGCGAGCTGGTGGATGAGGTCGCTCTGCTGGACGCGCTCCGCACCCGCAAGATCGCGGGAGCCGGCCTGGATGTGTTTGGCGTGGAGCCTCTTCTTGATTCTCCTTTCTTTGCGCTCGACAACGTAGTGCTCACACCGCATCAGGCCGGCCTGACGCGCGGAGGGAAGCTGGGCGCCGCGGTGCGCGCAGCCCGCAATGCCTTGGAGGTTCTTGAAGGCGGTACGCCGAGTGATGCGATCAACCCCGGGGCTTCGGCGCGAAAACCCCCGCCGTGATTTGCCCGCCAAAGCAGCGTCGTCCGCGCGCAGTTCGTCGTAACGGATTGGGGTAGAAACGCCCTGCTCGACACCGAGCCGCATGGTAGAGTCTACTGGCGGGCGCGCCGTCGGCCCCGTCTCACCCAGCAGGAGGTCGCCTTGAAGGACCGCTTTAAGCTTGTCCTTATTGGAGCCGGCAGCACCGTCTTCACGCAGCGCTTGGTTGCCGATCTTATCCTTACCGGGCAGTCCGATCGCTGGGAGCTAGCCCTGGTCGACATCGATCCCCGAACCCTCGATGCCGTCGACCGGCTGGTTCGCAAGATGTTGGGGTTCAAGAACGTCGACTTTCCCGTGGTCTCGACGGTGGACCGCCGGGAGGTACTCCGCAACGCTGACTTTGTTGTCACGACGATTGCCGTCGGTGGGCGTCGCGGGTGGGAACTCGATGTCACCGTACCTCGCAAACACAAGATCTACCAGCCTGTTGGCGATTCCGTGATGCCTGGCGGCATCTCGCGCGCGATGCGCATGATCCCGCAGATGATTGCGATCGCCGAAGATATCAGTGAACTGTGTCCCCAAGCTTACTTCCTGAATTACTCCAACCCGATGACCGCTGTGTGCCGGGCGGTTCGCGTCAAGACGGGTGTCCCGGTGATCGGCCTTTGTCACGGGGTCCATCATGTTGAGGGCGTTCTGGCGCGCTTTCTCGGCAAAGAGGAAAGCTGCATGACGAGCTTTGGAGTCGGTCTCAATCACCTCACCTTTCTTAGCGACATCCGGTGCGGGGGCGAGGACATGATGCCTCTCATGCGAGCCAGGGCCGCCGAGCAACGCCCGCTGCTTCAACAAGAGCTCGATGCAAAGACGGACTGGCCCAACACTGTGACCGGGCGGGCTCCGCGCTACTCCGATGACCCGTTAGCCTGGTCGATCTTCGAGCGCTACGGCGTGTTCCCGGTTGCCATCGACCGCCATGTTTCAGAGTTCTATCCAGAGCGCTTTCCTCAGGGCCAGTACTACGGAAGAACGTTGGGGGTCGACGCCTTTTCGATTGATGGCCGCATCGCCCTGGGGGACACGTGGTTCGACGAGATGCTGGCAGTTGCCCAGTCTGCGGACCCTCTTCCTCCGGCCTACTTCGAGAACGTTCCGGGCGAATCCGAACAGCTGATTCAGATCATGCAGTCTCTCCTTGAAGATAAGCGGCATGTATTTTCCGTGAACATGCCCAACCATGGCGCCGTCCCCGGCATGCCGTGGGACGCGGTGCTTGAAATGCCCGCGGCTGCTGGCGGTCCGGGCTTTATGCCGCTTCAGGCAAAAGCGCTTCCCCCGGCTCTCACGGCCAAGCTCCTTGAAAAAATCGCTGCCATCGAGATCACTGTGGAAGCGGCGCTTACCGGCGACTTTGACCTGTTTGTTGAGGCTCTGTTGGCGGACGGCTCCGTCAGCGACCCCGATGCGGCGGTTGCTCTTGCAAGCGATCTCCTCGAGGCGCATCAAGCCTTTCTTCCTCAATTTGCCGCGCGTCGCTGAAGAAACTGCGCGGCTCACCCTATGGACCTCATCAAGGCAGATCATCATCGAACGCTGCGGTTAGCCGGAGTGCCGGACCCGGTTTCGCGCCCGGTGGAAATCGATCCACTGCAAACAGGGTTTGCTTCCCTTCGTTCTCTGAGGATCTACCGCTTCAGCGCCGGATCCATCATCGATGGCCACGCTGAGTCGGATGAGGTATGCATCGTCATCCTGGCTGGCTCTGTTGCCCTTACGCTGGCAGCAAACGAGGTGGACGAAGCTTCGCAGCGAAGCAACGTATGCGCGCCGACCAATCAGCGGGGCGAACCGTGTGCCGCCTACCTTCCCCCGGGCGGCGCGTACCGCCTCGTTGCGCAAGGCGACGCCGACGTCGCGTACGCGCGGGCAAGCTCTTCCATCGGGCGTGCGCCGATGTTCTTTGCCGCCGCTGGGAGCGGGCAGAACAGTTCCCCTGAGGTGCTGCTCTTCGACGCGTCCACTTACCCGGTGCACCTTCGCCTGCGGGTCGTAGAGGTGAGTGCGGCCCAGGGTGAGTACTCGATGATGCCGGTCGCATCGGCAGAAGCCGGCTGTGAGGCGCTGGTGCATGTTCGGACGGAACCAGTGCAGGGGGCTCTTCGCTTGTCGTTACAAGGCGGAGAACCCATGGCCCTCCACTCCTGGGACACGGTCTCGCTCCTTCCAGGCGAACGACCGGCTTTGCACGTCGCTGCTGCTGCAAGGGCTATGCTGCTCATCGTCCTCGCATCTGCGTGAGACTCAGGAGAACTCTCGTTGCATCCTCCGTCGTACCGCGATACGATGCGGTGTCAGCAGACCTAAGTCGTCGGATCGTCGCCTATCTTTGCTGGGGAGCACCGGATGCGTCTTGTAAGTCTGCGTACCTCGGGCACAACCCTTCTCGGCGTCATCGGTGGTGAGCGCGTACTGCCTGTGTCAGAGTTGGCGCTCGCCGCCGGCCAGTCCGCACCCTTTCTCAGGAGCATGGCTTTGTTTCTCGAAGCGGGCGCGGAAGCCGAGCAGTTTGTGACCAGACTCCTGAACCAGTCGCTGGATGGTGTGGAAGGCAAGCCGGTTGCAGCAGTCGATCTCGGTCCTCCCGTGCCGAAGCCCGGGAAGATCATCGCGGTGGGGTTGAATTACAAGGAACACGCTGGCGAGGGCGAGTTTGACGTGCCTGCCGAGCCACTGTTGTTTGCCAAGTTCCCTAACTCGATCTCGGGCCCGAACGACGATATAGTCATCGGCGACGAAGCGATGCAGGTCGACTCTGAAGCCGAAGTAGCCGTGGTGATAGGTCGGCAGGGAAAGGCGATCACTGTTGACTCGGCGTATCACTACATCGCGGGCTACATGGCTTTGAATGATGTGTCCGCGCGCAGCTGGCAATTCGCGGACAAGCAGTGGACGCGAGGAAAGTCCTGCGACACATTCTGCCCGACCGGACCCTGGCTGGCGACTCGCGACGAGATTGCCGACCCGCATAACCTGAGGATCGTCGGACGCTTAAACTCCCAGGTGATGCAAGACTCCAACACGCGCCATCTTATCTTTCGCATTCCTGAGCTTCTGGCTTACATCTCGGCTTCCATCACCCTCGAGCCCGGAGACATCATCGCGACCGGAACGCCCGCCGGTGTCGGGGCATTCCGGAAGCCGCCTGTCTTTATGAAAGCCGGAGACGTGGCCGAAGTAGAGATTGAGCGGCTGGGAACTCTGCGCAACAAGGTCCGCAGATGACCCCAGGCATCGCCCAGGCCACCGAGACCAGTGCGGCGCACGTGGAGGTGTACCGGCCAGAGCCGACGCGTGCGTACCGCTGGACTGTGTTGGTGTTCGTCAGCCTCGCCATGGGCAGCTGCCATTACATCTACGACAGCATTAATCCCCTGGAACATATCTTCATCGAGAAGCTGGGCTTCACCGCGGCTGGGTTCGGATGGTTAAACTCTGCCTACAGCGTGTCTGCGATCTTGACCTTACTCATCGGTGGCTGGGTTATCGATCGGATCGGCACCAAAAAGGCCCTCACGGCATTCGCGCTCATTTGTCTGGCGGGCGCAGCGCTTACGGCCCTGCGCGGGCAGCAGGGCATGATGATCGCCGGTCGCACCGTGCTGGGGCTGGGCGGCGAATCGATGATTGTCGCAGCCACTGCCGTTCTCGCCAAGTGGTTCAAGGGCAAAGAACTTAGCTTTGCCTTCGGGATCAAGATCACCATCTCCAGGATGGCCTCCGTAGCGGCGGATAACTCGCCGACGTGGGCCAGCAAGGTCTTCTATCCAGGCGGCGCCGGCGGCGGAGCGAGTTGGCGCGGGCCTTTGTTGCTCGCCGTGGGCGCGGGCGTCTTTGCGGTTCTCTGCTCGGGCATTTACTGGGTGCTTGAAAGTAAGGCTGGGGGGCGCTACCAGCCGGCGAAGCACGACACCCGCGAGAAGTTGAACTTTGGGCAAAGTCTTCGCTTCAATCGCTCCTACTGGTTTGTGGTCGGACTCTGTTTTACCTTTTACTCCGCAATCTTTCCCTTCCGGACTTTCGCCATTGAGTTCCTGACCAACAAGATTCTGATGCAGCATGGCGGCATCGATGCTTCCCAGGCGCTTCGGGTGCTCGCCCATCAGCGGGCCGGGATGTTCAACAGCCTGCTCCCGCTTTCGGCCATGGTCGCAACCCCGCTGATCGGGCTCTTGTCAGACCGCGTAGGCAAGCGGGCGCTCTTCATGATGGGTGCTTCCTTTCTGCTGATGCCGGTGTACCTGCTGATGGGCTATACCAGCGTGACGCTTTTCCTGCCGCTCTGCATGATGGGGGTCGCCTTCTCTGTGATTCCTGCGGTCATGTGGCCGTCCGTGGCTTACCTGGTCGATGGGAGGCGACTCGGCACGGCATTTGCCCTGATGACGTTGATTGAGCAGGTGGGCTTTTTTGCCATGAACTTGTTGATCGGCAAAGCCAATGACTATGAGCATGCAGGCCTGGCGAATATGCCCGGCTACCGGTTGGGCATGCTCATCTTTTCGGTGCTTGGCTTTGTAGGCCTCACGTTTGCCATCCTGCTTCGCGTGCGTGAAACAGGTCCGCATGGGCATGGTTTGGAAACCATCACCGCGACTGCTTAAGCGCAGCCTCGTTTCGGCCGCGGCGGCAGAGTCACACTCCCACGCCGGTTGAGATCACCTTGGTTTCAAGATACTCAAGCAAGCCTTCTGGCCCCGACTCCTGGCCGATACCGCTTTCCTTCCAGCCCGGGAAGGGAGCTTCGGTGGCTTGCGGCGACCAGTCGTTAATCCCGACTAGGCCAAACTCCAGGTGCTCGGCTACTCGCTGCGCAACCCGAAGATCGTTGGTCCATGCGTACGCAGCCAGACCGTAGCGCGTATCGTTGGCCTGTGCGATCGCCGCATCGGTGTCGTCGAAAGCAACGATGGGCAACACCGGCCCAAAGATCTCCTGGCTAAACAGGGTCGAGCGCGCGGTAAGCCCGGTGATGACGGTCGGCTCGAAGAAGAAGCCCTTGTCCAGGTTCGCCGGACGCCGTCCACCGAGCACGATCTTTGAGCCTTCTCCCCTGGCAGCCTCGACCATGGCTTCGACGGTGTCGCGGTGCCTGCCCGTGATCAACGGTCCAACGTTGGTCTCGGGGAGCAGCCCCGATCCAAGGTGCAGGGCGGAAGCAACCTTGGCGACCTCAGCGCTAAACTGTTCCGCAATCGCGCGGTGAACAAAAAAACGCTGGGGCGAAACGCACACCTGACCCGCGTTGCGAAACTTGGCCGTTACTGCGCCGCGCGCAACCGCCGCCAGGTCCACGTCTGGGAAGATGAGCACCGGCGCGTTGCCTCCAAGCTCGAGCGACAACCGCGTGACCGTCCTGGAGGCGCCGTCCATCAGCAGCCTGCCGACCCGTTGGCTGCCGGTGAAGTGGATCTTGGCGCACCGCGGATTCTCGAGCATCTCCCGCGCAATCGAGGCCGGCTCGCCGTTCACCAGGTTCACGACGTTTGCCGGCATCCCTGCCTCAAGCAGGATCGCCACCATCTCCATCGCCGTCAGCGGGGTTAGTTCTGAAGGGCGAAACACAGCCGTGCATCCGGCTGCCAAAGCCGCCGCACCCGCGCGCGCCACGTTGTAGATCGGGAAGTTCCAGGCGGTGATAACGCCGACCACGCCCAAGGCATGCCGGGTTACGCTTAGCCGGCGAGCCGGGTTGCGCGACGGAACGACTCGCCCGTAGGCGCGCTTTCCTTCCTCTGCAAACCACTCAAAGAGATCAGCGGCCACGGCCCACTCCCCACGCGCTTGCAGCAGCGGTTTCCCACTCTCGAGCGTGGTCGTCTCGGCCAGTTGGTCCATTCGCTCTCGCATCAAATCCGCGGCTTTTTTGAGGATCGCGCTCCGCTGGTACGGCGTCGTACGCGACCACCCGGGGAAGGCCAGGTGAGCAGCCTCGATCGCCGCCCGGCAATCGCTTCCGTCCCCGAAAGGCACCTCGCGGATCGTCTCTTCAGTGGCCGGGTTGATGACATTCCAAGTGGCACCGTTGAGCGCGTCCCGCCACTCGCCGCCGATATGCTGCTGGTAGGTGTACGCCATCTCACAACTCCTGGAGCGTCAGCCTTGCGCCTGAAAGACGATCCTGCCGTGGATCATCGTAAAAAGGACCGAAATCTGGAGCAACGCCTCGGGCGCAACGGTGGTCGGGTCCGCGCTGAGCAGCGCGAAGTCGGCGACCTTGCCCACGCTGATCGAGCCACGATCCGCTTCCTGGCCTGCCAGCTTTGCGCCTCCAAGCGTGTAGGCGGCCAGCGCTTCCTGCGCGGTGATCGCTTGTTCCGGCGAAAGTGGCACCCCGTCGCTCGTGCGTCGCGCGATCGCTGCATGCATGCCTGCCAGCGGGCTGTCCTGCACCACGACGGGCGCATCCGAGGAGAGCGCGACGGTCACGCCCGCGTCCAGCATCGCGCGAAACGGGTAAAGCTGCGGCATCAGGGAAGGCGGCAGAACGTCGAGGAAGTTCGTGCCCAGCTCCTCGAGAAAGATGGCCTGCGTCGCGGTCATCACGTTGAGGGCCGCAGCCCTGCGCAGGTGAGACAAGGTAGGCAGGCCCAGGTGCTCAATGCGATGCGCACGGTCTGGAGGCGCAGCATCAAGCTCTTCCAGCAGCGTAAGGACTTGCTCAATGGCCGCGTCCCCGATGGCGTGGGTCGCGATGCGCCATTGTTCGTCCTGCGCCTGCTCAAAGAGCGCCCGCAAATCTTCAGTCGGAAAGCGAAGCACTCCGTGGGCCCCGCTGCGGTATGGCTCCCGCAGCGCGGCCGTGCCGCCGCTCAGTCCTCCATCCGCAAGGAACTTCACCGTGTCCACGCGCAGAAACGGAGAGTGATGCTGCTGCGGGAAGCGGATCGGCCCGTCGCTTCCATCCGGCCGGGCCAGCGGCATCACCACCATCCTGCTCGGCAGTGCTTGACGACGGTCAAGATGGAAGTAGACCTCGAGCAGAGCAGGCATCACGCCGCAGTCAGAAGATGCGGTGATTCCGCGCGATGCCTGGTGGCGCAGCGCGCTCAGGATCATCGCCTCATACGCTTCTGCGTCAGGCGGGGGCAGCACCTGGTGGATGAGACCCATCGCGGTCTCGTGGAGAATCCCGTTCGGTTCGCCGGCGCCGTCGTGCTCGATCAGCCCACCCACCGGATTCTTTGAGCGGCGCGTCACGCCCGCCAAACGAAGAGCCAGGCTGTTCGCGACCAGGATGTGGCCGCAGGTGCGCGTCAGCACGACCGGCGTCTCGGGCACCCAGCGGTCCAGGTCCTCACGGGTGGGGCGGCGACGCTCCGCCAGCCTCCCTTCGTTGAAGCCCCGGCCCTCGAGCCATGCGCCCTCCTGCAACCGGGGGCGCCGTTCACGAAGCAGGTCAGCAAGCTCGTCAAAGCAGGTGCACGCGCGCAGGTCCACCATGGTGGTCAGCAGATGGCCCATCTTCCAAACGTGGGCGTGCGCGTCCTCGAAGCCCGGGATCAGGGTCCGTCCGTCCAGATCCATCAAAGCGGTGTGCGGCTGCGCCAGACTGAGGACACTTCGATCGTCGCCCACGGCACAGATCCTGCCGTCGGCGATTGCGACAGCGGAGCCTTTGTGGGCGCTGTCCTGCGTGAGCAGATTGCCGTTGAACAGGATGCAGTCCATTCAACCGCGGCTTTCCACCAGCACCGGGACGTTCGCCATCCGCTCCTCGGTAACCGTTGCCAGCGCACGCTCGACGACCTCGAGCGCCTCGCACAGCATCGCCTCGGGCATCGTCAAGGGCGGTAGAAAGCGAATGCAGTTGCTCAGCAGGCCCGCACGGATCAGAATCACTCCTCCGGCGGCGGCCAGCTTCACAATGCGCACCGTGTCCTCCGGGGGCAAGGGAGTGCGGCGTACGCGATCGGAAACCAACTCCATCAGCAGCATGGGACCCAGCCCGCGCACATCGCCGATCAACTCATACCGCGCCTTCCACCGTTCCAGGGTCCCTCGAAGAACGTGCCCTAGCTGGTTTGCATGGGCCAGAAATTCGGGCTGCCGGATGATCGTGAGTGCTTCGATTGCGGCCGCGCAGGCCACAGGGCTGCCGCCGTACGTGCTTCCAATGCCGCCCACCTGCGCAGCGTCCATGATTTCGCTGCGGCCCGTAATGGCGCCGATGGGCATGCCGGCTCCCAGTGACTTCGCCGCGACCAGGATGTCCGGAATCACCCCGTAGTGCTCCAGGGCGAAAAGCTTGCCGGTACGCCCGGAGCCGCATTGAATCTCATCAGCAATCAGCACGATCCCGTGCTGATCGCAAAGCCTGCGGATGTGCTCAAGATAGCGGCGCGGCACCGGCACAAAGCCGCCTTCGCCTTGCACCGGCTCGATGATGAACGCGGCGATGGCGGATGGATCCACCTGCGCGATCATGGCCAGGTCCAGCTGAGAGATCGCGTAGTCAACAAAGTCCTCTTCGCTCATCCCAGCCGGCCTGCGGTAGGTGTTCGGGAAGGGCAGGCGGACAATGTCCGATGCAAAGGGACCGAAGCCGGCCTTGAACAAGCCGTACTTACTCGTCAGGCTGAGGGTCAGCAGCGTGCGCCCGTGGTAAGCGCCCTCAAAGCACACGATCGTCGAACGGCCGGTAAACTTGCGCGCAAGCTTGATGGCCTCTTCTACGCTCTCGCCGCCGCTGCTGGCCAGCAGCGTTTTCTTTTTGAAATCTCCCGGAGTCACTTCGTTCAGCAACTCCGCCAATGCCATGTACGGCTCATACGTTGTTACCAGGGAGCAGGTGTGGATGAAGCGTCTTGCCTGCGCATCCGTGGCATCCACAATGGCTTTTGGTGAGTGTCCGACAGCCATCATGCCGATGCCGCCCGCCAGATCAATCAACGTGTTCCCGTCAACGTCGTGGATCAGCGCGCCTTCTGCCCGCTCCACCACAACATCCGTTGCGCGTCCCAAACCCGCCGGCATACTCTCGGCCCGCCGCGCCAGCGCTGCCCTCGCACGCGGCCCCGGCATCTCCGTTTCCATGCGAATCGAGGACATCGCGAAACTCCTCGAAGCGCCCTTGACTTGTTTCTCCGCGGGCAAAATCAGCAACACGGCGTAGTTATCGCACACTGGATCGCTGAGATAGTTGGCAAGAAGCCCGCGCGGCTCAAAGCCGGTGGCAATCTGCATGGAGATCGTCGGATCGCGGATCTCGCCGGCAACGACCCCGGCATAGTACGTCTCGACAGGGGTCGTGGCTTTCACCGCGCCGTAGCCGGCGAGCATGCCCGCGGTGACCTGTCCTTCCAGGCGCAAACGCCAGACCAGTTCCTGGCGCGCAGCGTACAAGGCTCGCGCAATGCCGCGTCCCCGATAGTCTGGGTGGGTACTCAGATCCGCGCCGTACAGCCACGCGCCCGTCGGATCGTGAGACGTCAGCCAGCCGCCCTGGATGATGTCGGCAAAGGTGTGATCCACATGCGCCGGATCGAAGTGCAGGCGAACCGTCGCGGTTGCGCCCACCACACGGTCGCCATCAAGAGCCACCAGCTGCCCGGCCGCGAACAGTTCCTGATGCTTCAGAAAATGCACAGCCCTGAAACGTTCCTCATCGCGAAGCGTCGGGAAGCAGATCCGCTGCAACTCTTCAAGCTGCCCGGCATGCTCCGGCCGCGCGTTCAGCACCACCAGTCCATCCGGCAATTTCCGGAAGAAGCTCACCGTGCCGCCCCGCGGGCACAGCTTTCGAGCGCCTGCTCCACCACATCCAGGCCTTCCTGAAACTGCGCTTCCCCGACCACCAGTGGCACGAGGATTCGGATCACGTTGCCGAACGTTCCCGCCGTCACCAGGATGACGCCATGCTCCAGAGCGAATCTGCTCACGGCTCGAGTCAGCTCCGCCGCGGGCTCTTTGGTTCGCCGGTCGGTGACCAGTTCCATGGCCTGCATACCGCCGATGCCGCGCACGTCCCCCACGCATGCGAACCTTTTCTGCCAGGAGTGCGCGCGCTCCGCGAAAAGGCGCCCAAGGGTTTCCGAACGACCGCAAAGGTCTTCGCGTTCAAACAGCGCGATGGTTGCAAGCGCCGCAGCGCAGGACACCGGGTTGCCGCCGAAGGTTCCGCCGACGGCGCCAGGCTCAAGGTGGTCCATGATCTCGGCACGCCCGGTGATGCCTGCGATCGGCATGCCGCTGGCCATGCTCTTGGCGGTGAGCAGAAGATCCGGAACAAGCCCGAACTGATCACAGGCAAACAGTTTTCCAGTCCGCCCAAAGCCGGTCTGCACCTCATCCGCCACCAGCACAATCCCGTGCTGGTCGCACAAGCTACGCAGCGCGCGAAGAAACTCAGGGGGTGGGACCACAAAGCCCCCCTCACCCTGGATCGGCTCAACGATCAGGGCGGCAATCTCGTCCGGGCGAACCCCGCTCTCAAACAACGCCTGGATCTGCCGGAGGCTGTGCCCTGTTGCATCCGCGCAGCGGTACGGATGCGCGAACGGCACACGGTACACGGGCTCGGGAAACGGACCAAAGCCGGCCTTGTACGGCTTCACCTTGGCTGTCAACGCCATGGCCATGTACGTCCGGCCATGGTAGCCGTCGTCAAAGCAGAGGACCCCGGGCCGGCCGGTGTAGGAGCGCGCGATCTTTACGGCGTTCTCGACCGCCTCGGCGCCCGTGTTGACAAAGAACGTTCGCTTTTCAAACGTCCCCGGGCTCAGCTCGTTCAGCCGTTCGGCGAGCGCAATGTAGGATTCATACGGCGAAACCATGAAGCAGGTGTGCAGAAAATGTTCACTCTGCTCGCGGATCGCCGAGAGAACAGTGGGATCGGCGTGGCCCGCGTTGATGCAACCGATGCCGCCCGCGAAGTCAAGAAACACATTGCCATCGACATCGGTCAGCGTTGCGCCCGAAGCCGAGGCAACAAACACCGGCGTCAGCTGCGGCACACCCCGCGAAACAGCGAGCTTGCGTCGCGCGGCAAGCCCAAGCGAGAGGGGACCAGGCACCGCGGTCCGGAGCGAGATCGTGCGTCCCGGTGATACAGCGGCAGCGCTTGGAGGCGGACTAACAAGGTGAGTTGACACGTGCGTCCTCATTCCATATTGCGTGGAGAAACTTTTGACTGCGCATGCCAGCCATGCCCGGCTCAGGGCGAGCGCCGGATCGCCTGATCGCTACGCAGCAAACGCCTAGGGCGGAGCTTACCAAGCCGCGCAAGGGAACCTCTCGTGTAGCCCGGTCGCTGGCCCAAACCCCTGCCCGAAACCCCTGCCGGGAGGCCCGGCGAGGGTTGGTTCGCCGGCCGCCTCGCGGCTGACTGCACGCTCACAGAAACTCCCATACCAGCAGCATACTCATTCCCCCGTCGCCATCCCAACGCGCGCTGCGGACCGGAGATAGAAAAACAGCGCGGACCCGATGACCAGCGCCGTCACCGTAAACAGCTTCGCCTCGTAGGTCCACAGCGACCGCACCTCCTGCGTGGGCACAAAGGCCAGAACCAGCCCCACTGCCGCGGCCACCATGCCGGAGGTCGCGATGCCGCGCAGGTAGCCCCGCCGGGTCTTGCCCGCGCCCAGGCCGCCGGTCATCTTCCAAAGAGCCGCAAACATGTAAAGGTTCGGCACCATCTGCAGGATCACGGCAATGCTCAGCAGCGTAAGGTATGCCTCGCCAACCGATGCGCCCGCGTAGCTCATCAGGATCAGCACCGCAGACAGGAGAGCAAACAGCCCAAGCGCCACATACGGGGTGTGAAACCGCCGGTGCACCCTGCCGAGCGCTGGAGGCAGATAGCGGTCAATGCCTGCAACAAACGGCAGCCGCGCCGCCCCGCTGAACCATGCCGAAGCCGTGCCGAGGATCGCCGTAAACTGAAACAAGGCAAGCGGCGCGACGATCCTCTGCAAGTGGGCGCGTCCGGCCATCGTGCTTACCGCCTGGAGCACGCCGGACAGCACACCGATCTGCTCATGCGGCACGGCGATCAGCATAGCCACGGTCACGCCGAAGTAGATCGCCGCGGAAAGAACCCCGCCCCAGAAGATGGCGCCTGGCAGCACCTTGCGCGGTTCGCGAATCTCATCGCCCATCAGCGAAGCCAGATCAAGCCCTTGCAGGCTATAGCAAACGGTGCCGAACACCGCAATCAGCCGCAGCGACGCACCGTGTGGATTGAGATCCTGCCATTGCATCGCGCTGCCGCGGCCGCGAAGCGTCCAGGCGCCAAGCAGACAGATCAGGAGGGCCCCGCCTACCGTGCCGAGGCGCCCCGCGTTTGTCAGCCACCTCCCCATCTGCTGCCCACGGACGTTCAGCAAAAGAAGACCCACCGACAACACCAGCGCCACCCCGCCGGTCAACCGTTCGCTGCTTGCGAACTGCTGGCCACCCGCGCCAAAAACGTACAGCCCTACCCCAACACACGAGAGCAGCACGGTAGGGAGGTAAACCACATTCGAAAGCCAGTAACACCAGCCGGCAAAAAAGCCGTGCCCTTCGCCGAAGCTGTTGCGCGTCCAGAGATACACCCCTCCCTCGCCCGGCCAGCGTTGCGCCAGGGCGATGACGGCCACGCCCTGCCGCCAAAAGTAGGCGGCAAACGCGAGAGCCCAAAGCCAAAGCGTCAACGCGCCGGATGCAGCAATGGCCGGTACGATGTTGAGGTTTGCCACGGCGACCACAAAGAGCAGAATCAGGTCGCGCCGCACCAGAACCCGGTCCAGGTGCGGCAACGGAATCGGCAAACCCTGCGCCTCGGTTGCGATAACACCCTCTCCACTTACCACGGCATTCGCGCTTCTTGGTCTGCCCTTGCTGCGCCATCGAGCGCCCTTAAAACTCCAGCTTCAGGGAAAGCTGCCCGGTGCGGTTCCCGCCAAAGTCAGAACCTCGCGCCTGGGTGATCTGGCCAAAGGTTGGCTGCGTCGGGTCAAGCGCCGGATCGGCCAGGTTGGTGTGGTTCAGGAC
>CALMAN010000103.1:0-11947 GCA_937859835.1 uncultured Acidipila sp. | reverse complement strand
GGTAAAGGTTCCCTCACCCCGCAGGCGAATCCCCTCGGTCAGCAGAATGGACTTACTCAGCCCCGAGGAAAGACTTACCGTGCCAGGCCCGGTCAGGTCGCCAACGCTTTCCGTGCCAAAGCGGCCGATCGGCGCCGAGCCATTGCCGACCGTGCACGGCAAAACGCCGGTCGTCGGATCAATCAGCAGCGAAGCATACCCTGTCTGGCCGGGGCAGGCGAACGCGTTGTTGTTGAACCAGTGACTGCGGTTGTGGCTGCTGGTGTTCCCGTTTGCCACGCGGTCAGGGCGCTGCGCCGCGCCACCCACCGCCGTTCCCGAACCGGTGCCCGAAGGATCTATCTCTCCATTCGGGATGTAAGCGGTCAGAAAGGTTCCACTCTGGAGAAGAAATATGTTGCTCAGCTGCCAGCCACCCACGGCAAGATCTGCGAAGCGGTTCATGCCGGCCCCGAAGCGTCGACCGCGCCCAACCGGCAGCTCGTAGATGGCCGTGCCCAGAAAGCGGTGACGGCGCGTCGCGGAAACATTGCCGTAATCCTGATGGCTGTTGAAGCTGTCGCTGGGGCTGTATCCCCCCTGCTCGTCCACAAACCCCGCGCCATTGAAGTTGTTATAAGTGCCCTGGTTGTCGGATAGGTTCTTGGCAAAGGTGTAGCTTGCGTCAAACGACAGCCCGTTGGTCAGGCGGTGAGACAGCTCAGCCTCGAAGGAGTGGTAATCAGACGAGGCGGAAGTGCTGCGGCGCGTGATCTGGTAGAAGTTGGGAAACGGGTACGCGCTCTGCGGCTGGGCCGACGCCTGCACGGTGGAAGAGCGAGGCAGCTGGTTAAACTGCGGCTGCCAGACCAGGTGCCAGGTGTGCAGGCCGACGTAGGAGATACGGCCGCCGATGTTATGACCAAAGTCGTGATCGACGGAAAGATCCGACTGGAGCGAGTAAGGGTCATGCCAGTTCGTATCAATGGCCGAGTAAAAGTACACGCTGCCAAACGATGGGGTAAACATGTTCTGCGCAGGCGCCGTGGCCGGAAACGCGAATGCCGGACCGGTCGGCCCGTAAGTATTCGTGAAAGTCTGGAAGTTATCCTGCAGAGTCTGGGCGATCGCATAGAAGAGGGCCCCGGTGGTCGTTATGTTGTAGTACCCGGCGCCGCCGCGGACAACCGTCTTTCCGTCGCCGAAGGGCTGGTAGGCGAACCCGAATCGCGGCTCAAAGCGCAGGGTGGGCGCATGGCGCAGTCCCGCGGGCAGCCCCGCCTGCACGTTCCCCACGACTGGGGTGCACGGGACGCCATTTTCCGATCCATTGGTGGCGTAGGGATTGTCGATGCCAGCGGAGCTGCAAGCGTTCACGTTGGCCAGCTCTTCCACGTTCAGTGCCGAGGCGTAGCCGGTTGGATAAATCAATCGCCCGGATCCAGGGATCGACGGATCAAAGTTCCCGGTCAGCCCGTTGGTCGAAGCAAACGCGGGATGGTACTCGTAGCGCAAGCCAAAGGTGAGGTTCAAACGCGGTGTCGCCTTCCAGTTGTCCTGCGCATAGAACGCGTACGACCTGGTGGCCCCTACATTGTCTTGCCGGATGTTATCGCTCAGGGACTGGTACGGCACGCCGACCAGGAAATCTGCGAACTCATTGCCGGTCGCGGTGTGAACCGGATCGAAGTTAAAATTCCCATAGTTAATCGACGTTGTCGATCCACCCGCTTCCGTGTAAGCCCGGAGTGTCCGCACGTCGGTTCCAAGCCGAACCGTATGCGAGCCGATCTGCCATGTCACGTTGTCGACATACTGGAAGATGCGCGATTGCTCCTGGTATCCAAGCCGCTCCCCGATGCTGTAGATATTGCCATCGTCAAACTGCACGTGCGGAAGGCCGTTGAAGAAGGCAGGCGTTTGGAGGACGTTCAGGTGCGTGCTCGCCGTGAAGGCTTCGCCATCAAAGGGATTGCTGTTTCCATCTTCCTCAAGCGTGAAGCCGTAACGGAATTCGTTCGCGATGTGCGACGTGAAAATGTAGTTGAAGCTGCTCGCCAGGATGCGGTACCGCGCGTACGAGGTACCATTCGGCAGCGCCAGATCTGCCGGAACCACTTGATTGACATCCTTGAAGGTGAAGCGGCCGGAGACCATGGCTTTCTGTCCGAAGTTCTGGTCGCCACGGACGTCGAACTGGTTCGAGCTGATGTCATCACGCCGGGTACTCAGGTAGTTGTATCCCGTCGTGGCGATGGCCTGCTCCAGCGACTCGTTGGCAAACTGCGGAGAAGGGTCCGGGTAGAGGCTCAGGAAGGGCGCCGAGCTCGCATTGATCGGCACTGTGTTGTTGGGGTACGGCGTGCCGGTAAGTGGATTGATCAGGGGCGTCTTGGTCTCCTGGGAGAAGTTACCCTGCTTCATCAGCGCCGTAGGAACCTTGGCCTGCAGAACGTTTGACTGGGGATAGCGAAGCCCTTCGTAATCGCCGAAGACAAAGGAGCGGTCACGCCCGTTGTAGAGGTGCGGCAGAACGAACGGGCTGCCGAAGCTGGCGCCAAAATCATTCGCAACTTTGTGCGGCTTGGTGGCGGCGGTAGCGCCGTAGGGGATCGCGTCCAGGAACTGATTCTGGAGATACTCGTAAACAGAGCCGTGAATCTGATTGGTTCCGCTCTTGGTCACAGTTGTGATCTCGCCCGGCTGGCCGTACTCCGCGTTATTGTTTACCCCGTCGACGCGGATCTCTGCAATCGCTTCCGCCGAGGGGAACGCATCGGCCTGAATGTTGTTGCTCGTCTGATTCTGCGCCGAGATGCCGTCCACGGTAGTTTCCGTTTGCGAGGGGAGCCCGCCCTGGATTGAAAAGCGCAGCGCGGGCGCGGGATGGGTGGAAGGCGACGGAGGGTAGGAAGCCGTGTCTGGCTGTACGCCCGGCAGCGCCTGCACCACGTTCAGCGGAGACGTGGAACCGGCTCCGCGGTAGTTCGCAGGCAGATCCAGGACGTCGCGCGGCGTCAGCGCGGCAGAAATCTGGGCGGTTTCGGTCTGGATCACGCCCGCGTCCGAGGCGTTGACGGTAACCGTTTCGTGACCTGCATTCAGCCCCATGGTCACGTCGTACTCGAGCCGCTGCCTCGCAAGCAGGGACACCCCTTTGCCCAGGGTGTCTGCAAATCCCCCCGCCACCGTGGTTACGTCGTAACTGCCGGCCTCCATGTTATTCGCCGTGTAGTTGCCGGAGCCGTCTGTGATCACCGTGCGATCCGTGTTTGTTTCCGTCCGGTGGAGCACTACCTTCGCGTTCGGTATCGCGGCGCCGGTGTTGTCCCGAACCGTCCCGGAGATGCTCCCGAGCACGGACTGCGCATGGGCGGCAGTGCCCACGCCGCCGGCAAGCAGGAGCAGGAAGACGAAGAGAAGGCGGGCAACAGCACGTGAAGACGGGAACTTCATGAGTTAGCCTTTCTTTCAAACCTGAGCAGCCAACGATGCCAAGCGCCAAGGCGGATCAGCTCTGGAAGCGCTTGCATACCAACGCGGGGGAGGAGGGATCGTCGAGATTCTGTCCAACATAGGGATTCGATTGCAATTAGTCAACAAGTCTTTTTGGAGGGCGATGAGGACTCACCCCTTGCGCAGCCGCCCCGCCAGCTTTCCCAATCAAGGCGCGATGGAAGCGCCATGGAAGCGCGATGGAAGCGCCATGGAGGCGCAAGAATACTTCCACGCAAGCGAAGCCATGCGCCCCCTGCTATCGATATACTTGGCCCCGAGTGTGTGGGGAGCAACGCCCCGCTCCCCTGGTTGGACAACTCCATGGCTCATACGATGAACGATGTTGCGAGGCTCGCAGGCGTTTCCCCTGCCACGGTTTCCCGGGTGCTCAGCGACAGTCCTTACATCTCGGCGGCTACGGTGCGCAGAGTCAGGGCTGCTGTGGAGAAACTGCGATACCACCGCAATGCACACGCACGTCGGCTTGCCATCGGCAAAAGCGACCTGTTCGGACTTGTCATCTCCGAGATCGCCAATCCGTTTTTCCCCGAGATCATCTCGGGCTTTCAGGCGATGGCCTGGGACCGCGGTTTCGATGTTCTCTTGCTCAACACCGAGTACAACGAAAAGCGTACGGCGTCCGCCATCCGGAAGCTGATCGAGAACTCGGTCCGGGGCGTGGCCATCATGACCTCGTCGCTGCGAGACGATGTGATCCCGGTGCTCACAAGGCAGGGCATCGGCGTCATCACGTGCAACCCGGTGCCGGTCGGCCGCTTGGTCAGCAATGTCACCATCGATTACAAGCGGGGGCTTGTGCAAGCGATCGAACACGTGGCAGCGTTGGGTCATCGGCGCGCCGCGGTCATTGCAGGTCCGCAAACCAATCGCACCGCGTCGGCAATCCAGCGCGTTCTGGTCCAAGGCCTGCGAACCTTTGGTCTCGATCCATCTCCTGTGACAAACAGCACCTACCATCTGGACGCGGGCGCTGCGGCGATCCGCGTAATTCTCGCCGCCCGAGTGACCCCGACCGTCATCTTCTGTGGCAGCGATCTCATCGCCATGGGCGCCATGATGGCTTTGGAAGAGGCGCGCATCCGGGTGCCCGAAGATATGTCGGTGGTCGGCCTTGACGACATCCCGTTTTCCTTTCTGGTGCGTCCTGCTCTCACAACCATTCGCGTGCCCCGTCAACGGCTGGGGGAAACCTCGTTTGAGGCGCTGGAAACACTGCTCAAGCTCAAAAGGCAACAAGGCGCAGCGTGCACGGTGGAAACAGAGTTGGTCATCCGAAAGTCCACCGCGCCGGTGCGATAATTCGCCAAACAAACCGCTGAAACGCGCTGAGACGCAAACGATCGGCAATCCCACAATCATCGCTGCCGCGAACCCGTGCGGCGTACGCGATGGGGAGTACACAACATGGCGGCAGGCAATATGATGGTCGTCCAGGGCGGCGGCCCGACGGCAGTCTTCAACACCACGTTAGCGAGCATCTTGGAAGAGGCGCTCGCACCGCCGCGCAGTGGAAAAATCTTTGGCTCACGCTCCGGCATGAAGGGCCTGTCCACCGGGGACACCATCGAGGTGACCCGGCTCCGTGCCCACGACCTCGCTGCGATCGCGAGGAGTCCCGGCGCGGCCCTTGGGTCCTCGCGGTTCAAGCCGGCCGACGAAGATCTGGAGCGCTGCCTCCAGCTGCTGCAAGATCTCGAGGTGCGCCGTATCGTCTTTATGGGCGGCAACGGCACCATGGCAGGCGCACAAAGGTTTAGCGCGTTCTGCCGCCAGCGGTCTTTCGCGGTGCAGGTCATTGGTGTCCCCAAAACAATCGACAACGACATAGCCGCGACGGATCGCAGTCCCGGCTTCGCAAGCGCGGCGCGCTATGTCGCGCAGTCCACGCTTGATCTTGCAATGGACATCCGGTCGCTTCCGCAACCCGTCTCGATCTTTGAAACGCTGGGGCGCGATGTGGGCTGGCTGGCCGCCTCCGCTACGCTTGCGCGGCGTGGGCAAGACGATGCGCCGCAACTGGTCTATGTACCGGAAATCCCGTTTGCGCTGCCCGCCTTTCTGTCTGACCTCGAAGCAGTCGTGAACCGCATCGGGTGGGCCGTTGTTGTCGTCGCAGAAGGCATCGCGTACGCCGATGGAACTCCTGTCTTTGAACAAACAGTTCCTTCTTTGCACGGGCGCCCAAACCGGCCCTTGATTGGCGGCGTTGCCCAACATCTGTCCGGCCTGGTCGCGGAACACCTCGGTCTCCGCTGCCGCAGCGAAAAGCCTGGCTTGATTGGCCGCTCGTGCATGGCCCACGTCGCCGAGCAGGACCGTCGCGACGCCGCGCTCGTAGGCCGGGCGGGCGTGCGTGCGCTGATGTCGGGCGCGACCGACCAGATGGTCGCTCTTCGCAGCCTGGCGTCCTCGTCTGAGGGCGCCGTTGAACTTGTGTCGCTCCAGGACGCAGCCGGACCGAGCCGCCGCATTCCGGCGGAGTGGCTCAGCCGGGACTCATCCACCGTAACGAGCGAGTTCGTCGACTATCTCCGGCCTTTGGTGGGCGAGCTTTCTTACTACGACGCTCTGGTCTGAACTCGGTCTCACACACAGACAGACCCTCATGCTGCGGAGGACCCGGGCGCCGTCCCGCACAATAGCGGCAGTGTGGCCACTCCGGACCAGCGCTCGCTTTCTCGCGGAAACAGGCGGCTAGCTGGCTGCGCGGGTCGCCAGATCGATCGAGACCGTGTCAAAGGGCGTCATCATCCCGGCCTGCCGGTACTCGATCCGCATCGTCGCCGCATCCGCGGTCACCCGGAGGAAACCGTAATGGCTGTCATCGTAGTTTGCAAGCGTCAGCTCCGGGTCAACGACCACCGGCACGCGGAGGGGGCCGCCGGCTGTCGCGCGCATGCGGTCCAGGCCGTGGCCCCCGTTGCCGGCGACCATGTACACCACGTTCGTTGCGCCCGGCGTTCCCGGGTTCCGTGTCCGGGTAAATCGCTGGTAGTTGTGTGCGTGGCCTGAGAAAACAGCATGCGGCCAAAAGCCGGCCTTGTTTGCCGCCTCGTCCAGATCCTCGAGCATGCGCGGTGAGCCGCCATGGGTCGAGCCGCCCGTATAGGGTGGGTGGTGCACCGCGAGGATCACCGCGCCCGCGTACGCTTCCTCCTTGCAGCGGGTCAGGGCTGCCACGAGGAAAGCGAGTTGTGAGTCGTTAAGCGTCGGTCGCGTGCCGCCCTCGGTTGAAAGGACGCCCGGGTCCTCCAGCACGTTGCTGTACAGCGCCAGCACACGCACAAAGGGCGCGTCAAAGGTATAAAAGACGCCAGGCTGGATCATCGCCGTGCGAATCAGCCCGCCGGCCTCAGGAGTCGCCACCGGCTCTTCCGCGGTCAGGTTGCGCAGCCATGCATCGAGAGTCGGCGCGGGGTCGGTGCGGTACACCACGCCGTCGTGGTTGCCGGCCACCCCCAGCACCGGGCCCTGGTAGACCCGCCAGGGCGCATAGAACTGGTCATACCAGTACCCGGCTTCATCAAAGGAGTACACCCAGTCGCCCAGGTGGAGGAAGAATGCCGGCGCGGCGTTTGCCGGCGATCCGGCGAGGTCGGCCTGCGCGGCGTCGGCGACCAGGGACTCGGTGCCCGGGCCGAGTACGCTTCCGGTGTCACCGACCGAGTGGAACGCAATCTGCCCGGCTTTCTCGATGGCCGCCGCCTTGGCTGGACCCATCGTGGCGCCCCAAACCTCGGCGAGCGTCAGCACCGGCTCCACCCCGCCGCGCGGCGCAGGGAAGGGCTCGACCAGTTTGGTATCGACCAGCTTATACAGCGGGTCATCGGATGGATGCGGCGTTCGAAAGCCGGAAGGGTCCGGCCCTGGCTGCGGCTGGCCGAAGCCGGGCGTGCCGGCCGGGGCTGGGCGGGGCTGGCCTGGTTTGCGAGCGGCTGCTCCTGTGGTCGGCATGGCGCGCCTCCGTTAAAAGTTCAGCCGCAAGGCCAGTTGCACCTGCCGCGATGGGTAAACGCTCGTGCTGCCGCTGAACTGGCCAAAGCTGCCGCTGGCAGACAGCACCCCTGAGGTACTGTTGACCGTGCCGATGGAGGAGCCCGGGCTGATGTAGTTCGTTGCGTTCAGTACGTTAAAGGCTTCAATTCGAAACTCCGCGCTGTAGCGTTCGTTTGGCAGCGACACGGTTCGATGCGCAGCAAGGTCAAACTGACCATAGGCGGGTCCGTGCAGGTCATTGCGTCCTGCATTGCCGAATAACTGAGTACCAGGTGGGGTAGATACCCCGGCCAGGGTAAAGTAGCCGTTCAGTGAAGTGTTTGTTTTTGTCAGAGTCTTGCCGTACACAGCCTGTGCTGGGCCAGTCAGGTTGGGCCGCAGTGAGTACACCGAACTGGTCGTCGACACCACCTGGTTGGTGCTGGCGCTATAGGTCAGATTGATCGGCACGCCGCTGGTGACGACGTTGACGCCGGTCAGCTGCCACCCGCCGAGCGCTTCCCGTGCCCAGCCCGGCGCATCTGCTCCCCAGCGCTTGCCGCTGCCAAAGGGGAGATCGGCGATAAAGGAAGTGGTATCGTTTAGCGGCTGGTTGTAGCCTGAGGGACCCCGGTCTCCCGCCGGGTTATGAATATTGACGACCGCGCCATCTCCATTCTGCGCTTCCAGGTCGGCCGAGGCATTATTGATCGCATGCGACCAGGTAAATGAGTTAATCAGGAAGAAGCCGTTGCTGAAGCGGTGTTCTAACTTGGTTTGCAGTGAGTTGTAATCAAGAAAGCCGGCATTCGTGGTCGTCAGGATGTCGGTGTAGGAAGTGATGGGGCGTCGCTGCTGCAAGGTAGCCGTGCACCCGCCTGGAGCGGAGGCCGGCACCTCGCTGGGCGTGCAGAGGCTGGCCTCGTTGAAGTCTTCGAGCGCGGCAACGTGCACCGCATGATCCCCGACGTAGGCGATCTCCACTGTGAAGTTGCGCGGCATCTGCTGCTGCACGGAAACCTGGTAAGCCTGCACATACGGCGTCTTGAAGTTCTGCGGCTGGTAGCGAGTCTGGGCTTTCTGGGTCGAAAAGTTCACAGGACCGTCGAAGTCGTTTTCGTAGCCGTCCTGCGTGCGACGGAAGCAGGTACTCGGGTCCAGGTCCAAAGAGCCGCTAAGGGAGCCAGCCTTGTTGACGCACAGTCCCTCGCCGGGCGCCTGGTTGATGGTCGCGTCAAAATTGTTGGGCCCGTTGTACGCCAGCAGGCCTTCCCCTCCGAAACGGAACAGGTGCGCATAGCTGATGCCATACGCGCCACGGATCACTGTCTGCGGCAAAGCCTGGTAAGCAAAGCCCACGCGCGGGGCGAAATCCTTGTAATCCGGGTTCACCAGCGCGCGGTTCGCGAGCGAGCCGCCGCCCACGTAGTGAAGCGTGTAAAGGTGCCCCGGTGTGGTATCGGTAACATCGGCCCCGCTGCCGGCATGCAGCAAACGCTGGCTGACCGGATCGTAGTTCAGCAGGTTATTGCTCTGCTCATAGTTGGGTGTTACGAACTCATAACGAAGGCCCATGTTCACCGTGAGCTTTGGCTGGACCTTCCAGTCATCCTGGATGTAGCCCATGTGCCAGTGGCGCAGGTAGTTCACTTCATTGTTGACGTTGAGCGAGTAGTTATTGCGCGCACCGAAAAGAAAGTCGGTGAGGTTTGCAGCCTGCGAGGTCGACCCGCTTGTAGAACTAAAGGACCCACCATAGATATCATCGCCGTACTGCGGGTGAAAGTCCTCGATGGCCTGCGAAAGCCACCCGAACTCGTAGCCCACTTTCAGGCTGTGATGACCAGCAATCCAGGTGTAGTTCACCCGCGGGTTCGCCTGCGTCGGGTTGGTGAACTGGGGGTTGGTGGTCTGCTCGCCAAAAGCCGTAAAGCCGGTGACAGCCTGGGCATTGAGGCCGCCTGTTACCGAAGGGTCGGTCGGAATGTTGACGCCGGTGATCCCGGCTTCGGTGTAGAAGTTCGGCGCCCCCAGGAAGATGGGGCTCTTCCCGCTCTCCGTCCAGGTCTCGCCGAAACGTAGCTCAAGGATCGAGTTCGCGCCCACGGCCCAGTTCCACCCGGCCGCGATCTGCCGCGTATGCGCGTACAGGGTCCCGTTGTTGTTGCCGCCGGCCAGGCCGGCAAACGGCGGCGGCTGAAAGTACGTAACCGCGCGCTGGCTGTAACGGACAAAGCCGTTTTGCGCCGCGTTCAGCGTAAAGTCCGCGCGGGCGTCGCCCTTGTTGTCATCGGTGGTCGAAGCGGGCAGGTACTCATAGTTCGCCGCCGTCAGCGCCGCGCCCGGGATGTTGGGAGCCGGCAGATTGGCAAAGGTTTCCAGAGCCACGGGATTGATGTTGGGATCGTTCAGAGGCACCTGGCCATTGCTGTACACAGCGCCCGTGTAGGGATTCTTGACGGGGACCGGCGTCCCCCCGGGCGTGCCGTTCGAGGTGAACAGGCCGGTCAGCTCGGTCGGCGTGGGCAGCGTACTGGTTGTCAGTGTGTGCGCCGAAGTCCGCAAGCCCTCGTAATCCACAAAAAAGAAGAGCCTGTCCTTCTTCACAGGTCCGCCAAAGGTAGCGCCAAACTGGTTCTGCACCAGGGTCGGCTTGATGCCGGTCCCGTAAAAAGGGCCAAAGGCATTCAGAACCGTGTTCCGGAAGTAGTCGTAAACGACGCCGTGAAACTGGTTCGACCCGCTGTGGGTCGTCACGTTGATGATGGCGCCCCCGGCGCGTCCGTACTCGGCCGAATAGTTATCGGTCTGCACGGTGAACTCCTGGATGGCATCGGGCGACGGAATCACAGCCTCGTTTGAGTAGCCCTGATTGGCTTCCTGGTAGGCGTTGTTATCGATCCCGTCGAGGGTGAAGTTATTATCCATCGAGTTCAGGCCGTTCACGTTGTACGAGGCGTCTCGCGGCGGATTGGACGCAACCGTATCAATCGCGGAGCGGCGCACGCCGGGCACCAGCTGGGCCAGGTCCGCATAGGAGCGGCCGTTCAGCGGCAGGTCGACCGCCTCGGCCGCCTGCACCGTCTCGCCGCGGTCGCTTGAATCGGTTTCAAGCAGACTCGCCGCGCCACTTACGGTCACCGTCTCGCTGGCAGCCCCGAGATTGAGCGCAAGGTCCACACGCTGCCGCGCCCCCACGTTCACGCGAAACGGATCTGTCGTCGACAGTTGAAAGCTGGGCGCGGTGACCGAAAGCTTGTACTCCCCCGGCTGCACGCTGTCGAACTCGTAGGCTCCGCTCGCGTCGGTTTTGCGCGCGACCGTGGTCCCCTGCGCAACGCTCAGCAGTTGCACCTCGGCGGACGCAATCGCTGCTCCCGAGGGGTCCTTGATGTTGCCCAGCACGGCGCCCGAATCGAACTGGGCGCTCGCCCCCCTCCCAAGCCCAAGCACCACGAGCAGGGCCAGTATCAGCCGCGGGGCAAGGGAGCAGGTCGCACGTGCGCACGTTCTGGTTCCGCGGTAGGGTTTCCACCTCATCGTGTGTGTTGCTCCTTGTGCTTGGCTGTAGGTCGCTGTAGCGAGTGGTCTTGCGTCGGGAGGCGCAGGGCGCCCCCGCTTGCGTATCGATCCAGCTTGTTTAACGTGAGGGCGGACTGGCAGCCCGCATCGCTCGGGCGGGGAAACACCAACTCAGCAAAAGCCTGGATCGGGCGAAACTATGCGGCCGGTGCGGGCGCCCGGCGCCGCCGTGAACCACACGCGAAACGCGCCCGGAAGCGTTCTGCTGCCGGCCGGCTTGCGTAACCGGGCCGCGCGCAGGTGGGCGAGCACCGCTTGCTGAGGAGCCGGTTTGCGATCAGCTCGCTCCACCGGGCAGGGGCCCGGGTCGCCCATCGCGCAAGCGCTGCCGGCGCCCGGGGAGTCAAACGGCTTCTCCGCAGCTCCCGTTGCCCGGGCGGCAAAAACAAAGGCCGGACGCAACGGGAACGCACCGGTGCGAGCGGAGGAGTTCAGAAAGGAGTGCGGGGCCGTTCTGGGAAACATGGCAGTCCTCGTCAGGGCAGTGCAAGCCGCCGAAAAGCTCGCTGATCAGCTCGCTGATCAGCTTGCTGATCAAGCCCGACGCTAGCAGGGTACGGAGCCATCTCTCTTGAACGCTTTGTCAATATCGCGTTCTCTGCCCGTTTGTGTCCGTCCCTTCACCTCGCCGACTTCATCGCACTCGCAACGGCAGGAGCGAAGCGCGCGCCGCTTGAGCCGCCGGCGTTCGCCGGCTGTGCAAGCGAGGTGCCGGGCGCCTTCCAGACGAAGTTGTTCACGGAACTTCGCGCGCGCGAAAGAGAAAGCTGCCCCGTCCCGGGCTTCCACACAGCATGGTGCTGCCGCTCCCGGAGCCTGGCCGGCGGATGCGAGTGTCTCCATCCGGCAGCGGGCTGCCCTCGCTGCTGCATGGCGCAGCAGCGTCCTCGGC
>CALMAN010000102.1 GCA_937859835.1 uncultured Acidipila sp. | reverse complement strand
CATTGTTCGCCACCCTCGAACTCGAAGAAGCCTTTGCCGCTCTGCCGCACGATGGAACCCACCTTGCCCTTCCAAAGCCAAGCCTGAAAGGGACTGGCAGCGATCACCTGATCGTCCTCGCTCAAGTCGAACCAAAGGAAGTCCTGTCCACGATCTTCGAAAGGGTTCCTCATCTTCTTCCTTTCCGGACGGTGTTGAGCAGAGACTCTGCTGACGGCTTCAGGCTAGAAAGCCGGTGCCGCGCCGATCTCAATGTCGGCAGCGATCCAGCCTTTCTTCCAGGGCTCCGTGCGCACCTCATCAAACAAGAAACCGGCTGTTTTGCAAGCTCTACCGTGTAGCAACGTGCGCTAGCCTCAGGATAACGCCGACCTAGACGGTTTTGTCTATGAGCCGCCGTTTCAACAGATTCCCGCACAGCAACCGCAAGTTACTCCACAGCTCCCATTCTGGGGTCGTGTCCTCTTACTCTCGGTGCAGGGCACCGCGTCTTTTCTCCCGGTCGCCACGACTCCCAGATGGAAGCTCCAGACGCAGCAAGGCCGCCCGAAAGGGACGGCCTATGGCTTCACTGAGCTTCGGATTCAGCTTGCGCTGACTGCTTGAGCAACAGCCGCCTACAGAGATAAATCGACCCAATGGCAAAGGCAACAACAAGCGCTTTCCATGCTTCCACCCAACCGAAGAGCCAAGCAATCTTGTCCTGCCAAGCGATGCAGTAGAGTGCGCCGAATATAAATCCAACCGAGCACAACCAAACGGTTTTCATGCGACGAGTTGAACCGCCAACGATGCTCATAAAACCTCTAGACATAAAAGAGAAGAGGGCACCTAAGACGGCAGGAACAATCAACCGCTCTCCAAGGCTAGCGTTCATTGCGAGCAGGTCCCGAAGTAGCCGACCGCGAAGGTCAGAGTGTCCAGCCCGAACTTTGCAAGGCTGACGCCCGATGCAAACTCACCGGCACTTAACCCTGCCTCTGCAGCAACGCCGCTTGACTCGGTGGCCGCATTGAAGATGCCTTGAAGGGCCTGGCTACGAACGTATCCTCCAGGACTGCCGTAAAGAGGATTCGTCGTCCCTCCACTGAAACGTAAAACATCATTCACCGGCAATCCAAGCCCTACGCCAGTAAGGTAGGGTTGACTCGATAAGGGCTGATTACCTGAGCCCGCCAGCCCTAGATTGACGAGACTACTGACCGTGTTCCCCCCCCCCAAGAAGTTTGCGATTGCTCCGCCTCCGAAAGCGGCTCCGATGCTATGAGCTTGGCCATACTTGGCTGCACAAGCTAACTTTTCGCGACGCCGTTACTTGGGGCAAATAGAGCAAGTCGAACGCACTGCAACCCTTGGGGTAGCGACACTTTCACCGTGCACGCATCGAGCGTTCCTGGTTCACGCTCTTAGACAGCATGGTCATAGCTAGTATGACCAGCGCGATCGCAATAAGAGTTGCAGCACCTAGCCAGGCACCCGACCAGCCAAATACGGCTGCGAGCTCTCTGCGCCAAGACATGCAGTATCCCGTACCCGCGATAAACAGTGTTGCGCAAAACCCTACTATCCGCACTCTTCGGGTGCCTCCTCCTACTAAAAACATGAACCCGAAAGAAAGAAAGGCGAAAATCGCCGTGACTAGAGGTATGAAAATTAGTCTTTCTTCCAGGGCGGGGCTCATGGTGCACACGCCACGATGCCGCCATACAAGACTGTAAGCGCATCCAATCCGAACTTCGCTATGCCGACCACAGAAGCGGCTTCTGCAGCTGTAGCTGCAGAAGTTGCGACTCCGGCGAAAGACGCAAGGCTCGTTTCCCCGGCAATCGACACTACTCCATCACCCGTTCCCAAGAAAGAGTTGACCGCGCCCTCAATGGCAGACGATCTAATACTCCCGGCAAGGCTTCCGTAAAGAGGTTGCGGCTGACCGCCAGTCAGGCGCAGTACATCATTCACCGGTAGACCCAAGCCCCCACTTACGACATCGGACGGCTTAGAGAAGATGTTAACGATACTGCTCACTGAATTTCCGCCCAGGAAATTGGCTACCGTGCCGCCGCCAAACGCGGCACCGATACTATGTGCTTGGCCGAACTTAGCAGCACACTGGATCCGGTTCCCAATACTTGAGGCAGAGAAGCTTGGTATAGGAAGCGCAAGCGGGGCATACGCTAGCTGGGTCGCGTAAGCATTGACGTAAAGATTGTAGTTTCCATTCTCGTCTATGGTCACGTCTCCCGTTGCTCCCGTTGCTCCAGATGGACGGGGTTTGAAACTTCCGTGAAAGGATGGACCACCCTCAAACAAACTAAATAGGCCTTCAAGGCCTTGCACTATGATATCTCCGAACACGCTACACAATCCGCATTCAGAACCACCAGAACCCTGCGTAAATAAGCCGCTCGGATCGATGAGGTTGAGTGGATTGTTGGTTGCATAGCTATAGCGGTTTAAGCTTTGCGGGTCGCTCCAGTCATAACTGCTAGAGGATGGGTCTGGGCTGAGCCAGCGGCCGGGTCCCTCATCGTAGTCGCGCGCCTCCGCGTGATCTGTGTTGGTCAGCGAATCATGGTCGAGCACCGCAAAGTGCATCATGTCCCCGTCAACGCCATTGTAGGTGTAGCCGTCGCCGTAGGGAAAAGAGCTGTAGTTCCCAATCTGAGCACCGGAGGAGTTCGTCAGCATCCGCAGGGTGCCAAGCCAGTCTCGATGTTCGAAGTTCAGAGTACCTCCGGCTGCGAGCGACGCGATCACCGCGCCTTGGAGGTAGAAGCGCGTGGTCAGCAGCGCATTTGTATTCGCATCGTTTCCAAAGCGTCGTAGACGTATTGGGTGGCATCTCCGGAGCTTGGGATCCTGAATACGGTGACCGAGAGCGTCGAAAAGGTAGCTCGTCGATCCATTCGCCGCCGCGATGACGCTGCGCGGGCAGGAGCCTCTCGTTTCGGGCTGGCAGCTGAGGTATCGTGTCGCCATGGCTCGCTTCTGTTCCTCCTGTCTGCTCCTTTGCCTTCTGCTTGCCGTCGCCGCCCACCCCCAGGCCAGCAAAGACGCACCTGCAAAAGCCGCTCTCCCTGAGAACCAGCAGGAGGATGCTCAGCCGCCTCTGCCGCCCGACGCTTCCGTCCCCCAAACCATCACGGTGGGAGGCAAAACGCTGCGCTACTCCGCGACCGTGGGCACCCTTCCGATCTATGGCCGCCTCGACCCAGCGAAGCCCGAAACCAAAACGGCTGATGTGGTCTACACGCTTATGTCGCCGAGGGCGCCAACCGGCCGGTCACCTTTGCCTTGAACGGCGGCCCGGGCGCTTCCTCTGTCTACCTGAACTTCGGCGCCATCGGGCCCAAGCACATCCAGTTTGGCCAGCAGGGCGACAGCCCCTCCGATCTGCCGGCGCTTACTGACAATCCCGGGACGTGGCTGCCCTTTACGGATCTCGTGTTCATCGACCCGGTCGGTACCGGCTTTTCGCGTTCGCTGGTTTCGGAAGGCGACAGCAAGAAGCTCTTCTACTCGACCATGCCGGACATCGAGTACCTGTCGCGCGTCATCTACGACTGGCTGGTCAAAAACGGCCGGCTCGACGCGCGGAAGTACCTGGTGGGCGAAAGCTACGGGGGCTACCGTGGTCCGCGCGTGACCCACTACCTCCAGGGCACGCTGGGCGTCGCCATGAACGGCGTCGTGCTGGTCTCGCCCTACCTCAACCCGGGCCTTACTGACAACAGTGACCTGTCGCCGGTGCCGTGGATCGTGACGCTGCCCTCGATTGCGGCGGCACACCTGGAAACCGAGCACCAGCTTACCCCGGAGCGCATGGCGGAGGTCGTCGGGTATGCGCGCGGCGAGTACGCGACCGACCTGCTCAAAGGCCGCTCCGACCCGGAAGCGACCCCGCGCATCGTGAAGCGGGTGACCGAGCTGTCGGGCCTCGATCCCGCGTTTGTGAAGTTCTCGGGCGGCCGCATCGAGATCGGCGCGTACCTGCGCGAGATCCATCGCGAGCGTGGGGAGATCGGCAGCGTGTACGACTCAAACGTGACCGCGCTGGATCCTTTTCCGTACGCGCCCGAGCAGCGCAGCAACGACCCGCTGCTGGAAAGCATCATCGCCCCGACCACCAGCGCCATGGTCGACTTTGTGACCCGCACCGTCGGCTGGAAGACCATGGCCCGCTACCATGCGCTGAACTATGAAGTGAACCGGGTTTGGGACGGCGGAGGCCTGGGCGGCGGGCGCCAGGAGAGCGCCGTGCCGGACCTGCGGAAAGCGGTCGCCGCCGACCCCAAGCTGCATGTTCTGATCGCGCACGGCTGGAACGACCTGAGCTGTCCCTTTATGGGCTCGGTGCTTACCGTGGACGAGATGCCGGTCTTTGGCGCGGCCGGGACACGACCAGCCGACCTGGCTCGCGTCACCGTCCGGGAGTACCCGGGCGGCCACATGTTCTACACGCGGCCGGAAAGCCAGGCCGCGTTTGTGCGCGATGTCGAGGCCATGGTCGCGGCGCACTAGCGCCTCCATCGCCCCGGCGCGTCGGGGCAGACTGTGGGCAGACTGTGGATGAATAGGGCCCTTTCCGCATCCACCGAGTGCCTCCACTCGGCCTCTTCGGCACCTCGAAGTTGTCCTGTCGCGGGATACCACATTGTTTTCAGCCTTCCCCGCAGGTCGGTCGCGAGCGAACCCTGGTTCGACCCGGCCTGTGGTTCTCCTCGCTGTTCCATGAGGTCTTGGGGTAAGAGAAGAAGCCCGGTAAGTACGGACGACCTCCGGCATTGCCTTTGCGTTTAGCCCTCAACTTCAGAAGTCGACCCGTATCCCGCGTCCGGAGCATTGCCAGCCGCCCGGTTACGTCGGGTACACTCCTTGGCGTCACCAGGAGCTCCTGCTTGAACGTTTCCCGTGGTCTCGCCTGCCTCGGCCTTTCCCTTCTGCTTTCCGCGGCAACCGCCACTGGGCGCGCGCAAACGCCGGCGCCCAGGCTGGTGGAAGAGCACGGCCGCCATGCGCTGCTCGTCGATGGAGCTCCTTACCTGGTGCTGGGCGCGCAGGTGGGGAACTCGGCCGCCTGGCCGGCGGTGCTGCCCGAGGTGTGGCCGGCGCTCGAGGCCATGCACGTCAACACAGGCGAAGCCCCGGTGTACTGGGAGCAGATCGAGCCGGCGCCGGGCAAGTTCGACTGGACAAGCGTGGACGCGCTGCTCGACGGCGGGCGCGCGCACCACCTCCACCTCATCCTGCTCTGGTTCGGCACCTGGAAGAACGGCAACGACCACTATGTGCCCGCGTGGATCAAGAACGACCCGGCGCACTACCCGCGCATGATCAATCGTTACGGCACCCCGCTCGACGATCTGTCTGCCAACTTCCCGGCCAACCTCGAGGCCGACCGCGCGGCGTTTACCGCGCTGATGCACCACCTGGCAGAGCGTGACGCAACCGAGCACACCGTCCTGATGATGCAGGTCGAGAACGAGTCCGGCGGGATCGGCTCGGTGCGCGACTACTCGCCGGAAGCCAACCGTCAGTTCGCCGGGCCCGTGCCGCCCGAGCTGCTCCGGGCGATGGGGAAGAAGCCGGGAAGCTGGGCCGAGGTTTTCTCCGGAGACGCCGACGAGGTCTTCCAGGCCTGGACGCAGGCACGCTACATCAATGCGATTGCCGAAGCGGGCAAGCGCGAGTTCGCCATCCCCCTGTACTGCAATGTTTGGCTGGCCTACCCGCCGCAGGCGCTGCCGGAGCGCGACCTTCCCACTCCCGGCATCGGCTACCCTTCGGGCGGAGCGGTCCAGCGCATGCTGCCGCTTTGGAAGGCCGCCGCACCGGCGATCGACGCGATCGGACCGGACATCTACGCGAGCAGTCCTGTTTTCTACACCGACATCCTGGACACTTATGCGCGGCCCGACAACCCCCTGTGGGTGCCAGAAACAGGCCAGGGCGACGACTATGCTCCATACTTCTTTTCCGCGCTGGGTCACGGCGCCATCGGGTTCTCTCCTTTTGGGATTGACTGGGCGGGCTCGCTGCCTCCGGGCACCATACCGCGGGCGCATGCGGCCAATTACGCGCTGATCGGCTCCATGGAGCGCACCGTGGCCAGGCTGAACTACGGCGGGCAGCTCCGGACGCTGGTGGAAGCGACCGGGGGCGCGGACCAGGAGCTGCTGTTCCCGAGCGGCAGCGCCTCCCGGGAGGGAGCCTTGCTGGGGAACCCGCTCCTGCTCGCCAATGCGACGGTGCCGCTGGACGAGGCAGGAACGCCCGCCACCCGCGCCGCGGATGCCGCCGGGGACTGGGTCGCGGAAGCGCGCTTTGGCTTTCCTCAGCGCGACGGGGCACCCGCGCCCGGGTCGCCTCACCATGATGGGCGGATGCTGATCGCGCAGCTGGGGCCGAACCAGTACCTCGTTACCGGCATGGGCGGCGCTGTATTCTTTCACCGCCCCGGCTTCCTTCCGGGTATCCGCATGCAGATCCTGGAGGCGGAAGAGGGCTACTACACGCCCGCGAGCACGCCGGGGGCGCCGGAGGTGTGGAACAGGACCCGGCTGCTCAACGGAGACCAGACAGACCGGGGCATCCAGTTCCCGGATCCCTTGGCGCGCACGGGGAACGGCAGCGACGGAGCTTCAGCCGGGAACCAGCCGCCCGCGGCCACTGAAACGCGCGAGCGCAAGCCGCTGGCCGTGCGGATCACCCTGAGCCGCTTCTAGCCTGACCCCGGGCGCGCTCGAGGCGGGCCGAAACGAGAGTTCTATTTCAGCGGCCGGACCTAGCCGGGATGGGTGCCGACGAGCCTTTGCCACCCTTCGCCGTGAAACAGCCGGATGCCGGCCACCCCCGCAGCCCCGGCAGCCATGCAGCTAGCGGCACGCTCCACCGACACGCCGCCGAGCGCGAACACCGGCATGGGCCCGGCTGCCGCGCACGCTTCGCCAAGTGTGCGGAGGCCCGTGCCGTCCTGCACAGGTTTGCCGTGCAGAGTTTTGCCGAAGACCGGCGCCCACAGCACTGCCGTCGCGCCCCCATCGCGGGCGGCATGGAGCTCGCCCAGTGTGTGGCAGCTTACCGTTGCCAGGCCCGCGGCGCGTAGGGCAGACGCCACCGCGGCGACGCTTGCCCCGCCGGGCAGGTGCACGCCGTCGGCCCCGCAGGCGTGTGCGTCCTCCGGGGCCAGCCCGTTTACCAGAAGCCTGGTCCGGCTGCCGGCCTGCCGGGTAACTCTGGCCAGCTGCTGCAGCAGGGAACAGAGCGCCGGCCGGGGCAGGTCTTTTTCGCGCAGCTGAACCCAGTCAACGCCGCCCGTAACCCAGCGCTCTACCTGCGTAGCAAGGGCCGCTTCCATGCCGGCCGGCCCGCCGGCGAGCAGCGCACGATCCGTGATGGCGTACAGCTGCAAAGCCGGGGGCCGCTACCGGTACGACCGCTGGTAGGTGCGCGTCATGCGGTCGTGCCAGCCCAGCTTGTTCTCGTCAAGCAGCGCCCACAGCAGGCCAAGGCCGGCCGGCAACAGGGCCAGGGCGGTAGCGCCGACACGGTTTTGCATCTCCTTGCGCGTGGGGTTTTCATCGGCAAAGGTGCACAGGGCGATGTGTGCGTACCGCATGCCGGGCGTGCTGCCCCCACCGAAGCTCATAAACAGCCAGCCATAGAAGGTGGCGAGCGCGCCGAAGACAAGCAACGCAAGCACCAGCGCAGTTTTTCCCGCAGGCATATGGAGGGTGCAGGTACTAAACAGGAGCACGGCCAGCAGGAAACACCCGAAGACCAGGCCGCCATCCACCAGGCCGGCCATCAAGCGGTGGCTGAGCGGCGCCAGGTCGTGGAGCGCGGGCACGGTTTGCGCCTTGTAGCCGTACTCGATCCTGCGGGCGCCGGGCTGTTCCGGTTCCGGCGCGCGCTCCTCCTCCGGGTGCTCTCCCAGCCGAATGGAGGCCCATCCGCTTTCCGCTCCCACTGCCGGCGGGGTGGGGGCTTCGGTGTCCGGCGGCGCTTCGAAGCCGCCGCGACGAGGCGTACCCTCGTGCTCCATCCCGCCGCGGCTCACCATCTGCCCATCTCCGTACGCTCCGGCAGAAGCGATCTGCTCCCGCTCCGCAGGACCATCCACGGCGCTCCCGTCCCCCCGAGCAAACCCCGCTTCCACCTCAAAGATGCGTAAAACCGCTGCGGACGGTTTCTCGTCCAGCAGAGGGCCTTCGGCAAGGCGGGGCCGCTGCTTGCGCGGCGCAACCAGCTCGCGGGGAAACTCGATCAGCTTGGCGGGCAGATGCTGGGCAGCCGGCACCACCATCTCGGCAAAGGCGTCGACCAGGGCGCGCGCGCGGTGCAGCCCCGAGGGGCGCGCCGGCAGCCCGGTACGCGGGGGCAGGGGCACGGGGTGCGCTACGGCGGCCTCGACCGGCAGCTGCGCTGGCGCTGGGACCTCCTCCCCGGCCTGGTTGCGGCCGTTTGCAAGCGGAGCCGCAAGGGCTTCGGGGGCGTTTTCTTCGTTGCCGAGCCTCGGAGGCTGTCCGTGTTTCCAGCCGGCCAGGAGCTCCCCGGCCTCCTCGGCTGCTTCTGCCGCCATCCGCGCTGCTTCTGCCGCGACCGCGGCGGCCGCGGCACTGCGGGCCAACACCTCCTGGTAGGAGGGCGCTTCCCGGTAGCGCGCGGCCACCCGGGCGGCCAGGGCTGAAGGCTCGGCCCGGTCCTGGACCGGTTGGGTAGCTGCGGCGGCTCCGGCGCGGCGTTGCTGGTGCTCGCGAAGACGTGCGCGCAGCTCTTCCTTCCAGGCAAAGTCGGCAGGGCGGCTTTCGGGCAGGGTTGCGGGTGTGCTCACAATGTCCTTTTCTGGCAGGCCTGTGCTCGCTCCAAGCGGCAGGCAACCACGTTTTCGGTTCAAACAGCCGGGCGCGGGCGGAACAGCGTTGCTGTCCCGGCGCCCGGATGCGCGCGAGCACCAACAGCGCGCTGCGGTGTCTTTCCTAACCCGGCGACGCGTCGCGATTTCCCCCTGTTTGCGCGGGCAGGTGGCTACTGGACGCGTGCCTCGCCCCCATGCAAGAGCCCCGGGAAACGATCCAGGCGCCTCCGCAGCTCCGCAAGGCTTGCCGCCGCCTTTGCTATGCTGGGGAAACCCCGAGCAATGAGAACTCGCACAACCTGGTGTACCACGCTGTTTTTCCTCTGTCACGCAGCGCTTCCCCCTTTGGGAGTGACAAAGCAGCTACCCCAGGCAGCGGCAACACCCGAGGTCCAGACCGGCCCCCAAACTCATTCCCAAACCAACTCCCCGGGCACTTTCCAGAAC
>CALMAN010000101.1:18815-28152 GCA_937859835.1 uncultured Acidipila sp. | reverse complement strand
CCCCCATCGTGGGCCCCAGCAGAAATTGCATGCCCTCCATCAGGTCGGCCGCAAGCACACCCGAAGTCATCTCGATCGACATGCCTGCCGCTTCGAGCTTCGCCCACAGGCCTGTCGAGGCCAGCCCGCGGTACAGGCAGGTGAGCGCGCCCACCTGCGGGTCGCTGAAGTCGGACACCACCTCGCGCAGGTAGGCGGGCTTTACCCGCACATCACTGTCACTGATGATGAAGATTTCGTGGGCGGCGAAGGCTTCCATCCGCTCCAGCGAGCTCACCTTGGCATTGACAAAGAGCGGTCCTTCGACCGCGAGAAACCGGGCCGGAATGTGCGGGTAGCGCGCGGCGACTTCCCGGGCGATGGCCAGCCCGGGGTCGTCCGGATGCCGGGCGCAAAATAGCAGTTCAAATGGCCCGGGGTAGTCCTGCTCAAAAAAGGTCGCCAGGTGCGAGGCCAGGCCCGGCTCGACCCCGTGAAGCGGTTTGAACAGGGAAACCGCGGGCGTGTATGCGGCCGGACGCACCCTGCGCCGGAAGCGCCAGATCGCCGCAAACACCATGGCCGTGAAGGCCGAAGAGGTCAGGAGCCCCCCTAGACTGACATCGAGCAGAAATTTCAACATACCGGGTTGTTAGCAGAGTATCGTACCGGGCTACCGGCGCGAACGTGCCGGGGGTGCCGCGGCCGGCCGGCGCAGAGGAACAATGGCTGCCGGGCCCGCGCTTTCGCCCCCCATGCGCGCGAGCATCTCGTTGCGCACATAGTCAACAAAGCCCTGCATCTGGCGGTTCATCTCTTCCATCCGCTCCCGCATTTGCAGAATGATGGCGATCCCCGAGATGTTCACGCCAAGATCCCTGGCCAGGTTCAGGATGAAGTCCAGCCGCTCCAGGTCTTCGTCCGTGTAGAGGCGGGTATTGCCCTCGGTGCGCGAGGGTTTCAGGAGGCCTTCGCGCTCATACAGGCGCAAGGTTTGCGGGTGAATCTCGTACATCTCCGCGACCGTGGAGATCATGTACGCTCCCTTGATCTTCCGCTTGGTCGGCATAGGTCGCTCCTTCCAGGCAAGGCGCCTGCGCGGCTCCCGGCCGCTCGGTGGAATTCTAACCCGCTCTCGCTACGCATCGACCTTGGCCCAGACGGCCGCCCGGGGGTCGTCCGGATTCAGCTTCGCGAGCTCCCGCAGGATCTCCTTGGACCGCTCGTCACGCAGCTGGGGCACTGCAATGTCGACGGTCACAATTTGGTCGCCGCGCTTGCCTTCGGTCGCGGCCGACACGACTCCGCGCTCGCGCAGGCGCAGCTTTTGCCCGCCCTGGGTTCCGGGAGGGATTTTAAGCTGGGTGCGCCCATCGATGGTCGGGACCTCGATCTTTGCCCCAAGCGCTGCTTCCGACACAGTCACCGGCACGCGCACCGTGATGTCATCGCCCTGCCGCGTAAACACAGGGTTGGTGCCGACCTTGGTGACGAGGTAAAGGTCGCCCGCGGGGGCGCCGCCCGTGCCGGCATCTCCCTTGCCGGCCAAACGGATCCGCTGCCCATCGCGCGTACCAGCCTTGATACGGAACTCCACGGCTTCGCCCCGGCGCACCCGGCCTTCGCCGTGACAGGTGGCGCAATCGTTCTCCACCTTGCCGGTTCCCCCGCACAGCTTGCACTGCACGTTGAACTTCATCTGCCCGTGCATCTGGGTGACCTGGCCGGTCCCGTTACACTCCGGGCAGGTATGGGCGCCGCCCGCGTGCGCCTTACCCTTGCAGTTGGGGCACACATCCAGCCGGTTGACTTCGAGCCGCATGGTTCCCCCGCGAATGGCTGTCCAAAAATCAACCGCAACCTGGTACTCAAGGTCGGTGCCCGGCTCGGGCCCGCGCTGGGCACTCCCCCCGGAAAACATGCCGGAAAAGATATCGCGCCAGCCTCCGCCCGAGGTGCCGGCGGCGCCCGGCGTAGCGGGCCGGCGGCGCCCGCCGGTGCCGCCGGCTTCAAAGTCGCTGAAGTCAAAGCCGCTGAAGTCAAAGGGAACGCCGGGTGCGCCCGCCCTGCCCGCGCCTCCTCCGGCCGTTGAGTAGGCAGGGCCGTAGCCTCCGCGCGCGGCCGCTTCGGCCTGCGCCGGATCGATGCCGTCCGAGTAAAAGCCAAGCTGGTCGTACACCTTGCGCTTTTTTTCGTCGCTCAGCACTTCGTTTGCCTCGGAAATTTCCTTGAACCGTTCCTCGGCTTTTTTGTTGTTCGGATTGACATCTGGATGGAACTTGCGGGCAAGCTTCCGGAAGGCCTTCCGGATCTCCTCCGGGGTGGCCGTCTTTTTCACGCCCAGGGTGCCGTAGTAATCCTTTTGCTGCGGTGCGGTCGCCATCGTTCAGTCCTTCTGGCAGTTGGGGCACCAGTACACGGTGCGCCCTGCCATGGGCTTCATCTCAATCTCTGTTGCACACACCCGGCATGGCTTACCCTGCCGCCGGTACACGTAGTGCACTTCTTCCTTCAAAGCCACGCCGCGCGGATGCGGCCTGTTCTTGGGCCGCGTCGTGACCATCCTCCGGTCCTTCATGCCGTCGCGCATCAGCGTGACGGTGTCCTTCCAGAGCGCCTTGAGCTCCGCCGCGCTCACCTCGCGCCCGGGCCGGTCAGGGTGGATGCACGCCCGGTACAGGAGCTCCGCCCGGTAGATGTTTCCAATCCCGCTGACGATCGACTGGTCCATCAGCAAGGCCCCGATCGGGGTTTTTCGCTTTCCAATCGACGCGAACAGCGCCGCCGGACACTTCCTCGCAGTCGCGCCCGGCCCCAGCGGGTCGGGGCCAAGCCGCTGTTCGAGCTTTGCCCAGGCCTCGTCTGAAAAGATGGAGCAGTCGGTCGGGCCGCGCAGCTCGAGCCAACTGTGGGAGGTCCACATCCTGAACCGCAGCGCGCCCTTCGGCTCGGGCATCGGCTGCGGGCCCTCCCAAAAATCTCCGTACTGCCCCAGGTGCACGTGCACCGTCAGGTCCCGGCCGAAGCGGTAGCCAAGGTGTTTCCCAATCGCCCGCACTTCCCGGAGCACCCGCCCATCGAGCACTGCCGCGTCCGGGAAGCCGCCGTTGGGCGAATCCACCCGCACCCGCTTTCCCCCAAAAGCCTCGGCCTGCCGCTCGGCAAAGCGGTGAACCTCGTGCCCCTCAGGCATGGGCGTTCACCCCGGGAACGCGCTTCTGGAACTGCCCACCGAACACCCGATCCCCTCCACCCGAAGACCAAATTGAGACCAAATCGCTGCTGGATCTACCCCGAAAAGCACCCTGTGACCATCCCTGACGTACCCTTGCGCTTGTTCCCTTGGAACCAGCCCGGCCTGAGCCCGGGCCAGTTCAGATCATGCGGCTTTCAGTTCCAGATGGCATTGGCTGCCACGGCCTGCAGGCGCCAGAAGATATCCGGCTGACGCTGCTGCATCTGGCGCATAAACGTTTCCGCCTGGTCCTTGGAAGGGAACAGCATCCTGCTGTATACCTGCCCCGCGCGCAACTGCTCACACTGCCAAAATGTGCTGCTCATTTCTGTTCACCCTTCCCAGCCGGCTCCCGCCGGCATTCATCTTTTCCTTGATAACAACCCGCTCAACTTTGAGTAGTTGCGAAGCAGTTGCGAGTCAATTGCGAGCGGGTGCGAAGTAGTTCCGAAGCAGTCGCGGGGCAGTTGCGGATACAAACAGCGGGAGCACTGTGTGTGTGCTCCCGCTTCTGTTCTCCCGGCTGGAACGCCGCCTAGCTGCGAAGTCAGCTTAGGCCTTCGGCTCGACGTCCACGTACTCGGCGTCGATCACACCCTCGTCCTGCTTGGGCGCGTCCGAGGTGCCTGCACTTGCCGCGGCTCCGTCGGTCGGCACGCCACCGGCGGGCGCGGCCTTGTACATCGCTTCGGCCAGCTTGTGCGACGCGGTGGTGAGCTTTTCGTGCTCGCTCCGCAGCTCGCTCGCGCTGGGGCTGCCGGTCAGCACCGACTTCGCCGAAGCAAGCGCCGCTTCGACATCGGTCTTTTCCTGGCCGGATACCTTGTCGCCCGAGTCCCGCAGCATCTTCTCGATGTTGTAGACCAGGGAGTCGAGCCCGTTGCGGGCTTCAATCTGCTCGCGGGCTTCCTTGTCCACGGACGCGTGCGCTTCCGCTTCCTTGGCCATCCGCTCCACCTCTTCCTTGCTCAGCCCGGAGGAGGACGTGATCGTCACCTTCTGGTCCTTGCCGGTGGCATTGTCCTTGGCGGTCACGTTCAGGATGCCGTTTGCGTCGATGTCAAAGGTGACCTCGATCTGCGGCACGCCGCGCGGAGCCGGCGGGATCCCGGAAAGCTTGAACTTCGCCAGCGTGCGGTTTTGCGCGGCCATGGGGCGCTCGCCCTGCAGCACGTGCACTTCCACCTCGGTTTGCGAGTCCGACGCGGTCGAAAAGGTTTCGGTCTTCTTGGTCGGAATGGTTGTGTTGCGCGCGATCATCCCGGTGGCCACGCCGCCCATAGTCTCAATGGCCAGCGTCAGCGGGGTCACGTCGAGCAGCAGGAGGTCCTTGACGTCGCCTGAAAGCACGCCGGCCTGCACCGCCGCGCCGATCGCCACCACCTCGTCCGGATTGACGCCCTTGTGCGGCTCCTTTCCGAACAGCCCCTTCACAATCTCCTGGATCTTGGGCATGCGGGTCTGCCCGCCGACCAGCACCACCTCGTCGATCTGCGCCGCCGTGACGCCGGCGTCGGACATGGCTTTCCTGCACGGGTCGAGCGAGCGCTGGAGGATGTCATCGACCAGCTGCTCGAGCCTGGCCCGGGTCAGCTTCTCGACCAGGTGCTTGGGCCCGGACGCATCCGCTGTCACAAACGGCAGGTTGATCTCGGTTTCGACCGCCGTTGAAAGCTCGATCTTTGCCCGCTCGGCCGCATCCTTGAGCCGCTGCAGCGCCATCTCGTTGCCCTTGGCGCGCAGGTCCAGCCCTTCCTTCTTCTTGAACTCGTCGATAAGCCAGTCCACAATGCGCTGGTCGATGTTGTCGCCGCCCAGGTGGGTGTCGCCGTTGGTCGCCTTGACCTCGATGACCCCGTCGCCTACCTCCAGGATCGACACATCAAAGGTGCCGCCGCCGAAGTCGTAGACCGCGATGGTCTCGTCCTTCTTCTTGTCGAGTCCATAGGCCAGCGCGGCCGCGGTCGGCTCGTTCACAATGCGCTTCACGTCCAGCCCGGCGATGCGGCCGGCGTCCTTGGTCGCCTGGCGCTGCGCGTCGTTGAAGTACGCGGGCACGGTGATGACCGCCTCGGTCACCGAACCGCCCAGGTAGTCTTCGGCTGCCTTTTTGAGCTTTTGGAGGATCATGGCCGAGATCTCGGGCGGGGTGTAGTCCTTGCCCTGCGCCTCCACGGTCAGGTGATCGCCCTGCTGCTTCACCTTGTAGGGCACCATCTTCATCTCGTCGTTCACTTCGTTCGCGCGCCGGCCCATGAAGCGCTTGATCGAATAAATGGTGTTTTCCGGGTTGGTAATCGCCTGCCGCTTCGCGACCTGCCCGACCAGGCGCTCCCCGCTCTTGGTAAACGCCACCACCGAAGGGGTAGTCCGGCCACCCTCCTCGTTGGGAATCACCTTCGGCTCGCCGCCTTCCATTACCGCGACCACTGAGTTGGTCGTGCCCAGATCGATACCGATAATCTTTGCCATGGTTGTCCTCACCCTGTCTGAACCGCCACGTCAGAATCGCACTTGAGTGGCTTGTTGTCAATGAATCTGATGTTGTACTTGCGCGAAGGTTGCAGAATCCTCTCCCCTTTCTCGTCAAAGCAGGTTTTGGGCGACGTTTCCCGGCGCAGCGACCCGGCGCCGTGGGAGCCGGTATGCTGGCACGATGCTTGCGCTGCGCCGTCACTGCCCCATCAAACAACCGGGAGGCAAGGCCCGTGCCTGAAGAGCAGAACGCCATGACGTTTGGGGTGAACCCGTGGCTGATCGCCATCTCGGTCATGCTCGCAACGTTTATGGAGGTGCTGGACACCGCGATCGCGTCGGTGGCGCTGCCTTACATCGCCGGGTCGCTGTCGGCTTCCAACGACGAAGCCACCTGGGTGCTGACCAGCTACCTGGTCGCGAACGCGGCCATTCTCCCGGCCAGCAACTGGTTTTCCCTGCGATTCGGGCGCAAGCGCTTCCTGCTTACCTGCGTCGTGATCTTTACCGCGTCTTCGGTCCTGGTCGGCGCTGCCCCATCGCTCGCGATCATGCTGCTGGCCCGGATCGTGCAGGGCGCGGGAGGCGGCGCGCTGCAGCCGCTTTCGCAATCGATCCTGCTTGAAAGCTTTCCGCCGGCCAAGCGCGGGGCGGCCATGGCCTTGTTCGCCTTTGGCGTCGTCGTGGCGCCGGTGATCGGCCCGACCCTGGGCGGCTGGCTTACCGACAGCTACAGCTGGCGCTGGGCTTTCTACATCAACGTGCCCGTGGGTACGCTGGCCTTTTTCATGATCAGCCGCTTTGTGCATGATCCGCCGTTTATCAAAAACGCCAAGGCCGGCCCCTTTGACAACCTTGGCTTCGGCTTGCTCGTCGTCTGGGTCGGCTGCCTGCAGATCCTGCTCGACAAGGGGCAGGAAGACGGCTGGATGGGCGCCATCTGGCTGCGCTGGCTGCTGTTCTTCTTTGTCGTCGGCTTTATCCTGTTTATGGTCCGCAGCTTTCGGGCCAAGCACCCGCTGGTCAACCTGCGTTCGCTCGGGGACCGCAACTTCGCGGTGGGCTGCACGCTGATCTTTCTGTTTGGCATCTCGCTTTACTCGCTGGTCACGGTTTTGCCGCTCTTCTACCAGGAACTGCTTGGCTATACCGCCTTTACCGCCGGACTGGCCGTTTTCCCGCGCGGGATCGGCTCCATCCTGGGCATGCCGGCCATTGCCTTTCTCGGCAGCCGTTTCGACCCTCGCCTGCTGCTGACCTTCGGCTTCTTTGTGTACGGCATCACGGCGCTCGACTTCGGCAATGTCACGCTCGCCATTGGCCCATGGACGCTGACCTGGCCGATCGTCATCACCGGGTTCGCGCTGTCATTTGTTTTTGTGCCCATCACCACGGTCTCCTACGGAACGCTGCCGCGCGAGGATATCGGCAATGCCAGCGGCATCTTTAACCTGCTGCGCAACGTGGGTGGGTCCATCGGCATTTCGCTCGCGCAAACCCTGCTGACGCGGCGCCAGGACGCGCACCAGAACGACATTGAAAACTACGTCCCGCAGTCCGGGGCGCAGTTTCAAGACCGGATGGGCGCCATCCAGGGCTACCTGGGCCACCAAACCAACCCGGCAAACGCGCACGGGGCGGCGCAGGGGCAGCTGTACCAGCAGCTTGGCGGCCAGGCGCTGCTGTGGGCCTTTGTGGATGTGTTTCGCTGGCTGGCGCTTATCTGCTTCTTCAATGTGGGCGTGGTGTGGCTCTTCCGAAAGGTCAAGCCAGGCAAGCCGGCCGCCGGCGCGCACTAGCGCGGCCCGCCCGGAGCTTCTTCTATAATCAGAGTGGGTGAGGCTTGCTCCGGCAAGCCCCTTTCCTCCCGGCCCGCTCGGCGACCATCCAGCTTACACACGCGAACGGGAGATCGCTTCCGCCGTCAACGGCGGCAAGGTAGCTTCTTGCCTGTACAGGAAAAGACTGCAATCATCATCGGCGCGGGCCCGGCTGGGCTAACAGCCGCGCTTGAGTTTTGCCGCCGCTCCGCGATCCGGCCCATTGTGCTTGAAGCGAGCGAACGCATCGGCGGCATCTCCTGCACGATCCGCTACAAGGGCAACCGGATGGACATCGGCGGCCACCGCTTCTTTTCGAAATCGGATCGCGTGATGCACTGGTGGACCTCGCTGATGCCCATCGCGGCAGAGGACGGCCAGGCGCCGGCCGAAGAGCTCCGGCTCAGCTACCAAAGGCAGCAGCGGCTGTTTCGCCCCGCGGGAAACAACGGTTCCCATGGCCCGGCCGGGGCCGGAGGGGACCCGGACCTCCTGCTGCTGGTGCGCCCCCGCAAAAGCCGCATCTACTTCCTGCGCTCGTTTTTCGACTACCCGCTTTCGCTTTCCGCCGCCACACTCGGCAAGATGGGCCTGCTGCGGACCGTGCGCATCGGGCTCAGCTACCTTTGGGCGCGCCTGGCGCCGCGCAAGCCCGAAAAAACGCTTCAGGACTTCCTGGTTAACCGCTTTGGTCGCGAGCTGTACCTCACCTTCTTCAAGAGCTACACCGAAAAGGTTTGGGGGGTGCCGTGCGAGCAGATTTCAGCCGAGTGGGGCGCGCAGCGTATCAAGGGGCTGTCGCTCCGGACCGCAATCGCGCACTTTTTCGCAAGGACGTTTCGGCGAAAGCGCGGCGGTGACATCGCGCAAAAAAGCACGGAAACCTCGCTTATCGAGCAGTTCCTTTACCCGAAGTTTGGTCCCGGCCAGCTTTGGGAGCACGTGGCGGAGCTGGTCGCGCAGCACGGCGGCGAGGTCCGGACCGGCTGCCGGGTTACCGCGCTGCACGTTGCGCCCGGCGACGGGGCGGATCGCCTTGGCTCAGTCGCTTACCGCGATGCCGAGGGCGCAACGGTGACGCTTGCCGGCGACTACGTTTTCTCGACCATGCCGGTGCGCGAGCTGCTCCGTGTGCTGGACGTGCCCGCTCCCGGCCCGATCCAGGCCATTGCCGACGGGCTCGTATACCGGGACTTCATCACGGTGGGTTTGTTAGTCGACCGGCTGCTGGTCACCGAGCCTGACGGCTCCATGCTGAAGGACACCTGGATCTATGTGCAGGAGCCGGATGTGCTGGTAGGCCGGCTGCAGATCTTTAATAACTGGAGCCCTTACATGGTCGCCGATCCCAGCAAGGTCTGGATCGGGCTTGAATACTTTTGCTACGACACCGACCCGCTGTGGACCATGCCCGATGCCGGGATCGCCGAGTTCGCCATCGCCGAAGTGGCCAAGATAGGCCTGCTTGATCCGGGCGCGGTGCGAGACTCCTGCGTGGTGCGCGTTCCAAAAACCTATCCGGCATACTTCGGCACGTATGATCGCTTCGACGAGGTTGTCCGCTATCTCGACCGCTTCGAGAACCTGTTCCTGGTCGGCCGCAACGGGATGCATAAGTACAACAACCAGGACCACTCGATGCTGACGGCGATGACCGCGGTCGATAACATCCTGGCCGGCATCACGGACAAGTCCAACCTGTGGACGATCAACACGGAGCAGGTGTACCACGAGCGCAAGGATGGGGAGCGCGCCTCCGCGGCGCCCTCCTCGACAGAAGATGCGCTGGCCGCCCGCAAGTAGGCGCGGCCCGGGTTGCCCGCGCGAA
>CALMAN010000101.1:11971-18715 GCA_937859835.1 uncultured Acidipila sp. | reverse complement strand
CATACCCTCAGCCCTGTCGGCTAAACACCGAGGGGGGCGAATGGGGAGGAAAGGCGTGAATCGTCGTCTGTTTGTGGCCCGGGGCCTGTGCGCCGCTGCTTCCTTCCCCGCGATCTCGCCCGCGAGCTTCCCCGCGTTCTTGCCCGGGCAGGCGGCGCCGTCCGTTGCCGTGGCGGCCCACACCGGGGAGCCGCTTGCTCCGGTTCCGGCTCACTTCATGGGGCTTGGGTACGAAATTTCATCGGTAGCAGAGGCAGGATTGCTCACCGAGAGCGACCAGGCGTATGTGCGCCTGGTACGAACCCTGGGCACGGAAGGCGTTCTGCGCATCGGCGGCAACACGGCCGACTACGCGCACTACCAGGCCGCGGGCGTCGCGCAATCGGCACCCAAGGCAACCCGGGTGAACGACCAGGTGCTCCGGGCGCTCGGAACGTTTGTGCAGGCAACAAACTGGAAGCTGATCTGGGGGCTGAACCTGGGCAGCGGCTCGGTCGATGAGGCGGTTCAGGAAGCAGGGGCAGTGCTGCGGGTGGCCGGCAACCGGCTGCTGGCCTTTGAGATCGGCAACGAACCGGACCTGTTCCCCAACGAACGCCACCGGGATGCGGGCTGGAGCTACGAAGCATGGCTGGCCGACTACCGGCGCTACAAGCAGGCCCTGCGCGCGCACTACCCTGGTCTGCCGCTGGCAGGGCCCGACGTCGCCGGGCGTACGGACTGGGTGACGCGCTTCGCCGCGGACGAAGGCCGGGACATCGTGCTGCTGACGCACCACTACTACCGTGGCGGGCAGGCAAGCCCCAGCAGCACCGCGGAAGGGTTGCTCGGCCCGGACCCGAAGCTCCAAACGCAGTTGGACACTCTGCGCGCGGCGTCCGCACGCTGCGGGGTTCCGTACCGCATCTGCGAGGTTAACTCGTTTTCAGGAGGCGGCCGGCCGGGCGTCAGCGACACCCTCGCGGGCGCGCTTTGGGCGCTTGATTCGATGTGGACCCTGGCCGCAAATGGCTGCTCGGGTATAAACATGGAAACGGGCATCAACCAGCTTGGCTTTGTGAGTTCGTACTCGCCGATCGGCGACGACCTGCACGGGGCCTACGCGGCCAGGCCGGAGTATTACGGGATGCTCGCCTTCGCGCTGGGTGCAAAGGGCCGGCTGCTGCGCGTAACCACCGGGCCGGAGACGGGGGACGGCGCAGGACCGCTCAAGGCGTACGCGGCAAGCGATGGGCACGCTGTGCGCGTCACCCTGATCCACAAGGGGCCGGGTCCGCGCTTCGTGACAGTTCAGCTGGGCGGCAGCAGCAGCCATGCTTCGGTCCTGCGCCTCGCCGGTCCGGCCGTGGATGCAAAGACCGGCATCACGCTGGGGGGCTCAGAGCTGGGCCGCGATGCGACCTTTCGCCCGGCTGCAGCAGCATCTGCGCCGATCCACGAGGGGGTTGTCAGGATGGAGATGCCCGGCTACAGTGCCGCGGTGATCGAAGCCCGTTAAGCCTGCAACATGGAGTGCGCCGCAGCCGATGCTCCCTGAGCAGGGCGCCACCGTTTCGGGCTGCTCTCGGAGGCGGGCGCCGAGCGAAGGTCCGGCAGAACGCCGACAGAACGCTGAGGAAGGGCGACGCCTCAGTACTTCACGATGTCGGCAAAGGAGTGCGGGTCAAGGCTGGCGCCCCCTACCAGCGCGCCGTCGATCTCGGGCTGCGCCAGCAGGAACGCCGTGTTGCTCGGCTTGACACTGCCGCCGTACAGGATCCGCATGCCGTCGGCTACCGCGTCCCCCAGCCGCTCGCGCACCGCGTCGCGAATAAACGCGTGGGTTTCCTCGGCGATGCCGGGCGAGGCAGACTGGCCGGATCCGATCGCCCAGATCGGCTCGTAGGCGATCACGATGGGTCCGGCGTCTTCGGGCCGAATGCCGTCCAGCCCGATCTTGAGCTGCCGCAGCAGCACATCGTTGGTGCGGCCTTCTTCGCGCTCTTCCTGCACTTCGCCGATGCAAACAATGGGCGTCATGCCCTGCTTCAGCGCGGCCAGGAGCTTGCGATTCACGTCCCAGTCACTTTCGTGGTTGTAGTGGCGGCGCTCGGAGTGGCCAAGGATTACATGCGTGACGCCCACGGCTTTCAGCATCGGCGCGGAGATTTCCCCCGTGTACGCCCCTTCCTTTTCCGGGTGCATGTCCTGGGCGCCGGCCAGCACGTTGGACCCCTTGACGCTTTCTGCAAATGAGGCAAGTGCGAGAAACGTAGGGCAAACAGCGATCTCGTCGCGCACATGCCCGGCCACCAGCGGCAGCAACGCATCGGCGTAAGCGCAGGCCTCGGCTGGGGTTTTAAACATCTTCCAGTTGGCTGCAATTAGCGGTTTGCGCGGACTAGCGATGTCCAATCTCCCCCTGTCTCTGTCTTTGAATGCGGGAAGCGACCCCGCTGCCTGCCTGGTTGTTCCCACCCTACCCGTCACCGCCGGAGCGAAGAGCAGGCCTGTCTGACGTGTTCGTTCAACCCTGCGCGCTTACGCCGTTTTCTCTGTGAGCGCTTCAACGCCGGGAAGCTTTTTCCCTTCCAGAAACTCGAGCGAAGCGCCGCCGCCGGTTGAGATGTGGCTGATCATGGCCGCCACGCCAGTCTGCTGCACGGCTGCAACAGAATCGCCGCCCCCAACGACGGTAGTCGCACCCTGGTTGGCGGCAACTGCCTCGGCTACCGCGGTTGTGCCGGCCGCAAACGCTGGCAGCTCAAAAACGCCCATGGGCCCGTTCCAAACCACCGTGGCCGCGCCCGCGATCTCCGCGGCAAAGGCCGCGATGGTTTCCGGCCCGATATCCAGCGCCATCCAATCCTCCGGAAAGTCACCGGTACCCGAAAAAAGCTCCGTTTTCGCGTCCGGGGCGAAGCGGTCGGCAAGCACGTGATCGATCGGCAACAGCAGGCGGACACCCTGCTTCTCGGCCTTGGCGATCATCTCCGCAGCCAGATCCAGCTTGTCGAGCTCCACCAGGGACTTGCCGACCTCCTGCCCTTTCGCTTTCAAAAACGTGTACGCCATGCCGCCGCCGATCAGCAGCGCATCCACCTTGCCCAGAAGATTCTCAATGACCCCGATCTTGTCCGAGACTTTTGCGCCGCCCAGGATCGCGACAAACGGCTTGGCGGGCGCCCCGTCGCCGGCACCGAGGCCGAGCGCCCGGCCGAGATACCCGATCTCCTTTTCCATCAGCAGCCCCGCGGCTGCCTCCCTGACGTGATGCGTGATGCCCTCGGTCGAGGCATGGGCGCGGTGCGCGGTGCCAAAGGCATCGTTGACGTACACCTCGCACAGGGAAGCAAGCTTGGCTGCAAACTCCGGGTCGTTGGCCTCTTCTTCGGGATGGAAGCGCAGGTTTTCAAGCAGCAGCACCTGCCCTGACTCAAGCTGCCGCGACAGCTCCGCGGCGATCTCGCCGATGCAATCGGGCGAAAAGCCCACGTTGATGCGCTCGCCGATGGCATGGTCAAGCAGAATGCGCAGCCGGTCGACCACCGGGCGCAGGCTGTACTTGGCATTGGGCTTGCCCTTGGGCCGGCCCAGGTGCGAGGCCAGGATCAGTTTGGCCCGCTGCTCCAGCGCGTAGTGGATGGTCGGCAGCGTTTCCCGTATGCGCGTGTCGTCGGTAATCTCCGAGCCGTCTTCAGTGAGGGGCACGTTGAAATCGACACGCATCAGGACGTGCTTGTTTTTGAGCTCGAGATCGCGGATGGAAAGCTTGGGCATAGGTCTTCTTCTGGCTCCCGGAACGGTTGCGGCTGGCGTAGGGAACTACAACCCTTTGGAGGCGATAAAGAGGACAAGGTCGCGCACGCGGCTTGAGTAGCCCCACTCGTTGTCGTACCAGCTCAACACCTTGACCGACTGCCCCACGACCTTGGTCAGCTCGGCATCCACAATGGAAGAGCGCGAGTCGCCGCGGAAGTCGACCGAAACCAGCGGCTCTGTCGAAAAGCCCAGGATGCCCTTCAGTTCGCCTTCGGCCGCGGCTTTCAGCGCCGCGTTGACGGCCTGGACGGTGACCGGCTTTTCTGCCACAAAGGTCAGGTCCACGATCGAAACATTGGGGGTGGGCACGCGCATGGCGAAGCCGTCCAGCTTGCCCGCCATCTCCGGGATCACCAGCTTCAACGCCTTGGCTGCGCCGGTCGAGCTCGGGATCATGGACAGCGCAGCCGCACGGGCGCGGCGCAGATCCTTGTGGGGAAAGTCGAGGATGACCTGGTCGTTGGTGTAGCTGTGGACCGTGGTCATGATGCCCGACACGATGCCGAAGCTTTCGTGCAGCACCTTGACCACCGGCGCCAGGCAGTTGGTTGTGCACGAGGCGTTGGAGATGATCTTGTGCTTGACGGGATCGTACTTCCCGCCGTTTACGCCCAGAACCACGGTGATGTCTTCGTTGGTCGCCGGCGCGGAGATGATGACTTTCTTGACCGTGCCGCCCAGGTGCGCGCAGGCCTTGGTGGCGTCGGTAAAGTGGCCGGTCGACTCGATCACAATCTGCGCTCCGGTCGAGCTCCAGTCCAGCTTTTGCGGCTCGCGCTCGGCAAACACCTTGATGGTCTTGCCATCAATGGTGATCGCGCCCTCGGTCGCTTCAATCGTGTTCTCGATGTTGCCCAGGATGGAGTCGTACTTGAGAAGGTGGGCCAGCGTCACCGGGCTGGTCAGGTCGTTGATGGCGACAAACTCGATCTCGGCGTCGCCGAGGGCTGTGCGCAATACGTTGCGGCCGATGCGGCCAAACCCATTGATGCCTACCTTCACTGCCATGCCGATCCACTCCTCGTCCCGAAAACCTGCCCTGCGCTTCTGCAAGTCAGATGCTAGCATCGGGAGCAGTCGGCAGGCGAGGCGCGCAAACACGCGGAAGCCGCGCGTGAGTTGCACCAGCTTTGCAGCAGCGTAGTGGCGCATGTACCATCCAATCCATGCGCGAATGGTGGCGCGAACAGATCATGAGACGACGCGGAAAGCGTGGGCCGAACGAGTCAGAGTCCACTGGAAAGATCGGGCAGGAGCTGCCGCAAGGCCAGCTCGCGCCCTTGCGCCCCTCCTATGCGGAAGCAGCGCGCGAGTACAGTGGCGAGCACGGTGGCGAAAGCCCAGCGGCGCCGGTGCTGGCCGAACCGGAAGCAACGCTCGCTGGTGCCCCCGCGTCCGCCGCGGCCGGCCTCGGCGGCGAGGCGAAGGACGCCCCGCCTGTGCCGCGTCCGGTTGCGGACGAGCCCGCGGGTTCGCTCGTGCACGAAACGCAGCCTGACTCCCCTTCCACGCCGCCGCCCGCTGCCCAGGCCACCAGCCCGCGGGAGCCGCGAGGCTTTGTTGTGCTCACCATCGGCCTGCCCGGCTCCGGCAAGACCACCTGGTTCAAACGCCGTGCCGTGCAGCCGCTTTCAAGCGACATGCTCCGCACCATCCTGTTCGACGACATCACGGAACAGCGCTACCAGGGACTGGTTTTCTCGACGCTGCGCTCGCTTTTGCGCGCGCGCCTGATTGCCAAGATGCCGTGGAACTATGTGGACGCCACCAACCTGTCGCCCCACGAGCGCCGCCAGTGGATCAAAATGGCCAAAAGCTTTGGCTACGATGTCCACGCGGTGTTTTTCGACGTCCCGTTCGACGTGTGCATGGACCGCAACCGTCGCCGCGAGCGCGTAGTGTCCGAAGAGGTCATGCAGAAGATGGCAGAGCGGCTGCGCCCGCCATCCTTCAAGGAAGGCTTCTCGAAGATCACGGTGGTGCGTGTGAAAGGCTCCGGGCCCTCGACCAGCGTGCTGCCCGCCGACGCCCCCGATCCGGGCGAAGAGCAGGCCGAAGACCGCACCGAAAGCCCCGGCGCAGGCAGCCCCATCCAGGAAGAGTAGTGACGGAAGCGGCGCCCTTGCCCCGCCCTACACTCCGAGAAGCATGCGAGGTGCACCACTTGGCTGCAGCCATCGAGTTTGCGGGCGTTTCCCTGCAGCTGCCCGACGGGCGCTCGCTGCTCGAGAACATCACGCTCGCGCTCGAAGCCGGCACGGTCACGGCCCTGCTGGGGCGCAGCGGCTCTGGCAAAACCACCCTGCTCCGGATGGTCAACCGGCTCGCCGTGCCCACCTCCGGGACCGTGCGCGTCCACGGGGACGATGTGGCCGGCAAGAGCGTGGTCCAACTGCGCCGCGGCATGGGCTATGTCATCCAGGACACCGGGCTTTTTCCGCACATGACGGTCGCCCGCAACGTCACCATGGTCCCTGAGCTGGCCGGCCGTTCCCGGCGCGGCTTTGCCGAGCAGGTCCGCCAGTTGCTCACCGCGGTGGGGCTCGAGCCTTCGCGCTTTAGCCAGCGGTACCCGCACCAGCTCTCAGGCGGTCAGCGGCAGCGCGTCGGTTTGGCGCGCGCGCTTGCCGCCGAACCGCCCATCCTGCTGATGGACGAGCCCTTTGGCGCGCTCGACCCGCTGACCCGCGCCGAGATGCAGGACATGCTGCGCGGCCTGCTGGCGCGCCTGCGCGACCGGGGCGAGGCGAAAACCGTCCTCCTGGTCACGCACGACCTGGACGAGGCGATGTACCTTGCCGACCGCATCGTGCTGCTGGCCGAAGGCCGCGTGGAGGCGAACCTTGCCCCGGGGGACTTTCTCCACGCGCGCGAACACGCAGTGGCCGAGTATGTTTGCGCCTTTCACCGGGGCGAGCGCAGGGTGGGCGCCTCGTGACGGGA
>CALMAN010000101.1:620-11961 GCA_937859835.1 uncultured Acidipila sp. | reverse complement strand
GTTGCGGACGGGATGGTTGCGCCTGGTCCTGCGTCCGGACTGCTTGTTCTCGTTGCCGAAAGTTTTTTGCGCCAGCACTCCGCCGAGATCCTTACGCTGACGCTCGAGCACCTGTGGCTCACCGGCTCTGCCCTGCTCTTCGCCGCCGCCCTTGGCATTCCGCTCGGCATCCTGCTGACGCGCTACGGCGGGCTGGCCAGGCCGGTGCTCACCGTCGCCAACATCATCCAAACCATTCCGTCACTCGCGCTGTTCGGCTTTCTGCTGCCCCTGCCGTGGCTGGGCGAGCGCGCCTCCCGCATCGCCATCGTCGCCCTGACCGGGTACGCGCTGCTGCCTATCCTGCGCAACACGTATGTGGGCATTCGCGGCGTCGAGCCCGCGGTGGTCGACGTAGCCCATGCGCTCGGCATGACTGGCTTCCAGCGGCTCTGCAAGGTCGAGCTGCCGCTGGCCGCTTCAGTTATCCTTGCCGGCCTGCGCACCGCCACGGTCACGGCCGTCGGCATCGCGACCATCGCGGCGGCGGTCGGCGCAGGCGGGCTGGGCGAGTTCATCTTCCGGGGCGTCGCTTCGGTGGACAACCGGCTTGTGCTCGCCGGCGCGATCCCCGCCGCGCTGCTCGCGCTGGGGGCAGACACGCTGCTCGGCTGGCTCGAAAGCCGCTGCAAGGTACCGGGGCCCGACCGGCGATGAGGGGAGTCGCGCGGAGATGGGTAGCGGGCGCGCAGTGGGTTGCGGGCGCGCTGCTCTGCCTCTCGGTCCTGCTCGCCGGCTGCGCCCCGCCCCGCCTGGATCGCCCGGTCATCGGCGCCAAAAACTTCACCGAACAGGTGGTGCTTGGCGAGCTGCTCGCGCAACAGATCGAGGCGCGCACCGGCCTCAGGGTCGACCGCCGCTTCTACCTGGCCGGCTCCTACATCGCGCAGCAGGCCATGCTTTCCGGGCGCATCGACGCGTACGTTGAATACACCGGCACCGCGCTCACCGCGATCCTCAAGCAGCCGCCCGTGCGCCTGCCGGACCCTGCGGAGAATGAGGCCGCATCGCTGGCCGCGGTGCGCGCGCTTTACAAGCAGCGGTACAACATCGTCGCCACCGAGCCGCTGGGCTTTGAAAACACCTTTGCCATGATCGTGCGCCCGGACGACCCCGGCATGGCTTCGATCCACACGCTTTCGCAGGCCGTGGGCGCGGCGCGGCAGTGGCGCCTGGGCGTCGGCTATGAGTTTGAAGAGCGTCCCGACGGTCTCCACGGGCTCGAGGCCGCCTACGGCCTCGGCTTTCCCGGCGAGCCGCGCACCATGGACCTGGGCTTGCTCTACCGCGCGCTCGCGGCGCACCAGGTGGACATCATCGCCGGCAACTCAACCGACGGCCCCATCGCGGCCGAGCACCTCCGGGTGCTGATCGACGACAAGCACTACTTTCCGCCCTACCAGGCCGTGCCGCTGGTACGCGCGGCCGCGCTCGAGCGCTGGCCGCAGCTGCGCGGGGCCATGGCCGAGCTGGGCGGCAAGATCAGCGCCGACGACATGCGTGCGATGATTGAAGCCGTCGACGGCGAACACAAAGATGTCGTTGAAGTGGTGCGCCTTTTCCGCGCCACCCACGGCTTGTGAGAGATGGCTCGTCGCCAGGCACTCGCCGGCTGGTTGCCGGATGAGGCATAGGGCAGCCGTTCCAGTGCGTACAAGAACCAGAACGGAGTTTGAGGGCGAAGCCCCAAGACTACTTCAGGTAGGCACGACACTCGGTCCCAGTCACTTCCGACAATGCGACTTCGCGTTACCCAGCCCGATGCGCGAGACAATGAGGAATGAATATTCCTGCCCAGCAAGACGGGACGCCTGAACAGCTTTCTGTATTTGGGCCGCTGGGCGGGTATGCTCCGCACATTTCCATCCTCGTTTCGCAACTCAAGTGGATGCGCGCTGTGCTCCTTGGTCGTTTGCGATCCTTGTCGGTCGATCAGCTCGATTGGCTCGCAAGTCCACATGCAAACTCAATAGGTGCCCTGCTCATGCACCTCGCCGCAACCGACGCGTACTACGGACTCAATACATTCGATGGCGTACCCTGGGGCCGGTTTTCTGACGCTGCTCGGCAGAAGTGGGCTGTCGCGATGAACCTTGGAGAGACCGCCCGCATCCGATTCCGCGGGTTCGAACTCGACTACTACCTGTTTCATCTTTCGGAGGTGAGGCAGCATACCCTCATCGAGCTAAGTGGACGAGGCGATGACTGGCTGATGGAGGTTGACCCCACGTGGAGTTGGGGACCGACGAACAATCTCTGCAAGTGGTTCCATGTGTGCGAACACGAGTCGCATCACCTCGGTCAAATTGATCTCATTCTGAAGCAGCTCCCAGGGCGGCAAAACACCGCAAAGCGGAGCTTGCAGAAAGGTCAGGCGTCACGCACTGCGCTGGGTGTCGCGTTGCGTCGGGCAGCGCACCAAATGTATGACGATGCTCCTCTAGTCCTGCATGATTCTATTGTCGTACCCCTCCTCCAGACAAGGTATGCGTCAGCACTTGCCGATGAGCAATCAAGGCTTCAGGAGCAATCGTCCCTGCTGATGCGAGCATGGTTAGTGGCTCGCAACCGCTTTGCGGAAGATCGCCTTGCAAAATCCTTTGCGGACGGAACACGCCAGTGTGTTCTCCTGGGTGCTGGCCTGGACACCTTCGCGTTGAGGAACCCTCACCCAGGCATGGAGGTCTACGAAGTGGATCATCCTGCGACTCAAACCTGGAAGAAAGAGCTTCTCGGGGAAAGCGGCTTGAGTGTCCCAGACTCTTTGCACTTTGTTCCGGTGGACTTCGAAACAGAGAACCTTTCGGAGAGATTGCAGGCGGCGGGACTGGATGTTCAGAGGCCGACGGTCTTTGCCATGCTTGGAGTTGTGGTTTATCTCACCGCGGACGCTTTCAGCGAAACGCTCAAATACATCGCCAGCCTTCCGAAAGGAAGCGGCATCATCTTTGACTACGCTTTGCCTCGACATCTGCTCCCATCGGACGAGATCGACGCTCGGGACGAACTCGCTACCAGAGTCGAAAGCATCGGAGAACCCTTCCAGCTATTCTTCACTCCTGAACAAATGAAAGCTGTTCTTGGAGCCTTCGAGCGCTTCGAGGATCTGGACGACCAGGAGCTGAACCGCCTCTACTTCGCTAGCCGCTCCGATCAACTTAAGCTCCAGGGAAGAGCCGGGCACATCGTTGCTGCTTTCAAAGAGATGTAGGTCCTGAGAAACGCCGCTGCAGTGAGCAATCTCGCGCTTTCAACAAATGGGACGCAAGCCGGTGTCGACGGCGAGTTCTGAGCGCAAACAAAAGACTGCGCACACGAAGCCAGGGGCAAAGCAGCACAACCCCGGTCCTGAGTCAAAGACCGGGCTGTAGCAAGAAGCCCTCGACGCACCAAGGCTCGACCAGGTTCTAGACTGGGGACTCACGCACCGGGGGCTGTTGCCCCGGTGCAAGAAACCGAAACAACTCACCCGAGGCAACCAGGAGGCCCGGCAGTGCAGAACGATCGCGAGCCCGACGGGCCGGAACCGTGGCTCCGCGGCACGCTCCCGGAGGTTCCCGCGGTGCCGCGCGCGGTGCTGCACGCCCTTCTGCTGGCCGAGGAAGACATTCGCCGCTGGACGCCGCAGCTGACCGACATGGAGATCCACGCCGAGCCTCTCGGCCTGACCCCTTATGCGTTCCACGTCCGGCACATCGCCCACTCGCTCGACCGGCTGCTCACCTATGCCGAGGGCTCGCCCTTGAACGTGATCCAGCGCGCCGCGCTCCACGTGGAGCTTGAACCCGGCATGCACCGCGAAGCCATGCTGAGCGAGTTTGGGGCCGCCCTGCGCGAGGCCGAAGCGCGCATCCTTTCCTTGCCTTTGGACGCGCTGGAAGAACCACGCCCGGTTGGCGCGAAGCGCTTGCCCGCCACCCTCGGCGGACTGCTCGTCCACCTTGCCGACCACACCCAGCGTCACGCCGGCCAGGCCGTCACCACCGCAAAGCTGCTGATCGCCCTGCGCGCACCGGCTTGATCCCGCGCGCCCGCCGGGTACCCGCTCAACCCGCACGGCCCGGCAGCCCGGCTGGTACTCTGGCGATGAGTCTTGCCTGCATTGCCTTCCCCTGACAACACGCTTGGCTGGACCCCCCGCCACAACCCCTGGCTGATCGCCCTGACCGTCACCATCGCCACGTTTATGGAAGTGCTCGACACCTCCATCGCCAACGTGGCGCTGCCGCACATTGCCGGCTCGCTCGGCGCGAGCACGGACGAGGCCACCTGGGTGCTGACCAGCTACCTGGTTGCGAGCGCCATCGTGCTGCCCATCTCCGGCTGGCTCCAAAACCGGTTCGGCCGGAAGCGCTTCTACATGACCTGTGTTGCGCTGTTTACCGCGTCGTCGATGCTGTGCGGCTTTGCGCCGACGCTGACCCTGCTCATCCTGGCGCGCGTTCTGCAGGGCGCGGGCGGCGGCGGTCTTGCCCCCAGTGAGCAGGCCATCCTGGCCGACACCTTTCCCGTCGCGCAGCGCGGCCAGGCCTTTGCTTTGTACGGCATGGCGGTCGTCGTCGCGCCGGCGATCGGCCCCACCCTGGGCGGCTGGATCACCGACAACTACAACTGGCACTGGATCTTTTTTATCAACCTCCCCATCGGGATCATCTCCCTCCTGCTCAGCTCCCGCATGGTCGAGGACCCTCCTTTTCTGCTTGCCCGCCGGGTTGCGGCCGCGGCGCAGTCCATTGATTTCGTCGGGCTGGTCACGGTCGCCGCCGGTGTCGGCTCGCTTGAGTTTGTGTTTGACAAGGGGCAGGAAAAAGACTGGTTCGGCAGCGAACTGATCACCTCGTTTGCGGTGGCGGCTGCATGTTTGCTGGTGTTTTTTGTGGTTTGGGAGTGGCGTCACGCGAGTCCCATCGTCGACCTGAAGCTGCTGCGCATCCGCAACTTCGGAACCTCGGTCGGCTTGCAGTTCGTGCTGGGCATGGTCCTGTTCGGGTCAACCGTGCTGATTCCGCAGTTTCTGCAATCGCTGCTGGGCTACACGGCCGAGCGCGCCGGCATGGCGCTCTCGCCGGGCGGGCTGGTGCTGATGATCATGATGCCGATCTCCGGGAGGCTGGTGGGCCGGGTGCGCGACGCGCGCAAGCTGGTCGCACTCGGCTATGCCATTACGGCGCTGGGGCTGTACAACCTGACCCGCTTAGACCTCGACGTTTCCTTTGGCACGGTGGTCTGGTGGCGCGCCCTGCAGGTTTGCGGGCTCGCCTTTGTGTTTATCCCCATCAGCACGCTGAACTACGTCGGGGTGCCGCGCGAGAAGAACAACCAAATCTCTGCTCTGTCGAACTTCGCGCGCAATCTGGGCGGCTCCTTTGGCACTGCCATGCTGACCACCTTTTTGGAGCGCACGGCGCAAACGCACCAGTCGGAGTTGGGGGCCAACGTCACTCCCGGAGGGTACGCCTACTCGAGCTTCCTTAGCCAAACCCAGGCCGCCCTGGGCGCGCTAGGCCAGGGCGGCAACAACGCACAGCTGGCCGCGGCACAGGCGTATCGCGAACTCGGGCGCCAGGCCGGCATGCTTTCCTACCAGAACGTTTTTTGGCTCCTCAGCGTGACCATTGCCTGCCTGGTGCCCATTCCCTTTTTGATGAAGAAGCCGGCGCCTGCCGGGGCGGCGCACACGCTCAAAGCCGATCCCGGCCCACCGCGCACGCCGGGGCGAAAGCAGCTAACATAACCCTTTGCGCCGCGTCCCCGGTCGCCCGGCAGGGCGCCCGCATATTCATGTCCGGTTGCGGAAACAAGGCTTGCGCTTGTGCTAAAGATGCACAAGAGCATGGTTCTCTGGAGGAGTTACACATTGGGCAAAAGCATGGTTCCCAAGCGCCTGTTCTTTACCAAGGGCGTGGGACGGCACAAGGAGCGACTCACGTCGTTCGAGATGGCCTTACGCGACGCTGGGGTCGCCTCACAAAACCTGGTGCGGGTTTCTTCGATCTTTCCTCCCCAGGCAAAGCTCATCAGCCGCAAGGAAGGACTTACGTTTTTGTCGCCGGGCGAGGTTGTTTTCGCCGTGATCGCCGAGAACTCGACCCGCGAGCCGCACCGGCTGATCACGTCGTCGATCGGCGTCGCGATCCCGACCGACCGCAACACCTACGGCTACCTGAGCGAGCACCACTCCTTTGGCGAAACCGAAGAGCAGGCCGGTGAGTATGCCGAGGAGCTGGCAGCTGAAATGCTCGCGACCACGCTGGACGTCGAGTTCAACCCGGACACGAGCTGGGACGAAAAGAAAGAGATTTATAAAATATCGAACAAGATCGTCCGCACCGCCAACGTCACGCAGTCGGCGATCGGCGACAAACGGGGCCTTTGGACCACCACGCTGGCCGCGGCGATCCTGATCTTCGAGTAGCCGCGCGCCAGGCACCCGGGGCGCGGGCTGCGGCTCGCGCCTTTCGTTTTCCCGTCCCCCCCCCCAGCAGGCGTTTGCCCGGATGCCGTCACACCCCAACTTCCGCATCGGGCTGGTGCAGATGCGCTGCACCCCGGACCCGGACGAAAACCTTGAGCGCGGGGCGGAGTGGGTGCGCCGCGCGGCGCGCGAGGGGGCGCAGCTGATCTGCCTGCCCGAACTGTTTCGCACCCAGTACTTTTGCCAGCGCGAGGACATCGCGCTGTTTGACCTGGCCGAAGCAATCCCGGGCCCGAGCACCGAGCGGCTGGGCGCGGTCGCGCGGGAAGAAAACGTGACGGTCATCGCGTCGCTGTTTGAGCGGCGCGCGCCCGGGCTCTACCACAACACCGCGGCCACGCTCGGCGTCGATGGCGCCGTAAGCAGCCTCTACCGCAAGATGCACATCCCGGACGACCCGCTCTACTACGAGAAGTTCTACTTCACCCCCGGCGACCTCGGCTATCGCGCCTTTGACACCGCGGTGGGCCGCGTGGGCACGCTGGTTTGCTGGGACCAGTGGTACCCGGAAGGGGCCCGCATCACCGCGCTTGGGGGCGCCAACGTTCTTTTCTATCCGACGGCGATCGGCTGGCATCCCGACGAAAAGGAAGCCCACGGCCCCGCGCAGTACGACGCCTGGCAGACCATCCAGCGCGGGCACGCCATCGCCAACGGCGTGTATGTTGCCGCGCCCAATCGCGTCGGCACCGAGCACGGCGACATCCGCGGCAACCGCGTCGAGGGTCCGGGGCTGGAGTTCTGGGGTGGCTCCTTCATCGCCGACCCCTTTGGCCGCGTTGTGGCCCAGGCCTCGCACGACCGGGAAGAGGTCCTGGTGGCCGAAGCGGACCTCGCCAGGATGGAGGAGCAGCGGCGCAACTGGCCCTTTCTGCGCGACCGCCGCATCGATTCGTACGGACCGATCGTGCATCGCTTCCTGGACGCAACCACGCCCGGAGACGGGAAGTGAGCTTCCCGCACCCCGCGGTTGCGCGCGCGCAAACGCCGCGTGCGGAAGGCTTCCGCATGCCCGCCGAGTGGGCGCCGCACCAGGCCACCTGGATCGCCTGGCCGCAAAACCGCGCCGACTGGCCGGGCCGCTTTCAGCCGATCCCGTGGGTGTATGCCGAGATTGTGCGCGCGCTCGCCCGGGTGGAGCAGGTGGAGATCCTGGTCAATGACGAAGCGGCGGGGCGCCGAGCCCGGAGCATCCTGGGGAAAGCCGGCGCGCAACTCTCCTCGGTCCGCTTTCATCACTGGCCCACCAACCGCGTGTGGACGCGGGACTCCGGACCGATCTTCGTGACCGGCGCCGCGGGCGAGCTCGGGGTGACCAACTGGCGCTTTAACGCGTGGGCGAAGTACGACGACTGGCAGCTCGATGACGCGCTCCCGGAGCGTGTTGCGGCCCTGCTCGGGGTGCCCATGTGGACGCCCACCTGTACCCTCGCCGATGGGACCGAGCACCGGCTCGTGCTCGAGGGCGGGTCCATCGACACCAACGGCGCGGGCATGCTGCTGACCACCGAAGAGTGCCTGCTCAGCCCGGTCCAGGCGCGGAACCCGGGCCTCGGCCGGGCTGAGCTGGAGGAGGTACTTCGCGACTATCTCGGCATCGAGGAGGTGTTGTGGCTCAACCGCGGCATCGCGGGCGACGATACCCACGGCCACATCGACGACATCACGCGCTTTGTTGACGAACACACGATCGTGACCGTGGTTGAGCCCAACCGCTCGGACGAGAACCACGAGCCGCTGGCTGAAAACCTCGACCGGCTCCATGCCGCCCGCAACCGGGACGGGAAACCGTTCCGCATCCGCACCCTGCCCTGCCCGGCGCCGGTCGTCTTTGAAGGGCAGCGGCTCCCCGCCAGCTACGCCAACTTTTACATTGCAAACGGCTTGGTGCTCGTGCCAACATTCAACGATCCCAGCGACCGCCTTGCCCTCAACACGCTTGCGGAGCTGTTTCCCGCGCACACCGTCCAAGGCATCCACTGCGGCGACTTCATCTGGGGTCTCGGCGCGCTGCACTGCATGACGCAGGCACAGCCCGCTGGCAACAAAGGCACATAAAGAGGCCGTGGCAGCAGACGACTTGGAATGGCTAGGGACCTGGTACGGACAGCAGTGCAACGGCAAGTGGGAACACCAAAAAGGCATGTTGCTTGAACCGTTTGAGTTGAGGGGCCGCCGCGGCTGGCGCTTGCGCATCGACCTGTGCGGAACAGCAGCAGCCGGCGCTGGTGCGCGCCACCTGGCCGTGTGTGCCATGGGTGGCGCATGGTTGCGCTGCACCCTCAACGCGCAGCGCTTTCAAGGCGAGGGCGCTGAAGTGGAAGCGTTGATCGCTGTGTTTCGCCGCTGGGTCGATGTGCAACCACCGGTGCTCGAGGCTGCTTCTGCCGGCTGACATCTCGCCGGACCAAGATCTCGCGCGCATGGAGCTTGCCCTTTCCGAAGCGCGGGCAGCCGGAGAAGCAGGCGAGGTCCCGGTCGGCTCGGTGCTGTTCCATGGCGACCGGCTGCTGGCCTCCGGACAGAATCGGGTGCTTCGCGACCAGGACCCGACCGCGCACGCCGAGGTAGTCGCCCTGCGGCTCGCGGGCGCACGCCTGGGCAATTACCGGCTGCTTGGCGCAACCCTGTACTGCACCCTTGAGCCCTGCGCCATGTGCGCCGGAGCCATGATGCACGCGCGGCTCCACCGGCTGGTTTTTGCCACGCCCGACCCCAAGGCGGGAGCGGCCGGGTCGGTGCTCGAGGTGCTGAACCACCCCCGCCTCAACCATCGGCTCCAGGTCACGGCCGGCGTGCTCGCCGAGCCGTGCGGCGCGCTGCTGCGCCTCTTCTTCCAGAGCCGACGCACCGGCTCGAAAACGGGCACTGCTCCCGGCGAGGGTGCGTAACGTACATCCCGGAAAGCCAGGCCGGGGTATCATCACATTCTATGGAACTGGTCTTGTATTCCGCTGTGTGGTGCCGGGACTGCCGCGAAGCAAAGCGCTTCCTTGAAAAGCATGGGCTGCCCTACACGGAAATCGACATCGAGCGCACCCCGGGCGCGGCCGACGAGGTGATGCGCCGCGTCGGCAAGCGCGCCATCCCGCAGCTGGTGATCAACGGCGAGTGGGTGCAGCCCTACCGGCCCGGCGAGGGCTTCCTGTACGAAGAAATGAGCGAGCGGCTGGGCCTTCCCGAGTAGATCGCTAGGGTAGGTCGGTCGGCTTGATGACCACTGCCTCGGTCGCCTCGGCCAGCTCCGCACCCGCGTCGTCCAGGATCGCCTGCGCGTCGCTCGCGTCCCCGGCTGCCACCTGCAGCCGCAACGGCCCCAGCCCCGGCTCCAGGATCGCCGCGTTTTCGCCCGAAAGAAACACCTCAATGCCTGCCGACTGGAGACGGCCCCGCGCCATCTCCGCTTCGATCGGCTCGTTGAATCGTGCTACGGTCACCAGTTCTTCCATCGAAAGCTCCTCGCTGCCCACCTACGGGCGTTTGGATGCAGACGCACACCGGTACAATCAGGCTGTCCATGGATGGTGATCCCGATTGATCAAGCGCTACACGCGGCCCGGCATGGGCGCGATCTGGACCGATGAGAACAAATACCGCTGCTGGCTGGCGGTCGAAGTCGCGGCCAGCCAAACGCTGGCCGAAGCGGGCGTGGTCCCCCGAAAAGCAGCCGCCGCCATCGCCGAGCGGGGCGGCTTTGATCTCGCGCGCATTGAGGCCATCGAGGCGGAAGTCCGGCACGACGTCATCGCCTTTACCACCGCGGTTGCCGAACAGATCGGTCCCGCTTCGCGCTGGCTGCACTACGGGCTTACCTCGAACGATGTGGTGGACACCGCACAGGCCCTGCAGCTCAAGGCGGCTTCGTCGATCCTGCGCGACGATCTCCAGGCGCTTGCCGCCGTGCTGCGCAAGCGCGCGCTCGAGTTCCAACACACCCCCGTAATCGGCCGCACCCACGGCATGCATGCCGAGCCGACCACCTTTGGGCTGAAGCTGCTGAACTGGTACGCCGAGACCAGGCGCAACCTCCTGCGCTTCGAGGCGGCTGCCGAAGACATGCGCGTCGGCAAGCTTTCGGGCGCTGTGGGCACCTTTGGCCATCTCAAGCCTGAGCACGAAGCGGCTATCTGCGCAAAGCTTGGCCTCCGGCCGGCGCCGGTCGCCACCCAGGTGATCCAGCGCGACCGGCACGCCCACTACATTTCGACGCTGGCCATCCTGGCTTCAAGCCTCGACAAGATCGCGACAGAAATCCGCCATCTCCAGCGCACGGAGGTCCGGGAGGCTGAAGAGTTCTTCGCGGAAAAGCAGAAAGGCTCGTCCGCAATGCCGCACAAGCGCAACCCCATCACCTCCGAGCAGATTTCGGGCCTGGCGCGCGTGGTGCGCGCCAACGCACAGGCCGCTTATGAGGACATCGCGCTGTGGCACGAACGCGACATCTCGCACTCCTCGGTCGAGCGCGTCATCCTGCCCGACTCAACCATCCTGGCCGACTACCTGCTCGCCAAAACTACCGCGCTCATTGAACAGCTGCGGGTTTACCCGCAACGCATGCTGCGCAACCTCCACAGCACCGGCGGCCTGATCTTTTCAGGCCAGCTCCTGCTCGACCTGGCCGAAGCCGGGATGTCGCGCGAAGACGCGTACCGGCTGGTGCAGCGGCACGCCATGCAGGCCTGGGGCGAAGACCTGGTCTTTCGCGAACTGGTGATGGGGGACGCGGAGATCACGAGCCGGCTAACGCCCGAACAGCTGCTCCGCACCTTTGATCTCGACCGGCAGCTCGGCAACGTCGACGCGATCTTTGAGCGCGTGCTCCACGAG
>CALMAN010000101.1:0-610 GCA_937859835.1 uncultured Acidipila sp. | reverse complement strand
CGTCCACTGCGTGCCCAGCGAAAACTCTCTCCGCGTGTTCGCCGAAGAGCTGGGGCTCAGCGGCCGCAATCAGTTTCTCCAGCGCCTGCTGGGTGAGCTCCCCAGCAAAATCAAGCAGTTGGCCGAAAGCGACATCGGCGCGAGTGTAGCCAGCGGCAGCTACCCGTCCGCCGGCATGATCGTGCTCCCGTGCAGCATGGGCACGCTCGCCGGCATCACCCACGGCCTGGCGCAGAACCTGATCACCCGCGCGGCCGACGTTTGCCTCAAGGAAGGGCGCCCGCTTATTCTTTGCGTGCGCGAAACCCCCTTCAACAAGATCCACCTGCGCAACATGGTGCTTGCGGCCGATGCGGGCGCGGTCATCTTTCCGGTGGTTCCCGCCTTCTACAACCAGCCCATCGACTCGACTGAAAGGGCGCGCCAGTTTGCCTTTCGCGTGCTCGCGCACTTCGGGCTGCCGCAAGGGGAAATGTACCGCTGGAAGGTCGACTAGCCCCGGGGACGCGCGCCGCGCAGCAAGAGGGAGCCCCGCCGGAGGGGAGGGCGGGCGCCCCGCCGGGCTTTACTGCTGCGGCTGCTGTTGCTGCGGTTGCGGGGGCGCCTGCTG
>CALMAN010000100.1 GCA_937859835.1 uncultured Acidipila sp. | reverse complement strand
GCACCTGCTCGCTCACGTGAAAGCGCAGCACCTCGCCCAGCACGATCGAGCCGCCGTACACCAGCGGGCTCACCTCCACGATCTGCCGCAGACGGCACTCCATCTGCACCCTGGCCTCACCAACCCGCGGCGCCCGCACCAGCTCGCCTGCCACCGCCGTCAGCCCCGCCGTGGCAAACTCGTCGGCCTCGGGCGGCAGTTGCGCGGCGGTCTGGTTCATCGCTTCCGCAAGCTCTTCAGACACCACGTTGACCACAAACACCCCGGTGGCCCGGATATTCTCAAGCGTATCCTTGGTCGCGCGCAGGCCGTGTTTCTCCTCCCGGATCCCGGGGCAAAAGCACACCACCGGCGGGTTGGCGGTCACTGCCGTAAAAAAGGAGTAGGGCGCCAGGTTCGCCACTCCCGCCAGGTCGACCGTCGAAACCCAGGCGATCGGCCGGGGCACCACCGCGCCCGACAGCAGCTTGTAGTTCTCATCGGGCGTCAGCGACGCGGCGTTGAAGCTTTGCATCGGGGAGGTAGGTATCATCGAAAGGGTCCTTCCAGCGCAGGAGCGGGTGCATCTACTGTAGATTGCTCCCGCGTCTTGCCGGGAAGCGGTCGCTGAAGGAGAAGCTGCTCCGCATGTTTGAATTCCACATCTCTCGTGCCGCCCGCGACCGCTACGGCGTCGCCGATCTCCTGTTCGCCTTCAACGGCAACGCCCTGTTCGCAAACCCCGCCGCCAGCCGGTCGCTCGCCCATCGCATCAACCAGGTGCGCGGCGCCGATAACGACCCCGCGCGCCAGGTGCAGCCCGCCGCCCTGTTTGCCATGGGCCTCATCGACGAAGCCACCCACGCGCTGCTGGCCTACTACCGCCGCCACGTCAAGCCCACCTTCATCCGCGACGCCCTCGCGTACTTCGGCGGGGAAGTCGGGGAGGCCGGGCTCGACCGGCTGCTGCTTGCGTTTGTGGAGGAGTTTCCCCCGGTCGAGGTGTACGCGGGCGCCGAAACGGCCTCCGCCTGGCTCGCTGGCCAAACCGAAGAGCTTCCCCATCGCGAAGCGGCCTTTGAAGAGCTCCTGCTGCTGTGGCTTGAAAATCAGAACCCGGCCTTTGCCCCTTTCCGCGAACTGTTTGACGACACCCGGCTGGCCCAAACCACCGTCTACCCGGAGGTGACCGCCCGCCTCCCTGAGTTCTTCGCCGCCCAGCCGGAGCTCGGCGGCGGGCGCGGCGGGCTTTTCGCCCTCCTGCTTTCCGTCTTTGAAGGCGCCGGCACTCTGGCCGACCAGCTCGCCCGTCTCCGCGCCGGCTGGGGCTTTGCGGTCGACGACCTCCTGCGCCGGCTCCTGCTGGCCGGCGACGTGCTCAAGGAAGAAGAGGTCGCCCTGTGGCTCCAGTACAACGCCCCCTCGCCTGAAACCCTTGCCCGCCGCCATCGCTCCGAGAGCTGGGGCAACGCGCACGGCGAGGTCCCCAGCTTTGCCACCGCCCCCAATGAGTACGAGGCCTTTTCGCCCGATCAGGAGTGGATGCCCCGCACCGTCATGATCGCGAAAAGCACCTATGTCTGGCTCCATCAGCTTTCGCGCTTCTACGGCCGCCACATTGAACGGCTCGACCAGATCCCCGACGAGGAGCTCGCCACGCTTGGCCGCCGCGGCATGAACGCCCTTTGGCTCATCGGCGTTTGGGAGCGTTCGCGCGCGTCCCAAACCATCAAGCGCTTGTGCGGCAATCCCGACGCGGTCGCCAGCGCCTACTCGCTTTACGACTACCGCATCGCCGAAAACCTGGGCGGCGAGCCCGCCTACCGCGACCTGCGCGACCGCGCCGCGCGTCACGGGATCCGGCTGGCCAGTGACATGGTTCCCAACCACATGGGCATCGACTCCACCTGGGTCCTTCAGCACCCCGAGTGGTTTCTGGCGCGCCCCGACTCCCCCTACCCCGCCTACTCCTTCAGCGGGCCCGACCTGTCGGGCGACGATCGCGTCGAGATCAAGATCGAAGACCACTACTACTCCCAAACCGATGCCGCCGTGGTCTTCCTCCGCCGCGACAAGTGGACCGGCGAGCAGCAGTACATCTACCACGGCAACGACGGGACCAGCTTCCCCTGGAACGACACCGCCCAGCTCAACTACCTCAGCGCGTCTGTCCGCGAGCAGGTCATCCAGACCATCCTCCAGGTCGCCCGGCAGTTCCCCATCATCCGCTTCGACGCCGCCATGACGCTCGCCAAGCGCCACATCCAGCGGCTCTGGTTTCCGGCCCCCGGCGCCGGAGGCTCCATCCCTTCCCGCGCAGAGTCGGCCATGACCACCGCCGAGTTCGACGCCGCCATCCCCGAAGAGTTCTGGCGCGAAGTGGTCGACCGCGTCGCCCGCGAAGTGCCCGGCACCCTCCTGCTTGCCGAAGCCTTTTGGCTGATGGAAGGCTACTTCGTCCGCACCCTGGGCATGCACCGGGTGTACAACTCGGCCTTCATGGTCATGCTCCGCGATGAGGACAACGCCAACTACCGCCTGGTCCTCAAAAACACCCTGGAGTTCGACCCCGGCATCATGAAACGCTACGTCAACTTCATGTCCAACCCCGACGAGCGCACCGCCATCGACCAGTTCGGCTCCGGCGACAAGTACTTCGGGGTCGCCACCATGATGGCCACCCTCCCCGGCCTCCCCATGTTCGGACACGGCCAGATCGAGGGCTTTACCGAAAAGTACGGCATGGAGTACTACCGCCCCCGCTACGAAGAGTGGCCAGCCGACAATCTCCTCGAGCGCCACCAGCGCGAAATCGCGCCCCTGCTCCACCAGCGCGACCTGTTCGCCGAAAGCGACGACTTTCTGCTCTACGACTGCTGGGGCGACGGCGGCGGCGTCGAAGAAAATGTCTTTGCCTACTCCAACCGGCGGGTCATCGATGGCGGGCTGCGACGGGCCCTGGTCGTGTACAACAACAGCTATTCGGGCGCGCGCGGCACCCTCCACACCTCGGCCGCCTACATGGACAAGGGCTCCGGCCAGCTCCGGCAGCGCTCCCTCGCCGATGCGCTCGCGCTCCCGTCTGATCCCGGCGCCATCCTCGCCTGGCGCGACAACAGCACCAACCTCCACCACCTGCGCCGCGCCAGCGAGTGGAACGAGCACGGCTTCCGCGTCGACCTCGGCGGCTACGGCTACACGGTTCTGCTTGACTGGCGCGAGCTGCGCGCCGATGCCACCCACGCCTGGGATCGCCTGTGCGACCTGCTTGGTGGCCGCGGCGTCGAAGACTTGGACCGCGCCCTCCTTGCCCTTGAACTCGAACACGTGCACGGCGCCCTGCGCGCAGCGCTCGCTCCTCGCCTGGTGCGCGAGTTCGCCGCCCTGGCCGATCGCACTGCGGCCACGGTCGCCGACGACCCCGCCCTGCTGCCCCACAGCGAAGTGCTGGAACAGTGGATCAGCCGGGCCGGTGACTTCGTCGCCCAGGTCCGCACCGAGTACCTCCGGCGCATCCAGCCGCCGCCCCCAGCCGCGGCCCAGAACGCGACCCAGCCCGCGACCGAGAACGCGACCCCGCCCGCGAACCAGAGCGTGACCCAGCCTGCGAACGAGCCCCAGCTCGCGACCGGGCCGCAGCTCGGAAACGTGACCCAGTCCGGAAAACAGCCCGCAAGCGAGCCCGGAAACCAGCTCGCAAAGGGAGGCCCGCCTGCCTCCACTCCCGGGCAGCCCGGCGAGGCGTCCGCCCTGGCCGACGCCGAAGCCCAAAACGAAACCAGCCTCACCGCCACGCGCCTCCGTGCGCGCGTGCAGGCCCTGCTTCGCCTCCCGCTCGCCGAGGCCGCCTTTGCCACGCCCTGGTCCCCCGAAGCGCGCCTGGTTCTCCCCAGCACCAGTCCGCTGAGCAACGCAGGCGCGGTCTGGGCTCCGGTGCTTGCCTATACGCTGCTGGCCGCGGCCGGCGAATCGCTTTCGCTCAGCGATCCGACCCCGGCCGCGCTCGCCGCCTACGATCAGTTCGGGCTGCGGGGCGTGCTCGCCGACAGCTTTGCCGCCCTGGACTTTAGCGGAAAAGACACCTGGCGCGCCGCTGCCCGCGTCCGCCTCGCTCTCGGGGCAGGCATCCGTCCTTCCGAAGCCGAGCCCACCGGCAGCCATGCCGAGCAGCTGGCAGCGAGCGCCCCCGGCAAGCAGCATGGTTTCACGCCCGGGCAGTGGGCAGATGGCGACCTCCTCTGGCTCGCGGGCGTCCACACGCACGACGGCGTCACCTGGCTGAACAAGGAAGCGCACGAGCAGCTGGTGTGGTGGCACGCGCTCGGGGACTTGCTCCAGCTCAGCACGCAAAATCCGCTCGATCCGCGGGAAGTGGAAGGGGTTGAAACCGAGATCGCGCGCGCACTGGCAAGTGCGGCGAGCGCAGGCTTCCAGCTCCGGCCGGCTCCTGCTGCCGGCGAGGTGACAACGGCTGAGCCCGCGCCTCTTCCAGCTGCGAACGGGGAGGAGCCCCTCGTGCTCGAGGCTTCCGCGGCGCCGGAGCGCCACCCACGCCTCGACCCGCGTCCCGACCCGCGCCTCGACCCGCGTCTCGACCCGCGCCTCGATGACTTCGAGGCCGATTCCGAGGCCGATCCGGACGCCGATCCGGACGCCGTGCTGTCCCCCGCTCTGGCCCAGGCCGCTGTGCCCGGGCCGAATGCGGGCACCCTGAAAAAGGTGAACGCGGCGGGGCAGGGAGCCACCAAAAAAGCCGCGAAGCGAGCGAAAGCGAAACGGGAAAGCAAGGGAGAGCCGGCACGCTAGCGCCGGCTCTCCCGCCTTCACTTCCCATGTGTCCGGTCTGTTGCTGGGCTGTTCCCGGGCTGGAACCGGGCTTGAACCGGGCCATTGCGGCGCACACTCCGGCCCGGTTCCAGGCTTACCATCCGGCAGGAAAACAACCCGCCCACCGCCCTTGCCCGGCCGTGGGCGGCTCCCCTTAGAACTCCTCGTGGAAGGCAACCTCCCCTTCCACCGCGACCTGGTAAGCCGACACCCGCCGCTCAAAAAAGTTGGTCAGCTCCTGCACATCCTGCAGGTCCATGAACGGGAACGGATTGTGCGAACCAAAGACCTTCGCCATGCCCAACCGCTCCAGGCGCTGGTCCGCGACGTACTGGAGGTATTCGCGCATGTCGCGCGTCGAAAGCCCAGCCACGCCCCCGGCCAGCAGGTCCTCCGAGAACTGCAGCTCCGCATCCACAGCTTCGCGCATCATCTGCGTGACCTGGGCCTGCATGCGCGCGTCAAACATCCCCGGGTTTTGCTCCCGCACTGTGTTGACCACCTCGAAGGCAAACTCAAGGTGCGCGCTTTCATCCCGGAACACCCAGTTCGTCCCCGCCGCCAGCCCGTGCAGCATCCCGCGCGAGCGGAAAAAGTACACATAGGCGAATGCCGAAAAGAAGAACAAGCCCTCGATGCAGCCCGCAAAGCAGATCAGGTTCAGCAGAAACTGCCGGCGGTCCTCATCGGTTTGAAGCGTGTCCAGCTTTTCGATCGAGTCCATCCACTTCATGCAGAAAGCTGCTTTCTTCGCGATCGAAGGGATGTTGTCGACCGCGGCAAAGGCGGCATTGCGCTCGCTCGGCTCCGGGATGTAGTTATCGAGCAGCGTCAGGTAAAACTGCACATGCACAGCCTCCTCAAACAGCTGCCGCGACAGGTACAGCCGCGCCTCGGGTGAGTTGATGTGCTTGTACAGGTTCAACACCAGGTTGTTCGACACAATCGAGTCGCCGGTCGCGAAAAACGCCACCAGGCGCTGGATCACATGGACCTCGGCCGGGGTCAGCCGCTGCTTCAGGTCCACCAGGTCGGTTGAAAAATCAATCTCTTCCACCGTCCACGTGTTCTTGATGCCGTCCTTGAACATCTCGAAAAAGGTGGGATACTTCATCGGCCGCAGGGTAAGACACATCCCCGGGTCCAGGATCGAATCGGGTACTTCCACAGATGACGACATGGCGCTCTCCTTGGTTGGTCGCTGGCTGCTCTCGCCAGCTTGGTTCCGCCCGGTTTCGACCGGGGTTATTGGCAGGCCTCGCACGACTCAGGGCTGTCCAGCGAGCAAGCCACGGCACTGGCCGGGCTCCCTGCGCTCTGCGCCGGCACGGCGTTACCTTGCGCCGCCTGCCCCACCGTGGTCTTGGCGATCCGGGTAGCCGGCCGCGAGCGCAGATAGTACGTCGTCTTCACCCCCGCCTTCCATGCGTACATATACATGGAGCTCAGCCGCCCGATGTTGGGGGATTCCGCAAACAGGTTCAGCGACTGGGACTGGTCGATCCAGGCCCCGCGCGCCGCGCCCATGTCGATAATGGCCCGCATGGGCAGCTCCCACACGGTCCGGTACCGCAGCCGCACGTCCTCCGGCAGCTCCGTCAACCCTTGCACGCTGCCCTCGGCCATCTTGATACGCGTCCTGACCTCCTCGGTCCACAGCCCCCGCGCCTTGAGCTCATCGACCAGGTAGCGGTTGATCTGCAAAAACTCGCCCGACAGTGTTTCCCGCTTGAACAGGTTTGAGATCTGCGGCTCAATGCACTCGTAGCAGCCCACGATCGAAGCAATAGTCGCCGTCGGCGCAATGGCAATCAGCAGCGAGTTCCGCAGCCCATGCTGCGCGATCCGCGCTTTCAGCACCGACCACCGCGCCAGGTCCCGCGGCACCACGCCCCAAAGATCAAACTGCAGCTGCCCCGCGGCCGCGCGCGTGTCCTCAAACGCCGGATGCGCCCCGCTTCTTTCCGCCAGGTCGCAGGAGGCCCACAGCGCGTGATAGTAAATCTCCTCCTGGATCCGGGTGGACAGCTCGCGCGCTTCCGCCGAGTCAAAGGCCAGCCCCAGCTGAAAGAACACGTCCTGCAGGCCCATCACCCCCAGGCCCACCGGCCGCCACTGGTTGTTCGACCCCGCGGCCTGCGCCACCGGGTAGTAGTTGATGTCGATCACCCGGTCCAACATCGGAACCGCCAGCCGCACCGTGTTCGCCAGCTTTTCGTAGTCAAACCGGCCCCCCGTCACATGCCGCGCCAGGTTGATCGATCCCAGGTTGCACACGGCGGTCTGCTCGCTCGAGGTCACCTCCGTGATCTCGGTGCACAGGTTCGACAAGTGCACCACGTTGCCGGGCTTGCCGGTCTGGTTGCAGCGCAGGTTGGTTGTGTCCTTAAACGTCATCCAGCCATTGCCGGTCTCGGCCAGGGTCCGCATCATGCGTGCGTACAGGTCGCGCGCCTTTACCTGGCGCACTGCGAGGCCTTCCCGCTCGGCCGCTTCGTAGGCCTGGTCAAACTCCGGGCCAAACAGGTCGGTCAGGTGCGGCACTATCTTTGGATCAAACAGCGACCAGGTGCCGTCCCCGTCCACCCGCCGCATAAACAGGTCCGGTATCCAGTTCGAGGTGTTCAGGTTGTAGGTCCGCCGCGCATTGTCGCCCGTGTTGTCGCGCAGCTCCAGGAACTGCTCCACATCCGCGTGCCACGGCTCCAGGTACACGCACGCCGCCCCCTTGCGCTTGCCGCCCTGGTTCACCGCCGCCACCGAGGCGTCGAGCGTCCGCAGCCACGGCACAATGCCGTTCGACAATCCATTCGTCGCCCGGATCAGCGACCCTTCCGAGCGCACCCGGTGAAACGCCAGCCCGATCCCGCCCGAAAACTTCGACAGCAGCGCCACCTGCTTGTAGGTGTCGTAGATCGCGTCCAGCGAGTCGGCCGGCGAGTCAATCAGGTAGCAGCTCGACATCTGCGGGTGCCGGGTTCCCGAGTTGAACAGGGTCGGCGACGACGGCATGTAATCATGCGCGGCCAGCAGCTTGTAAAAGGGAATCGCCTCGTTTACGGTCAGCGCCAGCCCGCAGGCCACCCGCAGAAAAAAGTACTGCGGCGTTTCAATCACCTTGCGCGTAATCGGGTGCCGCAGCAGGTACCGGTCATACACGGTCCGCAGCCCGAAATACTCAAACCGGTCCGAAAAGTCCTCCTCAATCGAGTTGTTCAGCTTGCGCGCATTGTTGCGTACAAACTCAACCGCCGCCTCGCCGATCAGCCCCTGCTCGTGCCCCAGTTCAATCGACTGCGAAAACGAGTAGATGTTTTGCCCCGCAACCTCCTTGAGGATGGTCGCGTGCAGCAGCCTCGCCGCCAGCTTCGAATATTCCGGCTCTTCGGCAATCAGCGCCGCCGCGGTCTGGATCGAGATCGAGTCCAGCTCGCGCGTCGTCGCGCCGTTGAACAGGCCCCCGATCGTCTTCGACGCGACCCGCATCGGGTCAATGTGCGTCAGCCCGTGCGACGACCGCTGCACCGCCTTGACGATCTTGTTCACATCCACCGGCTCCAGCGAGCCGTTGCGTTTGCGCACCTGCATCTGCGGGGGCGCTTCCGGGAGCGGAAAGTCGGGCAAAACATCGGCGAGCGTGCTTTGAAGCGAAGTTTGCAGGTCGGACAAGTGCGTCTCGTTTCTGCCCGCACCGGATGCGGGCTTTGGCTGTACGTGGGTCACGGCGCATTCCGGAAAGCCCGGTTTGCTGTCGTATCCCCACTCTATCTTGTGTTCCTCTCGCACCCGAACACTACCGGATGTGCAAAACAGGTACCAATTCGGAAAACGGAGCAAATGGGTACTTCCGTCATTTTCTCATTTTCTTCGCCTTCTTGGGCAAGTTTATTTCCACATACGCCCCGCGCCGGGGGAAGGGACAGGGTCCGCCGCTGGCCCGCGGCCCGGCCGGTGCTCCCGCACGAGGCCTCGGAAGTGCCCTGGTGAACCCCCTCAGCCTTTCCCGGAGCCTCATGACGACCTGCATCCGCGGCACCTGGAACGGGCTGCTGTCAGCGGCCTCCCGCAGCTTCCAGGCAGGGAAGAGCTCGGGCAGAGAGCGGGACCAAGAACATACCTGGAAAAGCGCCTGCTGCTCCAGGCCCGCCGCTTCCCACCGAGGTGCGGCGCGGCCGGGGAGTCCGCCCTGAGGTGTCGCCCGGTCCGCCGGAAAGCAAAAAGAGCCTGCTGCCGGTCAGGACCCCGCGCTGGTTCTCTCCGGACCCTGCGCCGGAGCAGTGGCGGGTCGCTCTCGATCAGCAAGCCCTGAGGTAAGTCAACCGCCCCCGCGCTCGCCCTCTCTTCACGAAGCCCTGAGGAAGGTCGACCGCCCCGGGGGTCGCTCTCGCCTCACGAGGCCTGAGCCGCGTCAGCCACTTTCCGCGCTCGCCCTCTCTTCACGAAACCCTGAGGAAGGTCGGCCCCCCTCAGGCTCGCTCTCGACTCGAGAACCCTGAAATGCGTCAACCGCCTCCGGCGCTCGCTCTCGACTCACGAAGACCCGAGGCGCGTCAGCCGCCCTCCGGGCCGCTTTCGCGTCAGGAAGCCCTGAGGTAAGTCGGCCGCACCCGTTTCATCCCCACGTCAAAGCGCACCAGAAAGTTTTCGCCATCGAGCTCCACCACCCGGCCGGCGCCGAACTTGGCGTGCCGCACCGTGTCGCCGCTCTTAAAGGGAGGTTCTTCGCGGACCGGCAGCGTTTCCGGCGCCGTCGTCACCACCACCCCGACCGCGGTGTCCACGGCCACGGCCTGCTTCACATCTTCCCGCTCGCACTGTGGCAGCTCGGCGGCGCGCGGCGCTGCGCCCGGGTTGGTCCGGGCTTCCTCGCAGTTGTCGCAGCTGCCGCACGCCTCCCCTGCCTCCTCGCCGAAGTACTCCCGCAGCAGCTGCTTGCGGCAGCGCGGACTTTCCGCGTAGCGCATCATCTCGCCCAGCCGCTTGCGGTCCTCGCCGCCCCGCTCTGCAAAGGACTGGAGCAACGCCTCGAGGTCATTGTCCGGCGCCGCCTCGCCCGGGCGCACGTAGCCCCGCGCCGTGCGCCGCACCAGCCCCGCCGACTTCAGGATGTACAGGATCGCCTGCGCGCGCCGCCGCGGCACCTCCGCCCGCTCCGCGATCGCGGGCGCGTGGCCGGGGCTGTCCAAAGCTCCCAGGACCGCGCGCAGCTCTTCCATGCGCGGGTAGCGGCCTAGCAGAAAGAAGCGCTGGATGCGCTTGTCCTCCAGCCGGTACAACAGCACCGCCCGCGCCGGCAAGCCGTCGCGCCCGGCCCGGCCTGCCTCCTGGTAGTAGCTTTCCAGCGAATCGGGAAACTCGTAGTGGTACACAAACCGGATGTCCGGCTTGTCGATGCCCATCCCAAACGCCTTGGTCGCAATCAAGACCCGATACTCGCCGGCCATAAACGCCGCCTGCATCGCTTCGCGCTCCCGGGGCGGCATCTTGCCGTGGTACCGGCCTACCGAAACCCCGCTCTCCTTCAGCCACTCGTACAGCTCCACCGCAGACTTCACGCTCGCCGTGTACACAATGCCCGAGCCTTCCGAGCCGGCCACCATGTCGGCCACCCGCTTCAGCTTGGCTTCCTTGTTCACCGTGTGGTGCACCGCGAAATGGAGGTTCGGCCGCTCCGTCCCGGTGTTCACAATGACCGGGCGCTGCATCTGCAGCTGCAAAACAATGTCATCGACCACCGCTTCGGTTGCCGTCGCCGTCAGCGCCACCACCGGCGGGTTCCCCAGCTGCTCGCGCGCATACGCCAGGCCCATGTATGCCGGCCGGAAATCATGCCCCCACTGCGAAACGCAGTGGGCCTCGTCAATCGCGAGCAGGCTCACGCCGGTCCGGCGGAGGTCCTCAAGAAACTCCGCTTTTTCCAGCCGTTCCGGGGTCACATACAAGAGCTGCGCCGTCGCCTGCTCAATCGCCGCCTGCGCTTCCCGGTGCTCCGCTACGGTCAGCGTGGAATCGACCCGCTCCACCGCGATCGCCGCGTCCTCGGCTTTCTTTTCCTGGTCCTGCATCAGCGCAATCAGCGGCGACACCACCACCACCGGCTTCGGCAGCAACAAGGCCGGCAGCTGGTAGCACAGGCTTTTGCCCGAGCCGGTCGGCATCAGCGCCAACACATCCCGGCCGCTAAAGATGGCCTCCAAAACTTCGCGCTGCCCCGGCCGCAGACTTGGGAGCCCAAAGTGCTTCCTTGCTTCTGTCTGGAGCCGGCTCCACGGAACTCCGGCGGCTTGGGGGCGCGGCTTTGATCGGGAAGGAGCAGCTTTGGGGGAGGTTTCGGCGGGGTTCGGTCGCATGGCAGGTTTTTGGATGCGGGGCGTCCGGCGAGTTTTCCCGGCAGTCGCCGGTCGTCTTCATGCCATCGGAAGGGAGAGCCGCGTACCCAGCCGTCGCAAGGTGCCCCAGGGTGCTACAGGGTGCTACAGGTTCTGTGCACCAGGGCCGCGCGCAGCACACCATACGCAATCCCCCCCCGAGCCCGCTGCCCCGGTACTTCCGTGATCGAAAGCTCCGCGCCCGCGCCGGCCGCCGAGCAGTTACCCTAGGGAGACACCAGCCGCGCGCCGGACCCCGGGCGGCTCTGAGCCGGCCTTCAGGCCGCAGTTCCCTTTGGATGCCTCCACCATGGACGGACAAACCCACACGCAAGGCGCAACCCTCGATCTCACCTCCTGCGACCGCGAACCGATCCACATCCCGGGAAGCATCCAGCCCCATGGTTTCCTCCTGGCGCTCGACCCCCCGGGCCGCGTCCGCGTCGCCAGCACCACGGCCGCCGACTTTCTCGCGCGCCGCGAGGAGCTGATCTTCGGCGCAACCCTCCCGGCCCTGCTTGGCGCCGAGGCGAGCAGCCGTCTGCTGGCCGGCCTTGTTGCCGAGCCCTTGACTACCGCGTCCCGCATCCTCGGCAGCCTCGGGCTCCCCACCCGCACTGCCCCCTCGGCACGCTTCGAGGTCGTCGCGCACAAGGCGAGCCCCGACTGGACCATTCTTGAGTTCGAGCGCACCCTGGAGCCGGTCGACGTCGAAGCCATCAACGCCCGGCTGTATAACTTCGTCGCCGCCATCCGCTACGTCGACACCCTGGTCGGGATCTGCCAGAACACCGTCGAGGAGGTGCAAGCGCTTACCGGCTGCGACCGCGTGGTGCTGTACCGCTTCAACGAGCAGGGCCACGGGGAAGTGCTGGCCGAAATGCGCGCTTCCAGCCACTTCGACTCCTACCTCGGTCTGCGCTTTCCCGCCTCCGACGTGCCCGCCCAGGCCCGGCGCATGTACGAACTCAACCGCGTCCGCATCATCCCCAACGTCGACTACCAACCCTCGCCCCTGCTTGCCGAAAGCGGCGCCGCCGCCCCCGAGATCGACCTGTCCGGCTCGGTGCTGCGCAGTGTGTCGCCCATCCACCGGCAGTACATGCGCAACATGGGCACCATCTGCTCCATGTCGATCTCCATCATCATCGAAGGCAGGCTGTGGGGCCTGGTCTCCTGCCACCACCATGCCCCGCGCTACGTGCCGCTCCGCCTCCGCTCCGCCTGCGACTTTCTCCTCCAAATCGTCGCCTCGCAGATCGAGTCCGACAGCCGCTCGGTCCGGCTCAACCGGGCCCTCACCGCCAAAAGCCTCCAAAGCCGGCTCCTTGCCTCCATGGCCGCCCAGGAGAACTACCTGGACGGGCTTAAGAAAAGTCCCGAACTGCTCCTGGACATGCTCCGGGCCGATGGGGCCGCGGTTGTCGCCGGCCCCGCCCTGCTGCTCTTTGGCTCGACCCCGTCAAGCGAGCAGCTCACCCCCCTGGTTGCCTTTTTGCGCAAGCGGGCCGAGGAGGACGTCTTTGTCTCCTCCAACCTCGGCGCCGTGTACCCGGAAGCGGAGGCCTTTACGGCCCAGGCC
>CALMAN010000099.1 GCA_937859835.1 uncultured Acidipila sp. | reverse complement strand
GTGTGAGGACGGGTGCGAGTGCGGGCGTCGGGGCCGGTGCGGAGGCGAGTGCCGGGGACAGGTCGCCGGGCGTTTGCGACGGGGAGCCGCCCTGGGACGCGGGGATGCGCTGGGGAACCTCACTCACTGGCACCGACAGGATACCGCAGCGACCCGGCGCTCAGGGAAGATGCTGGTGCGAGGAAAAGCCGTCCTTCAATCAACCCGTGCGGCGCCCAAAGAAGCCCGTCGCCCAAAAAGAAAAAGGCCGCGGAGCGCGGCCCTCTTTTCTTCCCTTCGCATCTAGGCCCGGGTGAGTGCGTCCGAACCGTGCTGCTTCACCATCTTGTTATAGATACCAAGCAACAAAAACGGAGCAGCCCACTGCCCCACGAACAAAGCATTTTCATCCTTGCCCTGCGTTTTGAGGATGAGCGAGCCGATGATGGACGCAAAGCATGCACCGAGGAAAAACGAGCTCGGCAGCTTCGCGCTGTAGCTTTCCATCAGCGACGTGATCTGGTCTTCCTGAATATCTCCTGCTTGCACGCGATAGTCCGACATACTGGGTTCCTCCGGGGAGGGGTGGTGGTTCATGGTCGAGCGCGCCGCGCTCGGTCCCGCTCGGCACGCTGCATCATTCTGACAGGAGGAGAGATGAACCCGCTACCCCTGCTGTTGCCGCGCGGCGCGGGATTTCTTTGCGGGCGACCGTAGCGCGAACATGGGCGCCAACATGGGCGCCGCGGGCAGGGCCCGGCAGTGGGGGTCGTATACTAAAGGTTCGCCAACTTCCACATGGATCTGCTTTCCATACGCGGCGCAACAGCGATGTACGGCCTGGCGAGCGCGTGTGCGCTGCCGGCCGTTTTTTCGACGCGCGTCCGCTTCCAAACCTGGTGTACCGGCCTGGCTCTTGCCGGCCTCGCCCTCGAGTGCACCACCTTTGCCGAAATCTTTGCGCGCGCGCATCACTTCGTGCCTTCGGGCGTCCATGAAGTGCAGGCGGCGCTTGCGCTGCTGATCGCGCTTGCGTTTCTGCTGATCGCGGCCCGCTACCGCACCGTTTCCTTTGGCCTGTTTGCCATGCCCATGGCTTTTCTGCTGACGCTGCATGCCAGCTTCGGGTCAGACGGCTATGTGTTCTCGTCGCCCCTGGTGCGGGGCGGCTGGGTCGCGGTCCATGTTGCCGCGCTGCTGGCCGCCGACACAGCGCTCGTGTTTTCACTCCTCGCCAGCCTGCTGTACTTTCTTCAGGAGCGCCGGCTCAAGAACAAGGCTGCCCCGGGGTTTTTTGCCTGGCTGCCGCCGCTTGAGACCATCGACCGCATCGCGCAGTCCACGCTGGTTTTGGGCTTTCTTTCGATGACGCTAGGCCTGTTTGCCGGCTCACTGATCGCCCAGGAGCGCGTTGGCGCTTCCTACTTCCAGGACCCCAAGGTGCTGCTTTCCTTTGCGATGTGGCTCGTGTACGTCTTCATCCTGCTGCTGCGGCAGTCCAAAGGACTGCGCGGCCGGCAGGCGGTGTACCTTTCTTCGATCGCGTTTCTGGTGGTGCTGAGCGTTTGGGCGGCAAACCTCCTCAGCTCGGTACACAGGTTTTCTGCCCCATGAAGCTGCTTGCTGGCCTCAACCACCGCAACGCGCCGGTCGAGCTGCGCGAAAAGGTAGCGATGGCCGCCGAGGACCTCCCTGCGGCGCTGAGGGCACTGCGCGCCTGGCCGCATGTCACGGAGGCGGTCATCCTGTCCACCTGCAATCGCGTGGAGCTGCTGGTCAGCTACGCAACCGAAGCGCCGGATCTCGCGGCCTTTTTTCTGGCGCGGTTTCCGGCCAGCGCTCCCCAGCTGCGCGCCTACCTGTACCAGTACCGCGATGAGGAAGCGGTGCGGCATCTGTTTCGTGTCGCTTCCAGCCTGGACTCGATGGTGGTGGGTGAGCCGCAAATCCTGGGCCAGGTTAAGGAAGCCTTTGCCGCGGCGCGGGCCGCCGGCACGGTCGGTCGAGAGCTTGAAGCGCTGCTGCAAAGCACCTTCGCCATTGCCAAGCGCGTCCGCAGCGAAACCGCGATCGCGGCCAGCTCGGTGTCCATCGCCAGCGTTGCCGTTGACCTGGCGCTCAAGATCTTTGGCTCGCTCGGGGGCAAACGGGTGCTGCTGGTGGGAGCCGGCAAGATGGGGGAGCTGGCGGCCAGGCACCTGCTTGCGCACGGGGCCAGCTCGATCAGCGTGAGCAATCGAACCCTGGCGCGCGCCGAGCGCCTGGCGCAGGGCTTCGGGGGACGGGTCGTCCCGTACGGCGAGCTGCTGGCGCAGGCGGATCACGCGGACATCGTGATCACGTCGACCGGCTCGCACGGGTTTATCTTTCACCGGGAAGATGGGGCGCAGCTTTTGCAGCGGCGGCGGGGCCGGCCCATGTTCTTTATCGATATCGCCGTACCCCGGGATGTGGACCCGGAGATGAACCGGGTAGACGGCGTGTTTCTGTACGACATCGACGACCTCCAAAAGGTCGCGGACGCCAACATGCTTGACCGTTCGCGTGAAGCCGCCGGCGCGGAGCGGCTGGTCGAGGCCGGGGTAGAGCAGTTCAGCCGCCGGACGCAGATGGTGGACGCGGTGCCGACCCTGCTCGCGCTCCAGGGCAGCGTAGAAGCGATCCGGCAGACGGAGCTTCGCCGGGCCGCACCTCGCCTCCAAGGGCTGACCGCCGCCGAGCGCGAGGCCGTGGAAGCGCTTACCCGGGGGATGGCCAGCAAGTTCCTCCATGCGCCCATCCAGGCCTTTCGTGCGGCCGCGCAGGCCGGAGACGAGGACCGCCTGACGTCGCTGCGCAGCACCTTTAACCTGCCCGAGAGGACCCCGGCCGAAACGCCCGGAGGGGTCAGCGAAGCTCCGGACGCCGAGTCCGCCAGGGTGCTGTCCGTCCCGGTGGAACGGCGTTGATGCCGGTGCGCATCGGGTCGCGCGGCTCCGCGCTGGCTCTTTGGCAGGCCGAGCACGTCGCCGCGGCCCTGAGCGCGGCCGGCCACCAGGCGAGCATCGAGGTCATTCGCACCACCGGCGACCGGCTTCAGTCCGTTGCCTTTGACAAGGTCGGAACCAAGGGGATGTTTACCAAGGAGATTGAGGAAGCGCTGGCGGAAGGGCGGATCGACCTGGCGGTGCATAGCTTGAAGGATCTGCCCACCGAGCTCGATCCGGCGTTTGCGCTGGCTGCCATCCCGCCCCGGGCCGACCCGCGCGACGCCTTTGTTTCGGAGCGCTACCCAAGCTTTGCCGCGCTGCCCCCGGGGGCGCGCGTGGGCACCAGCAGCCTCCGCCGCCAGTCGCAGCTGCGGGCGCACCGGCGCGACCTTGAGTACATCGAGTTTCGCGGCAACGTCGACACGCGCCTGCGCAAGCTGACCGGGGGCGAGGCGGAAGCGTGCGTGCTGGCCTGCGCCGGTCTTGACCGGCTGGGGCGCACGGCGCTGCTGCGAGAGCGTTTGCCGGCCAGCATCGTGTGCCCGGCTGCCGGGCAGGGCGCGCTTGCCATTGAGGTGCGCGCCGGCGACGTCGCCATGCTGGAAGCGCTTCGCTTTCTCGATGACGCCCCTTCGCGCTTCGCCGTGACGGCCGAGCGCGCCGCGCTGGGTGCGCTCGGGGGTGGGTGCCAGGTGCCGATCGGCATCTTCTGTGAGCCGCATACCGACCACTGGCAGATCAGCGGGTCGGTTTCGCTGCTTGGGGGCGGCGCGGCAGTGCGGGTTGCGCTCGAGCAGCGCACCGAGGACGAGCCGGAACTGCTGGGGCGCCGCCTGGCCGAGCAGCTGCTCCGGCAAGGCGCCGGCGAGCTGCTGGCCTACAGCTGAGGGCAGGGAAGTGCTGCCCCTGGCAGGCCGCCGCATCCTCGTGACGCGCACCCGTGAGCAGAGCAGCTCGCTGGCCGGCGCGTTGCGCGCCGCCGGGGCCCACGTGCTGGAGGTGCCGACGATCCAGATCGAGCCGCCTCGGAGCTACGCGCCGCTCGATGAGGCCCTCGCGCGGCTGGCCGAGTTCGACGGGCTGCTGGTCACCAGCGCCAACACCGCGCGGGTTTTGGTGGCGCGTAAGCCCGCACCCTGGGAGGAGCAGCCCTGGACGGTCGCGGTCGGGCCGGCAACCGCCGCGACCCTGCGCACGCTGGGCCTCCGCGTCGATCAGCAACCGCTGCCCTCGGTCGCGGAGTCGGTGGTGCGCGAGCTGGCGCCCGAAGCCCGGGGCAAGCGCTTTCTGCTGCCCCGCTCCGCGTCCGGGCGCGACTTTCTGCCCGACGCCCTGCGCGCAGCCGGCGCAACGGTAGAGACTGTGGACGCTTACCGGACCGCACCCGCCGAGGAAGGCAGGGCCGCGCTGGCCGCGGTGTTCAGCGCGGGGCAAGCACCGGTGGACGCGGTGGTGTTTACAAGCTCATCGACCGTGGAAAACTTCTTCGCCCTGCTCGGGCCCGGGCCCGCTTTGGAAGCGCTGCGGGGGACACGGGCCTGCTCGATCGGCCCGGTCACCAGTGCCACTCTCCACGGCTTTGGCGTCGCCCCTGCGATTGAGGCCCTGCCGCACGATGTGTCCGGGCTCGGGCGCGCCGTGCTCGAGCTGCTTGCCCGCTGAGGGCGCGGCCCGGTTACGGAATGGTGACGACCACCTTGCCGCCGGCGCCGGCTTCTGCCAGCCGGGTCGCTTCCTGGATCCGCTCCAGCGGAAAGCTCTTCGCGATGGGGATGTGGAGAGCGCCGCTTGCGACATCGAAAGCGAGCTCTTCCAGACGCGAAGCATCTGGTTCGGCCATCATCGCTTCCACCCGGATGCCCCGCTCGGGCGGATGCGCGGGGCCGCCAACCACGGTTGCGTACACACCGTTGTCCCGCAGGGTCTTGAGGGCATGCTCGCCCACCACGCCGCCCACCGTGTCGGCAACGGCATCGAGGTCGTGGAGGTGCACCATCTCCTCCGGGTCGTCAATCGCCACGATCTCCGCGGCTCCCAGGATTTCCGCTTGGGCCTTTTGCGAGCTCCGTACGCCCGCGATGACCCTGCCGCCGCGCTGGCGCGCGACATGGACGGCGACGCGGCCCACGCTGCCGAGCGCCCCGGTTACCAGCACCGATTGCCCCGGCTCCAGCTTGAGCGCGCGCTCAATCAGCTGCGAGCCGGTGGTCAGCACCAGCGGCAGGGCGCCGGCCTGTTCAAAGCTCAGAGCCTCCGGAATGGGCGCGAGCACGTCGGCCTTGGCGGTGGTGTACTGGGCATAGGTGCCGTTGGCCTTGGCCATCACGCGCATGCCCGGCGGGAAGCCCTCGACGCCCGAAGCAGCTTGGTCCACCTCGCCGGCAAGGTCAACGCCCAGGATCTCCGGCAGATCCAGCGGAAAGCGATCCTTGGCGGCGCCGGCGCGGATCTTCCAGTCCACCGGATTGATGCTGGTGGCGCGCAGCCGTACCCGCACCTCGCCCGCGCCAATCTCCGGCAGGTCTTCATCGGTTTCGTAGCTCAGCTGGCTCACATCGCCATACGCGTGCAGGATCACTGCGTTCATCGGGGTCACACACTCCTTGTGCTAGCTCTGATGCGGGGCCGTCTCCCTCCTGCTTCCGAGCCGGCCTGCTACCATCGGTAGAGTCTTTCTGACGGCATTGGAGCTGCGATGCAGGCAATACTTGCGCTGGAAGACGGGCGCATCTTTCGGGGGGATGGCTACGGAGCAAAGGGCGAATGCTCCGGCGAGGTTGTTTTCAACACCTCCCTCACGGGCTACCAGGAAATCTTTACGGACCCCTCCTACGCCGGGCAGATCGTGGTGCTCACCAACCCGCAGATCGGCAACTACGGAACCAACCAGGCGGATGCGGAGTCATCCCGGCCCTACATCGAAGGGCTGATCGTGCGCGAGTTTTCGCTGGTCAGCTCCAACTGGCGCTCCGAGCAGGCCGCGGACGAGTACCTGGAGCGCTTCGGGGTCCCTGTTCTCTCGGAAATTGACACACGCGCCCTGGTGCGGCACCTGCGCTCCCACGGGGTCATGCGGGGCGTCATTTCTACCGTGGAGCAGGACCCGGAGGTGCTGGTCGCGCGCGCGCGCGCCTTGCGGCCTATGGACGGAACAGACCTGGCCAGCGTGGTCAGCACCAAGTCTCCCTACGAGTGGACGCAGCGCACCGGGGATCCGCTGCGGGAGGGTGCGCCCCCGGCCGAGCCGCCCTGCGACCTGCACGTGGTGGCCTACGATTACGGCATCAAGCAGAACATCCTCCAGATGCTGGGGAGCCAGGGCTGCCGGGTGACGGTGGTGCCCGCACGCACGACCGCGGAAGACGTGCTGTCGCTGCGCCCGGACGGCGTGTTTTTGTCGAATGGCCCCGGCGACCCGGAGCCGCTTACCTACGCCCACGAAGCGATCCGGGCCCTGGCCGGCAAAACGCCGGTGTTTGGCATCTGCCTCGGGCACCAGTTGATCGGCCAGGCCCTGGGCGGCCGGACCTACAAGTTGAAGTTTGGGCACCACGGCGGCAACCACCCGGTCAAGCAGCTGGCCACGGGGCGGGTCGAGATCACGAGCCAGAACCACAACTACGCGGTCGATCCCGACTCGCTGGACGCGAACGAGGTCGAGCTGACGCATATCAACCTGAACGACCAAACGCTGGAAGGGCTGCGCCACCGGAGCCTGCCGTTGTTAAGCGTGCAATACCACCCGGAAGCCAGCCCCGGCCCGCACGATTCCCACTACCTGTTCGGAGACTTCCGGCGGATGATGGATGGGTGGAAGGCGCGGTAGGTGGAGGGGGCGTCCCGCGCTGGTCCCGGCAGGTGGGTGCGGCTGCCGCGTATGCGCCCACAGGATGCGGGTAAGCGCGGGGGAAAGTCCGCGCACCCGGTCGCACGGAAAGCGCAGGATTCATCACTGGTTGCGCCTGGAGTGAAAACCCGCAAAGGATCGACCCCTAGGAAAAGATGCCACGCAGGAACGACATCGCCAAGATACTTGTGATCGGCTCGGGGCCGATTGTGATCGGGCAATCCGCCGAGTTTGACTATTCCGGCACGCAGGCCTGCAAGGCGCTTCGCGCCGAAGGCTACGAGGTGGTGCTGGTGAACTCAAACCCGGCAACCATCATGACCGATCCCGAGTTGGCCGACCGCACCTACATTGAGCCACTTACCCCGCTCTATCTGGAGCAAATTCTGCGCGTCGAGAGCGACATGCTCGCGGCCGAGGCACGCGGGGGTAAGTTCGCCGTGCTGCCGACCGTGGGCGGCCAAACCGCTTTAAATCTAGCCGTCGACCTGGCCGACGGGGGCGTTCTGGACCGGTACGGCATTGAGCTGATCGGCGCCAAGCTTGGCGCGATCAAGAAAGCCGAAGACCGGCTCCTGTTCAAAGATGCGATGACCCGCATCGGCCTGGACGTGCCGCGCTCGGCGCTGGTTGACAACCTCCGCGACGGGCTTGAGTTCGCGACCAAGCTGGGCTTCCCGGTGATCATCCGTCCTTCCTTCACCCTTGGCGGCTCGGGCGGCGGCATCGCCTACAACCGCGAAGAGCTGATGGAGATTCTGGCGCGCGGGCTCGACTTATCCCCCGTGCACGAGTGCCTGCTCGAAGAGTCGGTGCTGGGCTGGAAAGAGTATGAGCTCGAAGTGGTGCGCGACCTGGCGGACAACGTCATCATCATCTGCTCGATCGAGAACATGGACCCGATGGGCGTCCACACCGGCGACTCGATCACGGTTGCTCCCGCGCAAACCCTGACGGACCGCGAGTACCAGGCCATGCGCTCGGCTGCGATCGCCATCATGCGCGAGATCGGCGTCGAGACCGGCGGCTCCAACGTGCAGTTTGCCGTCAACCCTGCCAACGGCCGCATGACCGTGATCGAGATGAACCCGCGGGTTTCGCGCTCCTCGGCGCTGGCGTCCAAAGCCACCGGCTTCCCCATCGCGAAGATCGCGGCCAAGCTGGCCGTCGGCTACACGCTTGATGAAATTCCAAACGACATCACACGCATGACCCCGGCCTGCTTTGAGCCTTCGATCGACTACGTGGTGGTGAAGATACCGAAGTGGCAGTTTGAGAAGTTCCCGGAAGCGGATGAAACGCTCAGCCCCCAGATGAAGTCGGTTGGGGAAGTCATGGCCATGGGCCGCACCTTCAAGGAAGCGCTCATGAAGGCGGTGCGCGCGCTCGAAACCGGGAAGCGGGTCGGCGCCGAAACGCTTGACCCCAGGCAACTCACCTACCGGCTGGTGACCCCGCAGCCCGAGCGGCTCAGCTACATCCGCTTTGCGTTTGCGCGCGGCATGAGCGTACGCGAGGTTGCGCGGCTCACCACCATGGATCCCTGGTTTCTGCAGCAGATCAAAGAAATCACCGACATGCTGGGCACCGTCGCCGGCGCGCGCGAGTTGCTGCTGCCGCTGCTGCGCCGGGCCAAGCGCATGGGCATCTCCGACGAGCGGCTTGCCGAAGCGCGAGGGCTCGCCGGCACCGCCGGGGTAGAGCAGATCCGCACCGGGCGGCAGGCTGCCGGTCTGCGCCCCGTCTTCAAGCTGGTCGATACCTGCGCCGCCGAGTTCGCCTCGAGCACGCCCTACCTTTACTCCACCTACGACGAAGAAGATGAAGCGCCGCCTACCTCCCAACGCAAGGTCATCATCCTTGGTTCGGGTCCCAACCGCATCGGGCAGGGCATCGAGTTTGATTACTGCTGCTGCCACGCGGCGTTCGCCTTGCGCGACGACGGCTATGAAACGGTGATGGTGAACTGCAACCCTGAAACCGTGTCCACCGATTACGACACCAGCGACCGGCTTTACTTCGAACCCTTGACGCTTGAAGACGTACTGGCCGTGTACGAGCACGAAGCAACGGCCGGCGCGGAGATCGGGATGATTGTGCAGTTCGGCGGGCAAACGCCGCTTAACCTGGCGCAGCGGCTCAAGGACGCGGGCGTACCCATCCTGGGCACCAGCCCCGAATCGATCGACCTGGCGGAAGATCGCAAACGCTTCGGCAAGCTGCTGTCTGATCTGGGCATTCCCCAGCCGGCAGCCACAACGGCTACTGATGTGGAAGAAGCCCTGGCCGGGGCCGACTCGATCGGCTACCCCGTGCTGGTGCGCCCTTCCTACGTGCTGGGCGGCCGCGCCATGGTCATCGCCTACGACCGGGCCGCGGTGACGCGCTACATGGCCGAGGCGGTTGAGTATTCGCAGGAGCGGCCCATCCTGATCGACCGCTTCCTTGAGGACGCTGTGGAAGTCGACGTCGATGCGCTTGCGGACGGCACCGACGTTGTGATCGCGGGCATCATGCAGCACATCGAGGAGGCCGGGGTGCACTCGGGCGATTCGTCCTGCGTGCTGCCCGCGGTCGATCTGACCCCGGCCGTGCTGGACACCATTCGCGCGTACACGCGCAGGCTGGCGCTGGCGCTCGGGGTAGTGGGGCTCGTCAACCTCCAGTTTGCGATCCAGCGGGAACGGGTCTTTGTCATCGAAGTCAACCCGCGCGCTTCGCGGACCGTACCCTACGTGTCCAAGGCAACGGGCGTGCCGCTGGCGAAGGTCGCTTCGCGGCTGATGACCGGCGGCACCCTGCGCGCGCTGTTGCCGAACGCCGTTGAAAGCGGCGCGGACCTGGGCACCGGCCGGTACTTCTTTGTCAAGTCGCCGGTTTTCCCTTGGAGCAAGTTCCCCGGCGTCGACCCGGTGCTCGGTCCCGAGATGCGCTCCACCGGCGAGGTGATGGGCGTCGCCGACAACTTCGGCGAAGCCTTTGCCAAGGCACAGCTGGCCGCGGGTCTCAAGCTCCCCACGGGCGGCACCGTCTTTTTCAGCGTCAACGATCGGGACAAGCCGCAGTTGATCGCGGTGGCTCGCCAGTATGTGGAGCTTGGCTTCGCCCTGGTGGCGACCGAGGGCACGGCCGATGTGCTCGAAAAGGCCGGGATGACGGTGGAGCGCGTGTACAAGGTCAAGGAAGGCCGGCCCAATGTCGTCGACCTGATCAAGGGAGACCGCATCCAGCTGATCGTCAACACGCCGCGCGGGGCCGACACGTTTTTCGATGAAAAAGCGATTCGCCGCTCGGCCGTGCAGGGCCGCGTCCCCATGATCACGACCATGGCGGCCGCCCGGGCCGCCGCCGGCGGCATCGCGGCGCTCCAAGAGCACTCCATGCACGTGTATGCGCTGCAGCAGCTCCATGCCGAGCTGGGCAGCGAGCGCAAGCCAGTGGGTGGCCTTGTCTAGGCTGCGTAGTAGCCTTTACGGCTGGCTGCTGTGCGCGGCCTGCTCTGCCGTGTCGTGCGGGGATGTCGCTGCCGCGCAAAGCGCGCCGTCTCCCGGCCCGCAGGCAGGCTCAGCGGTGCAGGGAGGCTCGGCGGCGCTGCGGGCCGGTCACCCGCAGCAGGCCCTGGCGCTGCTGCAGGGCGCGCTGGCTGAGGACCCCCAAAGCGCGCCCGCCAACCTCCTGGCTGCTTCGGCCGAGATCGCGCTGTACCGGCCGGCAGACGCGGTGCGCTATGCCGAGCGGGCGGAGCAGCTGGAGCCCGGCAACTGGAAGGTGCACACAACGCTGGTTACCGCCTACACCATGGCGGGCGACGTGCCCCACCGGGACGCCGAGCGCGCCTTGCTGCACAAGGCGCATGAGGATCCGGCTCTGCCCGACGCGCGCGAAAGCAGCGGCTTTCTGCTCGATCTTTTCCACTCCGGCGCCTACACGGTGGAAGCGGTCGAGTACTTCAAGCCCATCGGCAAGTACAACACCTACTTTCGCTTCCTGGTCCGGGACCCGGCCGGCGCCCGCGTTTGGACGATCGAGGTCAACAGCGATTCCCTCAATCAAAGCTCCTGGGCCCAGGCCTACCCTCGGCAGGCAGCCGAAGGGCAGCGCCAGTTCCAGATTGAGGGCGCGCAAGGCGAGGTCCACGTCGGCTACAGCACTTTTTCGGGAGCGCCCTCCTACGACTACAGCAAGGGGCAGGTGCTCAAAATCCTGGCGGCACACAAGGAGCCCTTCCCCGGCGAGGCCCGGGCGCTTCCGGGTGGTCCGTAGATCGGTTCTTTTTGGCCGAAAGATGCCGCCGGGCCCGCTCCGCAGTTCTGCGGGCTGGGTCATCGAAGTACCGGCTTGTAACGAACTCGAGGCCGGAGCGGCCGGGCCGAAGAAACATTGGCCCTGTTCCACTGCTGGAGATTTAGCATACGATTGTCGGCGTTCGCTGTGGTGACCCCATGTTGCTTGAAGGCATTTTTCCCGCTGTGACCACGCCGTTTTACCCCGACGGCAGCCTGTACCTGCGCAAGCTGGAGCACAACATGGAGCGCTACGGGCGGACGCCGGTCGCGGGCGTGGTGGTGCTGGGCTCGACCGGCGAAGCCGTGCGGCTCGACGACGCCGAGGCTCGCGAAACCCTGCGAACCGCAGCGCTCGCGATCGCGCCAGAAAAGGTGCTGGTGGCCGGGGTAGGGCAGGGCAGTGCGCTCGCGACCATCCGCATGGCGGAGTTTGCGGCCAAGGCTGGCTACGATGCGGCGCTGGTGCGAACGCCGAACTATTACGGTCCGCACATGACGCCCCTTGCCATGCTGACCTTTTACCGCACCGTGGCCGACCACTCGCCCATCCCGGTGGTGCTCTACAGCATTCCCAAGTTCACGCACTACGACCTGCTTCCAGAGCTGATCGCCGAGCTGGCCTACCACCCCAACATCATTGGGCTGAAGGACTCGAGCGGCAGCGTGGAGCGGATTGCAGCGGTGGTGGCGGCAACCTCGGGAGCGCCGCGGCGAGCCGTCACCGTGACGCCGGTCTTTGCCGCGGTCACGGCCCGGATGCAGGCAGCGGCCAGCGCGCCCGCCGAGGCCCCGGGCAGCTTGGTCACGATCGGTGGAGCAGGCAGCGGCGCTCCGGCGGCGGTGGCGCAGCCCCCGGTAAGCACGCTGCGGACGCGGACGCGTGAGATTGGCTTCCAGGTGCTGTCGGGCGCGGCCGACAAGCTGCTGCCCTCGCTCGGGGCAGGCGCGAGTGGCGCCGTGCTGGCCCTGGCCGACCCGGCGCCGCAGGCCTGCCACGAGGTGTACGTGGCGCACCGGGAAGGGGACACGCCGCTGGCTACGGAAAAGCAGGAGCGGCTCCTGCTTGCTTCGGCTGTGGTCGTGAATAACCTCGGCATCCCCGGCATCAAGCATGCCTGCGACCTGAACGGCTACTTCGGGGGGCGCGCCCGGCTGCCGCTCCTCCCTTTGACGGCGGAAGAGCAAGCGGACGTGACGGCGGTGATGCGGGACCTGCGAAACTAAGCGGAGCAGTCTGCCACGCGCGCTGCGCGGGGGAGGGGAGCCGGGTGTCTTTGCAAAGCCGCCGCGCGTGTTTGCCGGAGCCACCCAGAAGCGGCCCGGCCTGAAGCTCCGAACCCGTTTCGGCTCGACGGGGACAGGGCTAGGTCGGGACGAGATAGGAAACAACGTGGGCCACGGTCTCGGTCAGTGACGCCGCGCCTGTGTCGATGATTTCGTAGCCGGCATCAACCGCTTCCCCATGCAGGTAGCGGCTCCAACCGCGCATGCTCTCGTTGGCCAACTCAGGTTGCTGCCGGTCCTGCCTGAGCCGGGCTTCCCGGGTCCGGTCGTCGCACTCAACCAGGAGGATCTGTGCGTGCGTGATCGCCTGCAGCGCAAGGCCCTCCGCGATAAAGGCAGGCCGCATCTGCGCTTCAAACAAGACCGGCTTCCCTCCAGCGAGGACGGGTGCCAGCTTTTCTATCCATTCGAGCGTAAACGCTCGCTGCCAGGCCCCGCCCGGCTGGTAGCCTTCTCCATAGCTCGCCATCACGTCGGCTGACGGCACGCCGGCTGTGTCGCCCCGGTACACGGCGATCTCCGGGTGCTCCCGCTCCACGGCGAGCGCGATGCTTGTTTTCCCCACGCCGGAAGCTCCGGTCAAGATCACAAACGGTGCCGTCACAGGATGGACCTTTCCGGCCGGAGATAGCCACTCGGGATCGACATTTGCTCAAGGTACACCGCGCGCGGCACACGAGGCTCGCCGGTCCCCCCGTACGGGCGCAACTTGGCGGCCCGTTTCGTGTCTGCACCGCTCGAGGAATCTTCCTCATGGAGCTTGCGCGTCCCCCATGCGCCGACTACTTTCTTTTTGCTTGTTTGTGGTCACTCTGCCTGCCTCAGCGCAGATCGGGCTGTACGGCAGCTTTTCCGCCGCGAACTTCAAGGTGGTGAACACAGGCTGGCAGTATGGAACCACTTTCGGCATTTACGACAATCACTGGACGGTGCCGTTCTTTGCGCTCGGGATCGACGGACGCGGCACCGTGGTGGGCACCGGCACTACCAGCATCGCCGGTGGGCTGGCCGGGCCGCGCCTGGTCTTCAAACCTCACATCCTGCCCGTGATGCCGTATGTGGAAGCGCTTGCCGGCGCCGCGCACGCCGAGGCAGGCGAGGGTGTGGCGCGCACCGGAGCGACCAAGTTCGAGTACAACTTCGTGGGTGGGGTCGACTATACCTTCTTCCCTCGTCTCGACTGGCGCGTCGTTGAGTTTTCCTATGGCGGTTTGCCGGGATTTTCCGGCAGCTTCAACCCGCGCACGCTCAGCACCGGCATTGTGTTTCGCCTCCCCTGAACCGCCGGCGCGCTTTCCCCGTCGTCGCAGTTTTCCGCTAGGTTTGTTGCGCGAGCTTGGTATACAAGCAGGTATGCGTACCGCGATCCTTGCCTTGACAGCTTCCTCGTTCCTCGCGCCCTGGTGCAGCAGCCAGGTTCTGGCGCAGCAAACCCAGGTTCAGGCGCAGCAAACCCTTGATGCGACGCCCACCACGATCGCCTGGGGCTACTACTCGGCCCATGCCAAGCCGGTACTCACGGTCATGAGCGGCGACACCGTAGTGGTGCACACCCTTTCCACCTGCGGAGACCCGGAGCGGCTCCAAGCGATGGGGATCGCTGCCGCGGACATCCCGGCGGCCGTCACTGCTATTTATGGCGCCAAGGACATGGACAAGGGCCCGGGCGGTCACATTCTGACCGGGCCCATCGCGATCGACACGGCCGAACCGGGAGACGTGCTCGAAGTCGATATCGAAAAGATCGCGATCGACGTGCCCTGGGCCTGCAACGGCTTTGGGGTGGGCCGCGGCTACCTGCCCGATGACTATCCCTACGGCAAGATGACGCGCATCCCGCTGGATCGCGCACGCATGGTTGCCGACTTCGCGCCCGGCATTGAGATCCCGTTGCACCCGTTCTTCGGGTCGATGGGCGATGCCCCACCCGAGTCGGCCGGCCGCTACAACAGCGCCCCACCGTGGATGCACGGCGGCAACATGGACAACAAGGAGCTGGTTGCCGGCACCAAGCTGTACCTGCCGGTCCATGCCAAAGGCGCGCTGTTCGAGGTAGGCGATGGCCACGCCGGGCAGGGAAACGGTGAGGTCGACATCACGGCAATGGAAACGATGCTGACCGGGACGTTCCACTTTGTTGTCCACAAGAACGAGCACATGCTGTGGCCGATGGCCGAAACGCCGACCAGCTACATCACCATGGGCTTCAGCACTGACCTGAACAAGGCGACCGAGATGGCGCTGCACAACATGCTGCAGTTTCTGGAAACGGACAAGCACCTGACGCGCGATCAGGCCTACCAGCTGTCGAGCGTGGCAGTGGACCTGGATATCACACAGCTGGTCGACACCAACGTGGGCGTGCACGCGATGCTGCCCAAGGCGGTCTTTACCGCGGCAGCGGGCGGCGCGCAGTGAAGGGCTGGAGCCTGCTGGCCCTCGCCTGCCTGCTCGCCGCGCCAGGGTACGCGCAGGGACCTGCCGACGCTTCGCTTGCGCTGCTGCAGAAGCTTGCCGACGCGCCCGGCCCCCCAGGAGCCGAGGAGCCGGTGCGCGCCATCATGGTGCCCATCATGCGGCCGCTCGCCACCCGCCTGAGCTACGACGGGATGGGCTCGGTGATCGCGCAGGTGGGTACCAGCGGCCCGCGCATCATGATCGACGCCCACATGGACGAGCTGGGCGGGATGGTGCGGCGCATCGCGCCCAACGGCACGCTGACCATGCAGATGCTGGGCGGCTGGCTCGACCAGGCGCTGGTCGATCAGCGCTGGATCATTCTTGGCTCGAAAGGCCCGGTACAGGCCGTGACCGGAATCCGTGACATTCACGTGCTCCCGGCAGAAGACCGCACCAAGGTGTTTCCGCGCGACGGCCTGTACCTCGACATCGGCGCCAAGGATGCAGCGCAGGCTGCGTCGATGGGCGTGGAGCCGGGCGACCCGGTGGTCCCGGACGCGCCCTTTACCGTCCTGAACGGGACCGACAACTATCTGGGCAAGGCCTGGGACGACCGCATCGGTTGCGCCGTGCTGCTCGAAGCCATGCAGCGCATGGCGAAGCTGCCGCATGCCAACCAGCTCTTTTTTGTCGCGACGACCCAGGAGGAGATCGGGCTGCGGGGCGCGAAAACAGCCGCCGATCTTGTCAAGCCCGACCTTGGGCTCGCCATCGAGGGCGGCATCACCGGCGACGTGTACCTGGGCCACCCGGAAGAAACGCAGGTGAAGCTGGGTGCGGGGCCGGGCATCTTTTTGTACGACACCAGCGCGCTGCCAAACCGCAAGCTGGTGGCGCTGGTCCGGAGAACAGCGGAAACAAAAGGCATCCCGCTGCAGCTCGATCTGGTGCAGGGCTACGGCGACGATTCTTCAGCGATCCAGGAAAGCTCGGGCGGCGTGCCGACGCTGAACTTCGTGGTCCCGGTGCGTTACACGCATGCGCACAATGGGGTGGTAAACCGGGGCGACTTCGACCGGATGGTGGAGCTGATGGTCGCGGTGCTGGGCCAACTGGACCAGCGAACCGTGGACCAGCTGCGGGACTTTTCGCCGCAGTAACGGTGGACTTTCCCCCTCCTGTGGAGTTGAGAGATGGACGCTCCTTCTCACCAACTCACCGACGGGGACGCTCTTCTCGATGGCGCTGTCGACCTACGCGACACGGGCTTGCCGGGGTGCGGAGGTCCTGCCGCGCCGCGCCGGCTGCGCTGTGGCCGGACCTCCCGTTCCCAGGGCTACTGCACACGCCCGGGGCTGGGCTTGCTCGCCACGATGCGCACGCCCATGCCGTTGAGCAGGCTGCGCGCCTGCGCACCCTCGGGCGAGGTCGGGTAGCGCTGGATCAGCGCGCGCAGATCGCGGATGCCGGCATCGCGCTGCGAGCTGGCCATTTCGGCCTCCCCCTTGCGCAGCTGCGCGGCCGGCGCTTTGCTGCTCCCGGGGAACTGTTCGAGCACGATGTCGTAGTTGCGGATCGCGGCCGGGTATAGGCCCTGGCGGTAAGCGACCTCGCCCAGGTAGAACGACGCGTTGCCGGCCTGGTCGCTTTGCGGGTAATACTTCACCACATCGGCAAACTCGCTGGTGGCCAGATCATACTTCGCGCCGTTGTAGTCGCGGACCGCGCTCTGGTAGAGCTGATCGACGGGCGGAGCCTGGGCGCCGCCGCCGGTGCCCGGCGCTGCGAGATTGGCCTGGGGCGAGCCTGCGAGGGGTACGGCGGTACCGCCGGCGTCCGGTGGTGCGCTTGCCCCGGGACTTGCCCCGGAAACGGCCCCAGAACCCGCTCCGGAACCTGCCCCGGAGATGGCCCCAGAACCTGCCCCGGTTCCCGCGGGCGGCGCGCTTACGTTTGAAAGCTGGCCCTGGAGCCCGCTCAGTGCGGTGTCGATCCGCCCCAGCCGTGCTTTCAGCTCGTCGACCGAATCATTCAAGCTCTGGATCTGCCCGGAAAGCTGGTTGTTCTGCCCTTCGGTATCCACCTTCGCGCCCAGGGCCGTCACCTGCTGCTGCACCTTGTTCAGGTTGTCATTGGATTGCTCAAGGAGGTGCTGGAGCACGCCAAGCTGTTCAGAGTCCGAGCGCTGCAGCTGCCCGAGCAGGTCCTGGAGCGCCTGCACCTGCGTTTGCAGCTGGATCATTTCCTTTGAAACAGCGTGGGCCGGGCGAGCCGGAACCAGGAGTGCGAGCCCCATCAGGGCTGCGGCCTCGATCACTACCTTCCGCATAAGCGGGCTCCTCTGCATTTGAGCGTGCCCGGAGGGGCCAAGCCCCCCGGGTCGGATTGTGTCGGGCTATGCCGGGCGCAGTGCCCGCCCCGGCACTTTTATCCAATCATACAAACCCTGTTGCAGGGCGCCCAGGAGGGGGAAACAACGCATCCCACGGGGAGAAACCAGGAGGAACCGTGTCCCAAGAAGAGTACGCACCCCAGCCGGCTCTCGGCATGCCCAGGCCCACCAGAATCGCACTCATTGTTCTGTCCAGCATCAGCGTGTCACTGCTTGTGCTTGTTCTTCAAAAGCTGGGGCGGGATTAACCTCTACCCCGCCTTCGACCTGAAAAGACCAGGGCCGGCGCGTCCTGGTCTTTTCTTGTGCGCTTAGCGGTCAACCGTGAACTGGGCACGCCGATTCTGCTGGTAGCAGCTTTCAGCCTGCTCGGTGCAGAATTGTTTTTCCTTCCCGTAGGAAACCGTGCGGATGCGGTCAGGGGAGACCCCGGCCGAGACCAGCGCCTGTTTTGCCGCGTTGGCGCGATTCTCGCCAAGCGCCAGGTTGTACTCGGTGGACCCGCGGTCGTCGCAGTAGCCGCCCAGCACGATCTTGAGACTCTGGTGCTGGTTGAGGTACGTCGCATCACTTGCGATCACCCCTTGCGACGGCTGGTTGATGTCATAGCTGTCGTAGTCGAAGAAGACGTCCTTCACGTTCTGGTGAAAGGCCGCGTCATCCACGTTGCCCTCGTTCAGGGTGCCGGTGCCCGCCGCGGCTGTGTTCCCGGTGCCGACCGTGACGCGGGCGGTTGCGTCCGTAGTGCCGCCGTCCCCCCGGGCAATCAGGTGGTAGTTGGTCGACTCCGTCGGCTTCACCGTCTGCGTGCCCGAGGTGGCAACGGCCCCCATGCCCTCGATCGAAACGTCGGTCGCGCCGGTGGTGTGCCAGGTCAGGATGGTGCTGTCGCCGGCATTGATGGACGCCGGGCTGGCCGTGATGTCCGCGGTAGGCGTGGCGCCGGTGGTGGTTGGCGGGGGCGGCGGGGGT
>CALMAN010000098.1:16687-18035 GCA_937859835.1 uncultured Acidipila sp. | reverse complement strand
GGGGTACATTTCGCCGGTATCGACGCTGATCAAGTGGTTTCCTGACCGGCCCGGGCTGGCCACCGGGCTGGCCATCATGGGCTTTGGCGGGGGCGCGATGATCGGCGCGCCCCTGGGCACGAACCTGATGAAGTTCTACGGAGGGACCGGCCCACACGCCCTGGTAGGCGCGTGGCTGACCATGGGCGCGGCCTACTTCCTGTTTATGCTCTTCGGGGTATCCATGATCCGGGTGCCGGCCGCGGGCTGGACGCCTGCCGGCTGGGCGCCGGGGGCAACGACGGCGGGGTCGAGGCTGATCTCGACGCGCAACGTGACGGTGGCGAACGCGGTGCGGACGCCGCAGTTCTGGCTCCTGTGGGTGATCCTGTGCCTGAACGTGACGGCCGGGATCGGCATCCTGGATCAGGCCTCGCCCATGATCCAGACCCTGTTTGCGGGCAAGGTTTCGGTGCTGGCGGCTTCCGGCTTTGTGGGCGTGCTTTCGCTGTTTAACATGGGCGGGCGGTTTGTTTGGGCTTCGCTGTCGGATTACCTGGGCCGCAAAGGGACCTACATCGTCTTCTTTCTGCTGGGCACGGTGTTGTACTTCCTGCTGCCCCGGGCCGGCACGGTGGGGCTGTTTGTGCTGGTCGCCGGGCTGCTCATCAGCATGTACGGTGGGGGGTTCGCGACCATCCCGGCCTACCTGAAGGATTTGTTTGGCGGCATCCATGTCAGCGCCATCCACGGGCGGCTGCTGACCGCCTGGTCAACGGCCGGGATCGTGGGGCCGCTGATCGTGAACGGCATCCTCGATCACGCAACAGCAACGCACGAGCCCCTGCGCTCGGCTTACCCGCTGGTGCTGCACATCATGGCGGCGCTGCTGCTCCTGGGCCTGCTGGCGAGCTTGCTGGTGCGGCCGGTGGCGGCGCGCTTTTGGATGCGGGAAGGCGAGCTGGCCGTGCCGGACTACGGGGGGCACTGAAGCCTCGCAGGGCTTGGGTGGTTGACACGGAGGGGAAACATGGCAGAGGAACGTGGAGCGAGTTCGACGGCAAGCCTGGCGCTGGCCTGGGGGGTGGTCGTGATCCCTGCGGCATGGGGCGTTTACAACACCATCCTGCGGGCGGCAAACCTTTTCACGAGGTAGGCGGGGTGGACTGGGATGGCGGAGCGAGCGCGGGGCGATTCCCCAGCGGTTCCGGTGGCGCGATGGGGTGCTTTGCTCGGGCTCTTGCGGGCCGGCTCGGGTGGGAGATGCACCCGGACCTGCGGCTTTTGCCGGCCTGGGGGCAGAGGTGCTCCGCGGGTCTGCTCGGCACCCGGGTGGGGGCCTAGTAGCCGGTGCGCTGGTAGCGGACCT
>CALMAN010000098.1:11067-16677 GCA_937859835.1 uncultured Acidipila sp. | reverse complement strand
GTGCCAGTCCCACGCGCTTTGGACGATGCCGTCGATCTCCGTGTGCTCGGGATGCCAACCGAGCTCGCGCCCGATTTTGGCGGAGCTGGCGATCAGCACCGCCGGATCGCCGGGGCGGCGCGGCTCTTCAACGACCGGGATGGGATGGCCGGTCACGCGGCGAACCGATTCAACGATCTGCCGCACGCTGAACCCAACCCCGTTGCCCAGGTTGTAGATGAGCTGGAGCGGTTCGCTCGCACCCCGGAGTTTCCCGAAGGCGGCCTGGTGGGCGCGGGAAAGATCAGCGACGTGGACGTAGTCGCGCACGGCGGTGCCGTCCGGGGTGGGGTAATCCTGCCCGAAGATCTTGATGGAGGGACGCCGGCCGAGGGCCACATCGAGCACCAGGGGAATCAGGTGCGACTCGGGCTCGTGGGCTTCGCCGCGGCCCGGCACCGCGCCCGCCACGTTGAAGTAGCGCAGGCTCGCGTAGGAAAAGCCCCGGCTGCGAAACATCCAGTACAGCATTTCTTCTACCAGCAGCTTGGACTCGCCGTAGGCATTGGTGGGGCGGAGCGGGGCGTCCTCTTCGATGGGGGTCTTTTCCGGCTCGCCGTAGAGCGCTGCGGTCGAGGAAAAGACCAGGCGGCGCACATCGGTGGCCAGCATCGCCTCCAGCAGGGTCAGCGTGGCAGCACTGTTGTTGCGGAAGTAAACCTCCGGCTCCTGCATGCTGACGCCCGCTTCGATAAGGGCCGCAAAATGCATGACGCCGTCGACACCGTCGCGCAACGCCTGCTCAAGCCTGGGCCGATCGCCGACCTCGCCCTCTACAAAGGTCGCGCCCTCGGGGAGCATGGACCGGTGGCCATGCCGGAGATCGTCATAAACGATGACCTCGTGCCCATCCCGGAGCAGGTCTTCGGCAACGGTGCCTCCGATATAGCCGGCCCCGCCCGTCACCAGTATCTTCACGCGCCTGTCCTTTCGCCACCGGCTGTGCGCAGGGCCGTGGGGAGCAACCGAAGTTGCTGCCAGCCCAGTCTAATCCACAGTTCGTTCACCAACGGTTTCTCCTCCGCCCAGCCCAAGCCCTCCATAGTAACTGAAGTTTCGAAATAGCCGTCAACAAGCGCGCGCGAACGGCCGATAGAATGGGTGCAGGGTTTCAGTTGCCGGCCTCGCCCCGAGGCATAAGCCGGCCTGAAGAGGAGACGTACAGATGCGTGAGGGTTCAGCCGGTACCCAGGAGGAAGTCCTGGATGCCAAAGCGTACGCGAGCCGGGAGGCCGCGCGCCACCCATCCTTTCAGCCCGCTACCAAGGGTACAACTCAAATTGGGACAGGACAGATGCAGCAGGGAGCGCATGACAAAGGCAAAGTGCACGAAGGCAAGTTGACGCCCGACGCCCGAGGGAAGGAAGCGACGGGCGGCGCTGCTCCTCACCGGGACGTGCTGAACCGTGCGAACTTCGGCTTGCTCCCGGAAGAAAAAGGCAGGTTTGGCTCGTTTGGCGCAGCGGCCGGCGTCAACGTCGCGCTGGCAGCACTGATCCTGGCGCTTACCATCGGCCAGGTTCACCAGGCTTATGTGCGCCGGCAGGCTCAGCTGGTGTATGTGGCTCCTGAGCCAAAGCCGTACGTGCCGCCGGTTCCCAAGATCAAGATGCCCCCCATCCCACCCACGCTCAAGGTGGAACCCAAGATCCCACCGCCGGTACCTAAACCGGTCGTTGAGCCGCCCAAGGTGGAGATGAAGGTCGCTGCCAAGGCGCCGGCGATGCCGGCCCCGGCACCCCGGCCGGTAGTAGCCCCGCCCAAGCCGGTACTTGGGTCCTTCCAGTCGCCGCAGGCGCCCGCGCAGCAGGCGCAAAGGGTTGCCCAGGCGCAGGCTGCCGGTTTCGGCGCCCCCACCGGGGTCCAGGCGAACCCAAACGCGAACCGCCCCTCGCAGCTGGCTACCGTGGGCGCTTTTGGCGCGGCGTCCAATAGCAACCAGGGAGCGGCTTCCCGCCTGGGCACGGTGTCCAGCACGGGATTCGGCTCCGGAGCACCTGCCGGATCGCCCAATGGAAGCGCCCACGGCGTGGTGAGCTCGACCGGCTTCGGATCGGGTACGCAGCCGGCCGGGATGCCGGGAGGGCACGGCACCGTGGCCTCGACTGGCTTTGGCTCGGGTGCAGGCCCGAGCGGAACCTCTGGCGCCCGCGGAACCGTCGCCTCAACCGGCTTCGGCCAAAGCAAACAAGCCGAGCCCGGCGCCGTGGCTCGGGTCCAGGAGCCGGCCACGACCCCGATCGTGGTTCTCTCGAAGCCTCTGCCCCAGTACACAGCCGAGGCCCGGGAAGCCCATGTCCAGGGTGACGTGACGCTCGAGGTTCGCTTCGCGGCCGATGGCCAGGTAGAAGTCTTGCGCGTTATCAGCGGCCTGGGCCATGGTTTAGATGAGCAGGCCCGGCTGGCGGCAGGAAAGATCCGCTTCAAGCCAGCGACACGAGACGGCAAGGCTGTGGACCAGGTGTCCGTGATCCACGTAGCCTTCCAGCTCGCATAGCCATCGCGCGACTGTTGGCCGAGACAGGTGTTATTTTGACAAGCCGGCGCGACCGGCGGATGAGGGTTGGTTATGGTTGCTCGAAAGATCGGGCTGTTGGCGCTGAGCATGTCGCTTGCTGCCTTGCCGGCGTTTGCCAAGAAGGAAAAACCGCTTCAGCTTGCCCCGCTTACTCCGGACCAGAAGCAGCTGGTCACCAAGGCGATGGGGCAGGAAAAGATCATTGTTAAGCAGATCGCAAAGCACACCCCGGTGGTCCAAACCTATATCCAGAACATGCGCCCTGATCCAGTGGAGTATCAGGTGCCGGTGTCTGATCAGTACATCATCGGGCGCGTGGATTTCGGCAAGACCTTTTCCGATGAGCAATACGATCCCAAGGCGACCAAGCGTGGACTGCTCCAGGGCTCTCTCGGGTACATCACCGGACTAAGCAAGGCGTTTGAGCTGAGCTACTCGCCGACCGGCTTTATGGAGATGATGTTTATCGATCCAGCCGGTTTTGACTTTCAGCACTACGACTTTTCTTTTGTCCGCCGGGAGTTTATCGGCAACGTGCGCACAGCCGTCTTTGACGTGAAGCCGAGCAAGAGAGCAGGCGCCGGCCGCTTCTTCGGCCGCATCTGGGTGGAGGATCGCGACGGCAACATCGTTCGCTTCAATGGCACCTACACCAGCAATCCCAATGATCCGGACACGAAGTATTACCACTTTGATAGCTGGCGCTCGAACCTGCAGGAGGGTACGTGGCTCCCGTCGGTGATCTATACGGAGGAGTCCGACCACGCCGCGGCCGCGCATGCCAAGGGCTTCAAGGCGCAGACCTACTTCTGGGGTTACTCGCTGAAGCTGCCGCAGAGCAGCTCGGATAACGCCTCGATGGAGATCGAGAACGCACAGGACCAGAGCCAGAACTCGCAGGATGTAAGTCCGCTGCAGGCGCAGCGCTTGTTTGTTACCCAGGCGGAGAACAACGTGCTGGACCGGCTGGTGCAGGCTGGCTTGCTCGCCCCGGCAAGCCCGTTTGACAAAGTCCTGGAAACAGTTACGAACAACATCATTATTGGCAACAATCTAGCCCTACCCGGGGATATTCATTGCCGTATCATGCTAACCCAGCCTCTGGAATCACTGGCTGTCGGCAACACCATCCTGCTTAGCAAGGGTTTGGTCGACACGCTGCCGAACGAAGAGGACCTGGCGGCACTGCTTTCCTTTGAGCTGGCCCACATTGTGCTGGGGCACCACATCGATACGCGGTATGCGTTCAACGACCGCCTGCTCTTCCCTGATGAGGCCGCTTTCGAACGGATCAACATGAACCACACGGATGCGGACAATACCGCGGCTGCCAAAAAGGCGGTCGAGTTGTTCAATAATTCGGTGTATAAGGACAAGTCCGCCAGCGTAGGTTTGTTTTTTGCCGAGGTGCAAAGCCGCGAGAAGGAACTTACCGCGCTGCTTACTCCTCGATTGGGCGACGCGCTTGTACAACCGAGCGGTGTGCCCTGGCTTGAGAATCTGGGTAAGGGGCAGGCCAAGCTGAACCTGACCGATCTCGGTCAGAAAGCGGCATTACCATTGGGGAGCCATCTCCGGACGGACTCCTGGGATGACAAGGTGATTGCGCTCAACGCGCCGGCGCCTTTGATTACCAATCCAAGCGACAAGCTTCCGCTCGAGATCACGCCCGTGTTCCTGCGCCTGCAGTACTACCAGGCCGCAGCAACCCCGGCACCGGCTACTCCTCCCGCCGGCCAGCCACCTGCTCCAGGCACCGGCACCGGCAGCACAAGCGGCGAGGCCAGTGCTGCAGGCCAGGATGCAACCGTCGCTACCCCCGCAGCGGCTGTCCCCCAGTAGACCCACCGAGACAGGCACGCGGAGCATCGACATCCGCGTGCCACCGACAGCATCTTCCCTGGACATCCCGGGTTTCTTCTTAAAGGCCGCCTATGCGCGCAAGAACAACAGCTACGCTGCTGATTGCCCTCCCCGCCTGCTTCCTTGCAGCAGCCGGCGTTGCGCAGGTCAGCCCCGAGGCGATCGGATCCAATCCACACCTTTGGGTGGGCGTGGAAGGATCGAACTTCAAGCCGGATTACAATCCCATCGCGGGCCGGCTGGACGGCATCGGCATCTGGGCCGACTACAACCTGGCGCACCACCTGGGCTTGGAAGGCGAGGTCCGCTTGCTCGATCTCAACAGGCCGGCCGGCCAAACCCAGAAGACTTTTCTGGCAGGTCCGATCCTTGATGCCGTCCACTACCGCAGGTTTGTCGCGTACGGCAAAATCCTCGCCGGGGCGGTCACGGTGAACTACCCATACTTGCCGGGAACCCATGAAAGTATCGGCTACGGGAGCTACTTCGGCTACGCGGTTGGCGGGGGCGCGGAGTACCAGCTGAACTCGCGCTGGCGTATCCGCGGCGAGTATGAGCATGAGTGGATCCCGAGCGCCCCAGGGTTCGTCATCACGCAGCCTTTACCCAGTAATGGCCTCACACCAGTAGGCTACAGCGCCGGCGTGAGCTACCGCGTTTTTTAACGAGGGACGCGGGCTTCCGCCGGTCGCCAAGGCGTCCGCAGCTCGAGCTCCCGGCGCTCCCCCATGCTGCGAAGCGAGCGGAAACGATTTCCCGCGCAGCGCGTAGCTTCGCCGCGGCAGCACTCTCGCCCCTTCGCCCGGATGCCGGTTAGAAGTGGTAGGCGACACCCACGACCGGGTCGAAGATGTTTTCGTACCGGCCGGTGTTGGTGTTGGTGTTGCCCATGCTGGGCGCTTTCACGATGATGCCCCGGTATGCCACGCGGATATCGAAGCTTGGGCTCAGCTCGTAGGCGACACCACCCCCGTAGGGAACGCCGATGGCCGTGGTGCTCTTGAACTCACCCTGCTCGGTGGTTTTGTTGTCGTTGACGATGCCGAAGAAGTACCCGCCCACGCCGCCCTCGATAAAGGGAAACAGATTGTGGTAGGAGAAGATGCTGTAGGCGTACTCGGCCGAAAACTCCTGAAACTGCGTGTGGGCGCGGTAAAAGATTTGGGAGGGCGTTACGTACTTTGCGATGA
>CALMAN010000098.1:279-11057 GCA_937859835.1 uncultured Acidipila sp. | reverse complement strand
GTTATAGCCATAATTCACTTCGGCGGCGCCGCGGGGAGTCAGGAGGTAGCGGTAGCTCGCCACCACCCCTACGTCGCCGATGGTGGCGGATTGCGGGTGAATGCCGTTGCCGTAAACGTCGGGCGAAATCAGTCCGGAGTAGCTGACGCTTGCGTCTTGCCGACTCTCCTGTGCGTGCGCCACGGTCGCGGCCGCCAGGGGCAGACCCGCCAGGAACAAGATCCATTTCTTCATTCGATGTGTTGACCTCTCGCCCGGCGCGGCGGCGTATCCGACTCGCGGCGCGGGGCGTCGCCCCCAGGGGGCAGTGCCCAAGTTCCGGGCGCAAAGCGACTTGCTATGCGCTACCGGATTACCAACAATTGTACCTGTGCGGCAACAGCCCTGCTCGCATACTATGGTGGCACCAGCAGGAGGCCTCCGGTGGCGGTTCCCTTTTCGAGCGCGCGCGTAACGCGGTTTCTGTGTTTGTGGGTGATTGCACTGTCTGTCGTCATCGGACTGTTCGTTCTCCTCATGCATGTCCGGGCGCGGCAGGGCATTCTGCCGAACGCGCCCCAATCCCGGCTGCACTCCCTGATCGAGCCTAGCGGCCCTCGCCTGGGCTAGAAGCGGGGCTGAAGATGTGCGGCGGCCCCTGCTCCGCGGCGAGGGTGCGCAGGGTTCGGAGAAAGGCGTGGGCTGCATGCGAAGGGGCGGCCTGGCTTCGGTGCACCATCCAGATCCGGCGCTTCCAGTCCAGATCCGGCACGGGCACGCGCACCAGCTCGCCCCGGGCGACCTCTTGCAGGACGGCCAGGCCGGGCAGGATCGCTACCCCGGCGCCCAGGGCGACGAAGCGTTTGATCGCCTCCAGACTCGGGAGCTGGACGCCCATATGGAGCGGTGTCCGGAGCCGGGCGAACAGGTCCGTGATCTCCTTGCGCAGGGGCGAAGCCACGGCGTGGCCGATGAAGTTCTGGGCCCCCAGCTCGCGCACGGAGACCGAAGAAGCTCCGGCCAGGGGGTGCTTCGGGTCAACGACCAGCACCACATCATCTTCGTAGATGGCGGTCGCGGAAAGCCCATCCTGCTCCGGCCGGAAGGAAAGCACGCCCAGTTCAACGGAGCGGTCCAGCACCTGCTCGGGAATGCGGCTCGCGAACGAGCGCTGCACGACCAGGGCAATCTGGGGGCTGCCCTGACGGTACTGCGCGAGGATGGGGAGCAGTAGGTGCGAGGTGTACTCGTTGGCGGCGATAAGCAGCCGCCCCCGCTCGAGCGAGCGCAACTCTTCCACAGCGCTGGCGGCCTCGCCCCGCAGCCGCAACAAGCGGTCCGCGTAGCCGCGCAGGACTTCGCCGGCACTGGTCAGGGTGCCGTCACGGCTGCCGCGCTCGAACAAGCGCTCGCCCAGTTCCTCTTCAAGCTTCCGGACGGCCTGGCTGACCGCCGGCTGGGTGCGGTGAAGCCGGGCAGCAGCCCGCGAGAAGCCTCGCTCCTCCACGATGGCGACAAAGGTTTCGAGTTGCGCGAGATCCATAAAGGACACCTACATGGCGCTGCGAGCGGCAGCCGCAGTATAAGTACCTCTTATGTTGTCATACATTGCTTGTGATTGGACTTATTTACCTCTCTTTGCAACACTGTCGACACGGACGGGTATAAGGGTGGCGCCATGACCGATGGAAGCGCACGCGTGCTGTTTTTTGACACAACGCTGCGGGACGGCGAGCAGTCCCCGGGCTGCAGCATGGGGGAAGACGAGAAGCTGCGGCTGGCGCACGCGCTGGAGGAGCTTGGGGTCGATATCCTGGAAGCGGGCTTCGCCATTTCGTCGGAGAGTGACTTTGCGGCCATCCGCCGGGTAGCGCGGGAGATCCGCAGGCCCGTGGTGGCTTCGCTGGCCCGGGCCCGGCGCGAGGACATCGCGCGGGCCGCTGCGTCGGTTGAAGGCGCGGCCCGGCCCCGCATTCACACCTTTCTAGCCAGCTCCGATATTCACCTCGAATGGAAGCTCAAGATGAGTCGCGAACGAGCGCTGGCCCAGGTGGACGAGATGGTGCGCCTGGCCCGCAGCTACGTCGACGACGTTGAGTTTTCGGCAGAAGACGCGACGCGCACCGACATGGACTACCTGTGCTCGATGTGCCGGGTCGCGATCGAGGCGGGCGCGACCACGCTCAACCTGCCCGACACGACCGGCTACTCAACGCCCGAGGATTACGCGGCGATGTACCGCGCCGTGCACGGCTGCGTGCTGGCCGGAACGCCGTATGAGGAGCAGGTGGTGCTTTCCACGCACTGCCATGACGACCTGGGGCTGGCGGTCGCAAATACGCTGGCGGGCGTCCAGGGCGGGGCGCGCCAGGTGGAGTGCACGATCAACGGCATTGGCGAGCGCGCGGGCAATGCGGCGCTGGAAGAGATTGCCGCGGCGCTGACCGTGCGCGGGGACCGCTACGGGGTCCGGAGCAACATCGTGCTCGAAAAGCTTTACCCCACCAGCCAGCTGCTGGGAGAGTTCATCGCGTTCCGGCCTGCGCCAAACAAGGCGATCGTGGGCGAGAATGCCTTTGCGCACGAAGCCGGCATTCACCAGCACGGCATGCTGGCCAACCCGCTCACCTACGAGATCATGACGCCGGCCTCGGTCGGCCAGCCGGCAAACAAGCTGGTGCTGGGCAAGCACTCGGGCCGCGCGGCGCTGCGGGCGCGGCTGGCAGAGCTCGGCTTCGTGCTCGAACCGGCGGAGCTCGAAGCGGCCTATCAGGCCTTTTCACTGCTCGCCGATCGCAAAAAGTCGATCTACGACCAGGACCTCCTGACGCTGGTGAAGCGGACCGGGGAGGTAGTCGCGCAATGACGGGCGCCCGGGATATGGAGATCGCGGTTCTGGTGCTGGCCGGCGACGGGATTGGCCCGGAGGTGACCGAGCAGGCACTGCGGGTGCTGCGGACCGTAGCCGCGCAGGGAAAGCGCAGCTTCCGCTTCGAGTCTGCGCTGATCGGGGGCGCGGCGATCGACGCCGAAGGGACGCCGCTGCCGGAGGGCACACGGCGGGCGGCGCTCGCGAGCGATGCGGTGTTGCTGGGCGCTGTAGGCGACAACCGGTTCAATGCCCTGCCCCCAAGCCAACGGCCCGAAGCCGGGCTGCTGGCGATTCGCGCGGCGCTGGGCGGCTTTGCCAATCTGCGGCCGGCCTTTGCGTACCCGGCCCTGGCCGCGAACTCGCCACTGCGGGCCGAGGTGATTGAGGGGGCCGACATCCTGTTTGTGCGCGAGCTGCTGGGCGGGCTGTACTTCGGGCAGCCGCGGCAGTGGGACCGGGCGGGCTCGGCCGGGGAAGAAGCTGCCTGGAACACCATGCGGTACACGCGCGGCGAGATCGAGCGAGTGGCGCGCATCGCCTTTGAGCTGGCGGCCGGGCGGCGCGGGAAGCTCTGCTCGGTCGACAAGGCCAATGTGCTGGAGGTGTCGCAGTTGTGGCGCGCGGTGGTCAACGAGGTTGCGCGCGAATACCCGGGCGTGACGGTGGAGCACGAGTACGTGGACGCTTGCGCGATGCACCTGATGAACAACCCCCGGCGCTTTGACGTGGTGCTGACTGAAAACCTGTTTGGCGACATCCTGTCGGACGAGGCCGGGGTGATCGCAGGCTCGCTGGGGGTGCTGCCTTCGGCCACGATCGGCGGCAAGGTGAACCTGTATGAGCCGGTGCACGGCTCGGCCCCGGACATTGCCGGCCAGGGCATCGCGAACCCGATCGGGGCGATGCTGACAGCGGCGATGCTGTTGCGGCATTCGGCAGGCATGGGGGAAGAAGCGCTGGCCGTGGAGCAGGCCGTGCGCACGGTGCTCGAAGGGGGGGCGCGGACGCGGGACCTGGCGCGCGCGGGCGAGGAAGCCATCACCACGGATGAAATGGGAGTGCGCGTGAACGACGCCCTGATCGGGCTGCTGCGGGCGGGCATGGAAGAGCGGCGGCTTGCCGGAACAACGCGCTGAGGGGCGACGCGAGCTCGCAAAAGGCCGGTCGCCCAAACGCCGTCCGGATGGCGTCCAGACAGATAGCTGGCCGGGGTTCTGGACAGAGAGCTGGACGGGTTCCCTGGACAGATAGCAGGACCAGCCGGCAGCCGCCCGAGGACCCGGCCGGCGGGAGGGCTACGGAGCCGGGCGTGCACGCATCAACGAAGACAGGCTACCAAGTGGCTGCGCGCGCCGCAGCCGTTTCGAGGGTTTATGAAGCAACCGAAGACGATGTTTGCAAAGGTTTGGGAGCAGCACCTGGTGGTGGAGCCCGCGGGCGAGCCGGCGATCCTGTACGTCGATCTCCACCTGGTGCACGAGGTGACCTCGCCGCAGGCTTTTGAAGGGCTGCGCCTGGCCGGGCGCCCGGTGCACCGAACGGATCGCACGCTGGCGACGGTGGACCACAATGTGCCGACCGACCGGGAGCGCGTGCACATCAAGGACCCGATCGCGGCGGCGCAGATCGAGGCGTTGCGGCGCAACTGCGCGGAGTTCGGGGTGGAGCTGTTCGACGTGAACTCGGCCGAACAGGGCATCGTGCACATGATCGGGCCGGAGCTGGGCGCCACCAAGCCGGGGATGACGATTGTGTGCGGGGACTCGCACACTTCGACGCATGGAGCCTTTGGGGCGCTGGCCTTTGGCATCGGCACCAGCGAGGTGGAGCACGTGCTGGCCACGCAAACGCTGCCGCAGGGGCGGCCGAAAACCTTTCGCATCGCGGTCGAGGGCGAACTGCCGCACGGGGTCACGGCGAAAGACATTGTGCTCGGCATCATCGGGCGGATCGGGACCGATGGAGCGACCGGCTATGCGGTGGAGTACGCGGGCTCGGCGATCCGGGCGCTCTCCATGGAAGGCCGGATGACAGTGTGCAACATGAGCATCGAAGCGGGGGCGCGGGCCGGCATGATTGCTCCCGATGAGACCACGTTTGCCTACCTGGAAGGGCGGCGCTTCGCGCCCAAGGGTCCGGCGTGGGAAGAGGCAAAGGCGGCGTGGCGCAAGCTGCCGACTGACGAGGGGGCGCGGTTCGACCGCGAACTGGTGATCGCCGCACACGAGCTGGAGCCATACGTGACCTGGGGAACGAGTCCGGGGATGGTGGTTGCCATCACCGACGTGGTGCCGGACCCTGCCCTGGGCGCGACCGAGGCCGACCGCAACGGGCTGGCGCGGGCGCTCGCGTACATGGACCTGCGCCCCGGAACGCCGATCGAGGAGATCGCGATCGACCGGGTGTTTCTGGGCTCGTGCACCAATGCGCGGATAGAAGACCTGCGCGCGGCGGCAAAGGTGGTGGCGGGCTACCGGGTGCATCCGCGGGTGCGGGCGATGGTGGTGCCAGGCTCGCAGCAGGTGAAGCTCCAGGCCGAGCGCGAAGGGCTGGATCTCCTCTTCAAGGAGGCGGGCTTCGACTGGCGGGAGCCGGGCTGCTCGATGTGCCTGGGCATGAACCCGGACATCCTTGCGCCGGGCGAGCGGTGCGCGTCGACCTCCAACCGCAACTTCGAAGGGCGCCAGGGCCAGGGCGGGCGCACCCACCTCGTCTCGCCGGCCATGGCCGCGGCGGCGGCGGTGATGGGGCGCTTTACGGATATCCGCACGTGGGTGTACAAGCAGGCCGAGGTGGTGGCCTGATGCAGCCTTTCACCACGCTGACCTCCACGGTGGCGCCGCTCGAGCTATCCAACGTGGACACCGACCAGATCATTCCCAAGCAGTTTTTGAAGCGGATTGAGCGGACCGGCTACGGGGAGTTCCTGTTCTTTGACTGGCGGCAGCGGCCGGATTTCGTGCTGAACCGGCCCGGGTATCGCGGCGCGCAGATTCTGCTTGCGGGCAGGAACTTCGGCTGCGGATCATCTCGCGAGCATGCGGCCTGGGCGCTCGAGCAGTACGGGTTCCGGTGTGTGCTGGCGCCCTCGTTTGCAGATATTTTTCACTCAAACGCCGGCAAGAACGGCATTCTGCTGGTCACGCTCCCGGAAGAGCAGCTGGAGCGGCTGCTGCTCCAGGCCAAGGCCGGCGATGGGTATGCGCTGACCGTGTCGCTTGAGGAGAACACGATTACCGATGCATTCGGGCTCGAGCTGCGCTTTGAGACAGACCCTTTCCGGCGGGAGTGCCTGCTGGGCGGGCTTGACGATATCGGGCTGACACTGCGGCATGGCGACGCGCTCACGGCCTATGAGCAGCGGCACGATGCGGACGCGTGGATGCGGGCGCGGGCCTAGGAGCAGGGAGCGCTTGCCGCGCAACGACCAGGCAGAGGATTGAAACAGCCGGCGGGGTGACGCGGCTGTTTCCAAAGGAAGAACACTTGTGAGCAGCAACGGAACCCTCCATCAGATAAGCGGCGCCAAACAAAACAGCACGGCCCTTACCGAGGGCCCCGCCCGCGCAGCGGCTCGCGCCATGCTGCGCGCGGTCGGCTTTACCCGCGACGAGCTCCGGAAGCCGATCATCGGCATTGCGAATACGTGGACCGAGATCGGCCCCTGCAACGCGCACCTGCGCGAGCTTGCTGCGGCGGTAAAGGAAGGCGTGCGCGAGGCGGGCGGCACGCCGATGGAGTTCAACACGGTCACCATCTCGGACGGGATCACGATGGGGACCGAGGGCATGAAGGCGTCGCTGATCTCGCGCGAAGTGATTGCCGATTCGGTGGAGCTGGTGGCGCGCGGCAACCTGTTCGATGGCCTGGTCGCGATCGCCGGATGCGACAAGAACCTGCCCGGGACCGTGATGGCGCTGGCGCGGCTCGATATCCCTTCGCTGATGCTGTACGGGGGCTCGATCGCGCCGGGTCAACTCCAGGGCAACGACCTGACGGTGCAGGATGTGTTTGAAGCCATTGGCGCGCACGCGGCCGGCAAGCTCGACGACGCGGGCCTGGAAGCCGTGGAAGCGAGCGCGTGCCCGGGCCCGGGCGCCTGCGGCGGGCAGTTCACGGCCAACACCATGGCAATGGCCTGCGAGTTCCTGGGGATCTCGCCGATCGGCTTGTCCGGCGTCCCGGCGTTTTTGCCGGCAAAACGCGAAGCCTCACGGGAAGCCGGGCGCCTGGTGATGCAGGCGGCGCGGGACGGGTTGAAGCCTTCGCAGCTGATTACCCGGGTTTCGCTTGAAAACGCGATCGCAAGCGTGGCCGCGTCGGGCGGGTCGACCAACGCGGTGCTGCACTTCCTGGCGATCGCGCACGAGATGGGGCTGCCCTTGACCCTCGACGACTTCGACGAGATTTCAAGCCGGACGCCGCTGCTGTGCGACCTGAAGCCGGGCGGCCGGTATGTGGCCCGGGACTACCACGCAGCGGGCGGCTCGCGGCTGCTGGCGCGGCGGCTGCTGGAGGCCGGGCTGATTGCCGGCGAGGCGCCCAACGTGACGGGGCGGACGCTGGCCGAAGAAGCGGCGCTGGCCGAGGAAAGCGCCGGGCAGGAGGTCATCTTCCCGGTCGCGCAGGCCATCAAGGCCACAGGCGGGCTGGTGGTCCTCAAAGGAAATGTCGCGCCGGAAGGCTGCGTGGTGAAGATCGCCGGGCACCGGCGGCTGGTGCATACAGGGCCGGCGCGGGTGTTTGAGTCGGAGCCGGAAGCCTTTGCCGCGGTGGAAAGCGGCCGGATCCGGCCCCACGATGTGGTGGTGATCCGCTATGAAGGGCCGCGGGGCGGCCCGGGGATGCAGGAGATGCTTTCGGTAACCGCAGCAATTGCAGGCATTCCGGAGCTGAGCGAAAACGTGGCGCTGCTGACGGACGGCCGCTTTTCCGGGGCGACGCGCGGGCTCATGGCTGGGCATGTTGCGCCGGAAGCCGCGATGGGCGGTCCGATCGCGGCGATCCGCGAGGGCGACCTGGTGACCTTTGACATCCCGAACCGGACGCTTTCGATTGATGTGGCGCAGAGTGAGATCGACGAGCGGCTCCAAAGCTGGCAGGCCCCGGCGCCGCGGTATGCGCGCGGGGTGTTTCGCAAGTACGCGGACGCGGTGTCCTCGGCGTCGCGCGGGGCCGTAACGCACTAGGGCAAACACCGGTCTGCGCGCCTTTCTGCCGCGACGCTTCGCAGGCTGGCAATCAACGGTGTGGCTCTTCGGGGAAGAAGGGCCACGGGCAGAGATGTGGGGCGCGGACTAACATCGGAAGAAGGAACTGGCACGGCCGGCATGGCCCCCGTGGCGTGTTCTTTCGGCAAGTTCTTCCGGCAAGTTCTTTCCGGCCCATTTTAAGTACCGGAGCCTTTCCCGTGCAGCCGGCAGAAAGATGGAGACAGCAATGAGCAGCAGCAACGAGCTACCGAATCCGATGCAGGACTGGCAGATGGGCCGGGGTGCGCAAGCCGCGCCGCCGGCGCCGCGGCACTCCCACCAAGACGTGGAAACTGCGGTGCAGACCGACAGCACGATCGAGCTTACGGGCGCCGAGATTGTGTGGGCGACGCTCGAAGGCGAAGGGGTGCGCGAGGTGTTCGGCTATCCGGGAGGCGCCATCCTGCCCGTGTACGACGCGCTGCGCAAGTTTCCGATCCGGCACATCCTGGTGCGGCACGAGCAGGGCGCCACGCACATGGCAGACGGGTACGCGCGCGCTTCGGGGCGCGTGGGGGTGGCGCTTGCAACCTCCGGACCGGGCGCGACCAACCTGGTCACAGGGCTGGCGACGGCGATGCTCGACTCGATCCCGATCGTTTGCATTACCGGGCAGGTGTCGAGCAAGGTGCTGGGGTCGGACGCGTTTCAGGAGGTCGACATCACGGGCGTGACCCTGCCGGTGACCAAGCACAACTACCTGGTAACGCGCGCGGACGAGATTGCTCCCGTACTGCGCGAAGCCTTTGCGATTGCGCAGTCGGGCCGGCCGGGGCCGGTGCTGGTCGATATCACCAAGGATGCGCAGCAGGCGGTGGCGCCGTTCAACTTCAAGGCGGCCGCGCCGCGACCGCGGCGGCCGCACCCGATGCTGCGGGCCGAGGGGAGTGCGGTTGCGGACGCAGCGGAGTTGCTGCGCGCGGCCAAGCGGCCTGTGATTCTGTCCGGGCACGGGGTGATCAAGGCGGGCGCGACCGAGGCGATGTTGACGCTGGCCGAGCGCATGCAGATCCCGGTGGCGACGACGCTGCTGGGCCTGGGCGGCTTTCCTGCCTCGCACCCGCTCGCGCTCGGCATGATGGGCATGCACGGGGAGTCCTGGGTAAACGACGCGATCCAAAAGGCCGATCTCCTGATCGCCTGCGGGATGCGTTTTGACGACCGCGTGACCGGCACGCTGGCCTCCTACGCGCCGCACGCGAAAAAGATCCACATCGAGATTGACCCATCGGAGATCAACAAAAACGTGCGCGCCGATGTGGCGCTGATCGGCGACCTGGGCGAGGTGCTGGAACTGCTGCTGCCGCACCTGAGCGGCGCTTCGGCCGCGGGCGAAAGTGCCTGGCTGCGCGAGATCAACCAGAGCAAGGGCGAAAGCGCGGTGCGCGATATCCGAAACCTGCCCGACCTGGGCCACCTGTACGCGGCGCACGTGATGCACGACCTGTGGCGCGCGACCGGGGGCAATGCGATTGTGGCCACCGACGTGGGCCAGCATCAGATGTGGGAAGCGCAGTACTACCGGCACGAGCAGCCGCGAACGCTGATCACCTCGGGCGGGCTCGGCACCATGGGCTTTGCGCTGCCGGCGGGCATTGGCGCCAAGGTCGCCTGCCCGGACCGCGAGGTGTGGGTGATCGCGGGCGATGGGGGCTTCCAGATGACCGCGTGCGAGCTCTCGACGATCGCGCAGGAGCATCTTGACATCAACATCGCGATTGTCAACAACGGCTATCTGGGCATGGTGCGGCAGTGGCAGGAGTTTTTCTACGACAAGAACTACGCGTCGTCGCCGATCCTGTCGCCGGACTTTGTGAAGCTCGCGGAGGCGCACGGGATCCCGGGCGCGACGGTGCGGGCGCGCGGCGAGGTGGACGCGGCACTCGCGCTCGCCCGGGAAACGCGCGGTCCGTTTCTGATCAACTTCCTGGTCGAGAAAGAAGAGTCGGTGTACCCGATGATTCCCGCTGGGGCGGCGCTGCACGAGATGATTCGGCGGCCGGCGAGTGCCGGGCCGGATCCGATGCTGGAGTCGCCGGACGATGTGTAGGCCGTTCCAGGGGATGGGCTGATGCTGCACACCTTTGTCGCACTGGTCGAAGACAAGCCGGGCGTGCTGAGCCGGGTTTCGTTGCTGTTCCGCAGGCTCAACGTCAACATCTACTCGCTCGTCGTCGGCCGCTCCGAACGGGCCGGAACTTCGCGCATGACCATTGTTGCGGAGGCTTCGGCGACGGCAGGGCACCGGATCGCGGCTTCGCTGTACAAGCTCGAAAACGTGACCAGCGTGGATGACGTGGGCGCGCAGGCCAATGTGACGCGCGAGCTGGCGCTGATCAAGGTGGCGGCGACGCCGCAAACGCGCTCGCATATCTTTGAGCTGGTCGAGGTGTTTCGCGCGCGCATCGTGGACCTGGCAACCGAGTCGCTGATGATTGAGCTGACCGGGGTGGAAAGCAAGATCGAGGGCCTGATCCAGGTGCTGGAGGAAAGCGGCGACCAGGTGCTCGAAGTGGCGCGGACCGGGCGCATGGTGATGCGGCGCGGCCGGCATGGCTCGCGGGTGCTGGAAGCGATGCGGGTGCCGGGGATGGTCAACGGCGAGCCGGGCGACGAGCACGAAGCAGAAGTGCTGGAGCCGGATGTGACGGGGGAACACCGGTTTGGGGAGTAGG
>CALMAN010000098.1:0-269 GCA_937859835.1 uncultured Acidipila sp. | reverse complement strand
AGTAGGCAGCCCTTGCTTGCGGAAGCAGGCCGCGGGGCACCCACGCTCGCCGGCCGCCGGCTCAGGCAGAGGCCCCGCTTGCACACGGACGATGTAATTTCTAGCTGCAACAACAAGTGAAAAGGATCCCAAGCATGGCGAAGACGTACCACGACAACGATGCAGACCTTTCCCTGATTCAAGCGAAGAAGGTGGCCATTCTTGGTTACGGTTCGCAGGGCCACGCGCATGCGTTAAACCTCCAGGACTCGGGCGTGGAGGTGCGGGTC
>CALMAN010000097.1 GCA_937859835.1 uncultured Acidipila sp. | reverse complement strand
GAAATCTCCGGAGCGGTACATGCCGGATGGAGGTCTTCGAGGCCCGGGACTTTCGGATTCAGGACCTTGGCATCCGGAGCCTCGGTATTTAGGCCCTCGGAATGCAGCGCAGGCGAGGCCAGCGTGGAACCCCCCCGCGGCTCACGCCGGTACAAGTCATGGATGCCCAGATCGCGCAGAAAGCCAAGCTGCGCCCGCAGCAGGGCCGCAACGTCCGGCGCCAGCGGTGGTCGCACCCTAGCGACCCTGGCCCAGTCCGGCGCCCGCCCCGCTTTCGGACAGCATGGTTTGCGGGCGACGGAGCTGCCGCACCTCCGTCAGGATCCGGTCGGCAAGGACGCGCTTGGACATTTCCGGCAGCTCCGTGGCGGTCGTTGGGGTCAGAAAGGTTGCGGCATTCCGGTCCGAGTCAAAGCCGACCCCTTCGCGCGAAACGTCGTTGAGAACGATCGCGTCGGCACCCTTGCGGAGCAGCTTTGCCCGTCCGCTGGCGAGGGCGTCTTCGGTTTCCGCGGCAAACCCGACCACCAGCATCCCTGGCGCGCGATGGCGCACGAGCTCGCTCAGAATATCCTCGGTCGGCTCCAGTTCAAGCGTCAGGGGGCCTGCGCGGCGCAGCTTCTGCTCGGCGACCAGGCGTGGGCGGTAGTCAGACACCGCTGCCGCCATGATCACCACCGATGCCTGCGGAAGGTGGTCCAGAAGGGCCGCGCGCATCTCTCCGGCCGTGGTTACCGGCACCATCTCACAGCCGCCCGGGGCCCGGAGCGCGGTCGGGGCAGACACCAGGATGACGCGCGCCCCACGCCGGCTCGCCGCCTCGGCCAGCGCGTAGCCCATCTTGCCGCTGGAGCGATTGCCGAGGAAGCGCACCGGGTCCACCGCTTCGCGGGTGCCGCCGGCAGACAGGAGCACGGTTTCACCGGCCAGGTCTTCTCGCCGGTCGAGCACGCTGAGTACGGTTTCGACCACAACTTGCGTATCGGCGAGGCGGCCGCTGCCATACATGCCACAGGCAAGCGCGCCGGCCTCGGGAGCGATCGCGGTGGCGCCGTGCTCCTCGAGCAGCGCTACGTTGCTTTGCGTGGCTGCGTGCTCCCACATCCGTACGTTCATTGCGGGCGCCAGCACCACCGGAGCGGCCGTGGCCAGGTACAGGGTGGACAGAAAATCGTCTGCGCGGCCCGCGGCGAAGCGCGCCAGCGTATCGGCCGAGGCGGGCGCGACCAGCAGCGCGTCGGTCCGCTGCGCGAGCTCGATGTGCTCCATGGCAGGGCCGTCGGCTGTCCCCTCGTTCCACAGGCTGGTAATGACACGGTGGCCAGAAAGCGCCGCAAAGGTCAGCGGTTGCACAAAGCGCTGGGCCCCTTCTGTCATAACGACCTGCACATCCAGCGCTTTGGCCTGCAGGGCGCGCAGGAGCTCAGCCGCCTTGTACGCGGCGATGCCGCCGGTGACACCCAGGGTGATCTTCAAGGGCACGCTCCGTTCCCCACCATCTTACTTCGGGGTCCCGTTGTGCATCCTCGGGCGTTAAGCGAAGCGCGGGATATCCGGCGCGTCGAAACCAGGCTTGATGACCGGGGTGTCATGCCGGACATGCTGCACGACCCCGGCCGAGATTTCGTCCTGGGCGATCTTGGAAGCCTTGGAAGAGCGGGTGGCGACCAGCGGGCTCGACCCGTTTTGGAGCTGCCGCGCGCGGCGGGCCGCCACGATGACGTAGCGGAAGTTGCTGTCAAACTCATGTTCAAGCTTCATGCCGTGCCTCCCAAAAGGTGCTGCCCTGCTCCTGTGCCGCCGCTCTGTACGCCAAAGGCGGCCAGCACTGGTTCCAGTCGTATACGAATGCCGGCCTGGCAACAGCCGGCGGCCAGGGCCTGGAGCCGTTCCAGCTCCGCGGCGTTTCCCGGCAGGATGCCGAAACGCTGGAATCGCTCTACCGCCACAATAGCCGAAAGCTCGTCAACCGCGATATCCAAAACGTCGTTCAGCAGAACGTAGTTGTAGCGAAAGTAATTCCGGATTTCGCTCCGCGCCTTGAGTAGGCGGCGCGCAAGCACCGCGTCATCGAGGCTGCCCTCTGCCCGGCTGCGATTGCGCAGGCGCGCTTCCAGCACTTCCGGCGTGGGAGGCAGCACAAACACCCCCACCGCTTCCGGCATGCGCGTCCGCACCTGTTCGGCGCCTTGTACGTCGATATCGAGCAGCAGGTCCTTGCCGTGGGCGCTTGCGTCCACGAGGCTTTGCCGCGCCGTGCCGTAATAGTTGCCGAACACGTCGGCGTATTCCAGAAAGGCTCCTTGCGCGATCATGGCTTCAAACTGCGGAACGGACACGAAATGGTATTCGCGCCCCGTTGCTTCCGAGCCGCGCGGGGGGCGCGTGGTGTAGGAGACTGCAAATTCGAGATCCGTGACCAGCGAGCGGATCTGCGCCACCAGCGTGGATTTTCCCGAGCCGGAAGGCGCCGAGATGATGAAAAGAATGCCTGCCACTTCCCTCCTCCGACCGACCGCCCGCAGGCTTACTCGAGATTCTGCACCTGCTCGCGCAGTTTCTCGATTTCCGCCTTCATCGCCAGGCCGCACTCGGTGATGCGGGCGCCGCCCCCGGTCACTCCGGCGGTTTTTGACAGCAGCGTGTTGGCCTCGCGATTCATCTCCTGCAGTAGAAAATCAAGCTTTTTGCCGATCTCCCCGCCGCCGTCGAGCAGCGCGTGGAAGTGCGTGATGTGCGTGTGCATGCGCGCCACTTCCTCCTCCACATCTCCGCGCTCGGCCAGCAGCGCGGCTTCGGCAAACACCCGGTCGCGATCAAAGGTGCGGCCGACCAGCGCATCCAGCCGCCCGGCGATCCGCGCAAACTGGGCCCCCTGCACCGAGCTCCGCAGCGCCCCGACCTCGTCGACCAGGGTGCCAAGCCGGTCTAGGCCCTCGCGCAGCAGCGCCGCCAGCGCCCGGCCCTCGCGCGCCCGCATCGCTTTCAGCTCGGCAAGCGCCCTGGTCAGCAGGCGCGGCGTTTCCCTCGCCAGCATCTCCTCGAGGTTCGCCTGCGATTCGGCGTCCGAGTCTTCGGGGCGCTCCGGGTTCGGCACCAGCATGCCGGGCAGTTGTGCGGCAACGTTCAGGTCGGGCTCGGCGGGGAGCGAAAGCTCGAGCGCGGCCGCGCGAAAGCTTTCGACATACGCCCGCAGCGCCCCGAGATCGAAGCAGGTGGCGGGGCTGCGACGCTCGCCGCCTTCCCGCTTCGACACCCGGTCAAGCGTCAGCGTGCACTCGATATGGCCGCGGGCCAGCGCCCGTCTGCACTCCCCGCGGACCGCGGCTTCGAGCGCTTCGGCGCCGGCCGGCAGCCGCAGCTGCAGATCGAGAAAGCGATGGTTGATGCTTTTGAGCGTGAGCGTCAGCGCCGGCCCTTCGCCCAGGCGCGCTGCCACCCGCGCGTAGCCGGTCATGGAACACACCTCGGAGCACACTGCAGAGCAAACCTCGGAGTCCACCTCGGTCTGCCCGGCAGCCACGCTCGGCGCCAGCGCACCGCGTGCGTGGGCTTCCCCGTCCCGCGCGTCCGCTTGCGGCTCCCCGAGCCCCTCGGCCCACTCCGCCTCCTTCACGCTCTCACCTCCTCGGCAGCCATCGCTGCAAAGTGCAGTTCAACCAGTCGTCGATAGGTGGGCGAGCGGCGCAGCAGCTCCTCATGCGTGCCGATCGCGGTCAGTGCGCCGCCCTCCATCACGCCGATGCGCGTGGCCCGGCGCACCGTCGAAAGCCGATGCGCGATCACAATCACGGTGCGGCCCGCCATCAGGTTGCCAAGCGCCGGCTGCACCAGCGCTTCGCTTTCCGCGTCCAGCGAAGAAGTGGCCTCGTCCAGGATCAGGATGGGGGCGTCCTTGAGCAGGGCGCGGGCAATCGCGATGCGCTGGCGCTCGCCGCCCGAGAGCCGGAACCCCCGCTCGCCGATGGGGGTATCGTAGCCTTCGGGCAGCCGCGCAATGAAGTCATGGGCCAGCGCGGCCCGGGCTGCCGCTTCCACGCGCCCGAGCGGGACATCGGGCCGCCCGTAGGCGATGTTGTTGCGGATGGTGTCATTAAACAGAATCGTCTCCTGCGTGACCTTGCCGATCTGCTCGCGCAGCGACCGCATGCTGACGTCGCGCAGGTCACGGCCGTCAATGAGGATACGGCCCGAGGTCACGTCGAAAAAGCGCGGGATCAGGTTTACCAGCGTCGACTTGCCGGCTCCGCTCGGGCCCACCAGCGCCACCACCTCCCCGGCGTGGATCGTCAGGTTGACGCCAAAGAGTACCTGCTTTTCGCCTTCGCCGGTGGCGTAGCGGAAGCCCACGTCCTGGAGCTCGATCGCGTGCGCAAAGCCCGTGAGCCGGACAGCGTGCGGCTTTTCGGCCAGCTCGTCCTGCTCGTCGATGAAGCGGAAGATTTCGCTCGAAGCGCCAAGCGCCTGCTGAAAGCTGTTGTAGTAGAGCGCGAACTTGCGCACCGGGTCGTACAGCTTAAAGAGCGCGACGATAAAGGTGAAGAACTGGCCCTCGGTCAGGGTGTGCCGCTGGATCTGCCCGCGTCCGGCAAGCAGCAGCAGCGCGATCGCGATTGCCCCGATCGCATCCATCAGCGGAGAAGACAGGGCCTGCGCCCGCACCGAGCGCAGGTTGGCGCGGAAAAGCCGGCGCGCCGCAGCCCGGAAGCGGCTCAACTCCCAGCGCTCCATGGTGAACGCCTTAACGATGCGGTTGCCGGTGATGGTTTCGTGGAGGATGTTCTGGATCTCGGCGAGCTTGTCCTGCCCGCCGCGCGTTGTTTTGCGCACGCTGCGCCCGATGCGGCGCACCGACAGGATCACAACGGGCACAAAGAGCAGCAGCAGCCAGGCAAGCCGGCCGCCCAGGGCGACCACCACGACGAGCGTAAAGAGGAGCGTGAAAAACTGCTGGAGAAAGTCCGCGAGCACCGAGGACATCGCGTACTGCACACGCTCAATGTCGTTGATGAGCGTGGAAAGCAGCGTCCCGGTGGCGTGCTTTTGAAAAAACGAGACCGAGCGGCGCAGCATGGTCTCGTACAGGTCGTCGCGCAGGTCGGTAATCAGGCCAAAGCCGGCATAGTTCACCAGATACGTGCCGGAAAAATCACACACGCTTTTGAGCAAGGTTGAAGCCACCAGCGCGAAGCCGACCACCGCCCACTCGTTGTGGAAGATGTGCGGCACAAACGTATGGAGGTCAACCTCCAGGCGCGTGCCGAAGCGCCCATTGAAGCTGCCGAACAGCGGCACCGCGCGGGTGGGAGCGCCCGGGTGCAGCACGTTGTCAAAGATCGGGCCAATCAGCAGAACACGAAACGCTTCCAGCAGCCCGACCAGCGCCATCAGGACGACGGCGGCCGAGGCTTCGAGCGCATATCGGCGCAGGTAGCCAAGAAGCCGCACAATGCGCTTCACTGCCCCGCCTGCTTCGCTCGCCTGCTTCGCACCGCCGTTTCCTCTCCCCACAGTGTAGTGAGGCGAACCGGATTGCGCGAGCACCTCAGCGCGGCATGTCCCGGTGCGTCACCTTGATGCGGTACGCTTCGGCCGCGAGCCGCCGGCCAACCTCCTCGGCGATCATCACCGAGCGGTGCTGGCCGCCCGTGCAGCCAAAGGCCACGGTGAGATAGCTTTTTCCCTCGTGGATGTAGTGGGGCAGAAGAAACAGCAGCAGCCCCATGGTGCGCTCGAGGAACTCCCCCGTCTGCGGAAAGCTGCTCACGTAGTCAACGATCTGCCGGTCCTGCCCGGTCAGCGGGCGAAACTCCAGCACAAAGTGCGGGTTGGGCAGGAAGCGGACATCGATCACCAGGTCCGCGCCAAGCGGGACGCCATTTTTGTAGCCGAAGCTGGTGACCGAGATCAGGAGGCTCTTGCCGGCGTCCGCGCCGAAGCGGGTGTGCAGGTACGCCCGCAGCTCATGGACGTTGAAGTTAGTCGTTTCCAGCACCACATCGGCGACGTTGCGCACCGGCTCGAGCAGGGTTCGTTCCGCGTCCAGCGCCGACTCGACGGAGTTGTCGGCGCCCAGGGGGTGGGGACGCCGGGTTTCCGAGTAGCGCCGCAGCAGGGCCGGCCGCGCCGCTTCCATGTAGCGCACCGTGACCGGCAGGGTTTTGCGCATGCTGAGCAGCGTTGCCGGGAGATGCTCGAGCGCTTCCCCTTCGCGCACATCCACCACGATGGCCGCCTTGGGCGAGCTGCCGGAGTTCGCGATCAACTCGGCGAACTGCGGCAACAGCTCGATGGGCAGGTTGTCGACCGAGTAGTAGCCCAGGTCCTCAAACGCCTTGAGCGCTGAGCCTTTGCCCGACCCGGAAAGGCCGGTGAGCACGACCAGCTCGCGGGTTGGGCCGGGTTCGCTCACGCGCTTCGCTACGGCAGCTCGATCAACTCAAGCGTGTTGTTGCGCTTGCAGTGCAGGATGCGAATGAGCCCGGCCCGGTCGCGAAAGACAAAGATGTCCCGGTTGCTGGTTTCGAGCTCCTTGATGGCTTCCTCGAGGCTCATGGGACGCAGCGCCACGGCGTCGATCGAGCGGGTGACGTGGGGCTCGGGCTCGGCCGCCTTGCCGCTGTTTCCATTGCGTGCCGGAGCTTCGGCAAGGCTTGCGGGCGCGCCATCCGGCTGCAAGCCGAGCGCCTCGTCAAGCGGTGAGTCCGCGGTGGCGAGCAGCCCGGTTCGCTTCGCCTTGCCGGGGCGGGCCAGCGCCGTTTCCACCGTGCTTTTTTCATCCTTGGGCAGGCGCTTCTGCGTTGCCCGCTTTTCCTTGAAGCGGATCGCCTGCGCTTCTGCTTTTTCAAGCGCCTGGCGCAGCGCCGATTCCAGGCTCGCCGGCGTTTCGCTTAAGCCCACCAGCTCATGCTTGCGCGACTTGACGGTGACCTCGGCCATCTGCCGGTGCTTTTCCGCCGTGACCACCACGTGCGCGCTCATGTCGCGGCCCAGCATCTTTTCCAGGCGGCTCAGAAAAGGGCCCGCCAGCGTGCGCAGCTCGTCGGTAACGACTGTCTGCCTGCCCGTGTATTCCACTTCCATCGGTTGCTCCTCGTCAGGGGGTGCGTTGCTGGGGGACGAAGGGCCTACCCGCGCACGCGCCGCTGATGCGTACTTGGGATGCGCATATCCTCGCGATACTTTGCCACCGTACGCCGGGTCACGTCGATGCCGTCCTTTTGCAGCAGCAGGGTGATGTGGTCGTCGGTCAGGGGTTTCCGTGGGTCTTCCTCTTCGATCAACTTCTTGACCCGGCGCTTGAGCAGCATCAGCGGCGTGCCGGAACCTTCCGGGCCATTGACGCCTTCCGAGAAAAAGAAGCGCAGCTCGAAAACGCCCTGGGGCGTATGCGCGTACTTGTTCGACACCGCGCGGCTGACCGTCGAAGGATGGACCCCGATCTCTTCGGCAACCTCCTTGATCATCATCGGCTTCAAGCGCTCCACCCCGTGCTCCAGGAACTCGCCCTGGCGGCGCACGATCGCCTCGCAGGTGCGCAGGATGGTGTTCTTCCGCTGCTCGATGTTGCGCATCAGCTGCAGGGCCGAGCGGTAGCGCTCCTTGACGTAGTCCTTGACATCCTTTTCTGCCTCGCCCTTGCCCAGCAGCTTGCGGTAGTCGCGGTTCAGCCGCAGCGTCGGGAGGCCCTCATCGTCCATGACGGCGACGTACTCCTCGCCGCGCTTCACAAACGAGATATCAGGCTCGATCAGCCTCGCATCCACCTGCTGGAAGCGCTGCCCGGGCCTGGGGTCGAGTGTCCGGATAAAGTCGAGCGCCTCGGCAACCTCTTCCTGCGTGGCCCGGGCGGCCTTGCTCAACTCGCGCAGGTCGCGCTTGTGCAGCAGCTGCAGGCAGGTGTCGACGATGCGCTGGGCCACCGCGAGCATGGCGGCGCGGCGCTCGGCCGCCGGATCCTCGCCGGGCACGTGGCGCACCTTGCCCTGGCAGGCCGCGATCTGGAGCAGCAGGCACTCGCGCAGGTCAGCCGCGGCGATGCCGACCGGGTCAAGCGCCCGCACCACGGTAAGGGCCTGCGCCAGCAGCGACTCGGCATCGGGGGCGCCTTCCTGCCGCAACTCGCGCGACGCAGCCAGCTCCCGCAGCCATCCGGCGTGCAGCTCCCCCTCGGCCGTGGCACAGTAGCCATCCTCGTCCAGGTTGCCCAGGATGTACTCAACGGCCGCGCGCAGCAGGGGCGAAAGGGTCAAGGAGCCAACCTGCCACTGCAGGTGGTCGATCAGCGAGCCGGGCGCCGACAGGTAGTTCTCAATCGACGGCTTGTCGTACAGCTCAAAGCTTTGCGGCGAGCGGAACCCGGGGTCAAGGTACTCCTGGAAGTACGAGCCGAAGTCGATCTCCTCGAAGGGGTCTTCCCGCTCGCGTTCTTCAGCCGCCGCAGCGGGCAGTTCGCGCTCAGCTTCCCGGCTGGCCACGTGGTCCAGCATCGGCACCGACTCTTCAAGCTCTTCCAGCACGGGGTTTTCGGCGATCTCGGTCTGGATCATGTCCTTGAGCTCAATCTTGTTGAGCGCAAGGACCGAGACCATCTGCATCAGGCCAGGAGTGAGGATCTGGCGCTGCGCGACCCGCAGATTCAATTTGGGCTGGAGTGAAACCATGCCTCGGGTGAAAACCTCGTTTGCCTACGGAGTGTTGGCCGCAGTCTACCGAAAGTAGACACCCGGCAACCAGCTTTCGTCACTCTTCCGTAACAAGGGTGGCCGGCCGGGGGGACGGCGGCGGGAACACGGCTCAGTCGAGGAAAAAGTTCTCTCCCAGATAGATCCGGCGTACTTCCGGGTCGGAGCCAAGCGCCCGGGGCGTGCCGTCGCGGAAGATGCGGCCTTCATTGATGATGTAGGCGCGATCCGTGACCGACAGCGTTTCCCGGACGTTGTGGTCCGTGATGAGCACGCCGATGCCGCTGTTTTTGAGCCCAAAGATGATCTCCTGGAGGTCATCGACAGCCAGGGGATCGATGCCCGAAAAAGGCTCATCCAGCAGAATGAACGAGGGCCGGATGCACAGGCAGCGCGCGATCTCGACCCGGCGGCGCTCGCCGCCCGAAAGTGCGTAGCCCTGGGTGCGGCGGATATGGCCGAGGTTGAGCTGCTCTATCAGCCGCTCGGTGCGCGAGCGACGTTCGGCAGCGGTGATCGACTGCGCTTCCAGGACCGCCAGGATGTTGTCTTCGACCGAAAGCTTGCGGAAAACGGACGGTTCCTGGGGCAGGTAGGAGATGCCGTAGTTGCGTGCGCGCAGGTACATGGGCACGCGCGTAATCTCGACGGCGTCGGCCAGGATGCGGCCGGAATCGGGCGTGACCAGACCCACCATCATGTAGAAGCTGGTGGTTTTGCCGGCGCCATTTGGTCCCAGCAGGCCGACCACCTCGCCCTGGCTTACCGTGATCGACACGCCGCGGACGACCTGCCGGCCTTTGTAGCTTTTGCCAATCTCGTCGGTCGAAAGCTTTTGCATCACTTGGGTGACCGGGTATCCGTCACCGTGCGACGGCTGTTCCCTTCCGCGTCGTGGCTCAGCACTTCCACGCTATTATCGCTGTTCCGAAACAGCAGCGCCGCGCCCGTGGTCGCGCCCTTTTGGGAGTCCGTGGCGCGCGGCGGCTCGGCCGGGGTGCCGCTGAGCAGGTAGTTGCCGTCGGCCGCTGTGTACAGGAGCCGGTCGCCGGTGCCGCGCCGCCCCGGCTGGGTGAGCACAACGTGCCCGGTGGCCACCATGCGGTCAAGCTGCGAGGGCTGGCCGGGAGGGGCTTCGGTCAGGAAAACCTGGGCCGCTTCCGCGTGGACGACCCCGCTGGGCTGCTCGGCCACGACCGCCCCGCGAAAATCCCCGACCCGGGTCGCGTCCGAGTAGAAAAGCCTGTCGGCGCTGACGCGTGTCAGGGTCCCGGCGGTAGCCGAGGGCCCGGCTTTGCTGCCGGAAAAGGCCGCGTGCACGGTGCCGGCGGCCCGCGCCTGCTCGTCGCCGTGTGCTTGGAGCGTTCCCCCCTGCTTGTTCAGCTCCAGAACCGGGGCCTCGACCGCGTTGGCGCCCTGCCACATCCGTGCGGGCCGGCC